>CANDBG010000113.1 GCA_947382875.1 uncultured Oscillibacter sp. | reverse complement strand
TGCAGGATTCCGAGTGCATCATCGCGGTAAACAAGAACGATACCGCTCCGATCTTCGAGATTGCCGACTACGGCATCTGCGGCGATCTGTTCAAAGTCACCCCGATGCTCACGGAAGCCATCCGCGCTGCCAAGGCTGCGAAATAATTCCGATACCTGCAAAAATCCGAAGGGTTTTCACCCTTCGGATTTTTTGCTCAGATAAAGCTCCATTTGCACGATTTTTCTATGTATTCCGCCATGTCACCAGGGCCTTGTTCCTGTTCGATACAAAAACAGCGATACAGAAAATCCGAGCCTTCCGCGACAAGTTCCGGATAGTCCTTCATGAACTCGAACAATAGTGTTTTTTCAAATCTTGCCCATGCCTCCCTGATTGTGCACTTTTCCATATTCATCAGCTTGATTTCCACAAAAGTTCGTATCGGAGAATTCATCGGAATTTCCAGATGACAATGCTTCTCTAAAGGCTTCCGCTTCAAGCGTTCCGCTGCCTTGGACCTCAACTCCTCCCGGCGCTCGTACAAAACATAATTGCTCAGGTATTGGTCGTCATTCAAATAATATTTGCCCCAAACACTGTAATCGTTCCATAATCCAATGTAAATTATTTGTCCGTTTCGGATTAAACACTGGATGCCTTCATCCTCCCGCCAGTCGCATCCGCCGCCGAGATTCAATACCGGAATCTCCAAATCCTCCGGCTCCTCTATCGTTAAAAAGGAAAACTCCATATAGTTCAGTACATCCAGCGGACTTTCCAAATGCTGCGCGCCTTGATCCATTAAATCGCCGACATTCGTATTCTCCAATTCATCCCGCAAATAATAACTTGCATACCTGCAAATTTCTTCCATACGCGTTTTGTCAATTTCTGACAGCCATTCCAGCGTTTTCTGTACATATTCGGGGCTTACCTTCGGAGAACAGAACACATCAATCTCTTTCTGAAAATAGGGAAACAGTGCCTTTCCCTCGATTTGCTCAAATTCATTCCGATCTGCACCCTTCAAAACGTCTGAAAACTGCATACACCCCGCCTCCTTCTCTTTTCCATGATACCATAGAGAACCACCTTCCGCAAGACGATAGAAAAAGATTTACAGAGTTGGGATTCTGTGGTAAAATGTTCTGAAAACAACCGCCTTGCACCGGATTTCCCGGGCTTTTTCCGGCGGCCTTTGGAGGATTTTTCATATGCGAATGAGGAAAAAGAAAAATTTAATCCCTCGTATGGAACGCTGCGGCGACTGCCTGATTTCAAATCCCTACGACCGGTGCGGTCACTGGCGGGACTTGATGCCACAGGCCCGGGAGCTTCGTGTGGAGCTGGGCTGCGGCAAGGGCCGCTTTACCGCAGGAACTGCAAAAGCGGAACCGAATGTGCTGTTTTTGGCCGTGGAAAAAGTTCCGGACGCAATGGTTGTCGCCATGGAACGTTGCTTCAACGAGGGGCTGACCAACGTTTTTTTCGTCAGCGCCGACGCCAACCAGCTCCCTTATTTCTTTGCCCCCGGAGAAGTTGACCGAATTTATGTCAACTTCTGCGACCCCTGGCCGAGTAAACGTCACGCGAAACGACGCCTGATTCATGGCAATTTTCTCAAGCTCTACCGGCAGGTTCTGAAACCCGGCGGGCAAATTCATTTCAAAACCGATAATGTGGGACTGTTCGCTTTTTCTGTGAAAGAATTCCCTGAATTTGGGTTTACCCTTTCTGAAGTTACCTGGAATCTTCATGAACATGGCCCCGTAGGCGTCATGACCGACTACGAGGCCAAATTCCATGATTTGGGACAGCCGATTCACCGTTTGGTGGCAACCATGGTGGACTGGACACCCCCAGCGGAGGAACCAAGGGATGGCTCAACGCCGGATACGGACTGATTTACTTCAGAAAGCTCAACAGCCGCCCCGCTTCGATGGCCGCCGTCGCCCGAACGCCGTCGAAGTCTACATAGGGATTGTAAATAGCTTCCAGAGCGTCGTGGTTTCGCTTTGCTTCCTTTAACGCTCCAACGGCTTCTTCCCGCAGCAGCGCCGTCATACGCGTCTGAAAACGCATTCGCGCCTTGCTCTCTACCGCCGTCTCCAGCCGGATGCGGCGGTAGGGCTTTTTTCCGTAGTCCATCCCGGGACGGGATGTGATGAATGCAAGACCTAACCCCGGAATCAAAAGATGCTCGATGTGCTTCGGGTCTTCCGGGGACAGACAGACCGTCGTATTCCAGCCGTTCTCCGACGCCGCGGCGTGAAGCTGCGTCAGGGCTGCGCCGGCAAGCTCCCAGCTGTCTGCAAATTCGTAAACTTTTGGACACAGCGCGTCAATGCTGTCGAACCGCCAGATGTAGCCTTTATGCGTTAGGCTGCCCAAAAACCGGCGGGTGGTTTTTCCGTTTTCGGTTCCCCTGGCCCGCAGCTCCCGGGCGATGATGCCCTGAATCCGGCGGTCTAACCGCTCTGCGTCGAAGGTTTTGGAGGCGTCCGCTATGGCGTCCAGTTCAACCTGCCGCGCTGCTTTCAGACAGTGATAGGCACGGACATAGGCCGCTTTATAGGCGTGGGTTTTGGCCTTGACCTCCTCCGCTGACGCCTTCGCCGCAGTGATATCATAGTATTCTCCCAGGTTTACATACCGGTCAACCGCCGCCGGATATTGTGGCTCGATGACGTGGGGCAGTACGACAAAAGGACACTTTCAAAATTTCCAGATGATGCGGATTG
>CANDBG010000112.1 GCA_947382875.1 uncultured Oscillibacter sp. | reverse complement strand
CCAAAGCCCTCATGCGCAATAAGGTGTCGTCGGCCATGTTCGAGAGCAACAACGCGGGGAGCTATTTTGCCCGTGACGTAGGCGAAATTCTGTCCCAAAACGGTTACTCTTGTGCAATTCGTACAAAGCGGACCATCTCCAACAAGCAGACCCGGATTGAATTTGCATCGGATTCCATTCTGAAGAACTTCTACTTCAAGGACCCCAGCCTCTACGAACTCGCCAGCCCATACGCCGCCTTCATCAAGCAGCTTGTGACCTACACCCGTTCCGGAAAGGTCCCCCACGACGATGCTCCCGACTCTCTGGCCCTTCTGGAAAACGAACTCCGTCACCTGACCGGCGCAAAAGTGGAGGTCTTTCGCCGCGTCTTCTGATTCTCCAATGGTTCTTTTGATTTACCTGTTTACAATCCATTGGAGATATGCTATAGTAAAAGAAACAGAAACTTTTTCCGGGAAGGAGGACGCCTATGCACCTGTTCGGACGGCGGGCAATCTATACGGACGCGGAACAGATTACCAGAGATAATGTTCTGAAAATCCTGCAAAAAGCCCTGATTGTCCATTGGAAGAACCGCTCTGAAATCAACTACCTCTGGCATTACTACAAGGGCCGTCAACCAGTGCTGGGGCGGGAAAAGTGCATTCGTCCGGAGATCAAAAATACCATCGTCGAGAACCGGGCAAACGAGATCGTCACCTTCAAATCCGGCTATCTGATGGGCGAACCGCTTCAATACGTCAGCCGTGGCCAGGGGGAACATCTGGGGGAGGCCATCACCGAACTGAATGAATTTGTGTTCGCGGAAGAGAAGCCCGCCCGTGACAAGGAACTTGCCGACTGGTTTCACATCTGCGGAACATCCTTTCGTATGGTACTGCCGGACCCGGAAGGCCGTGAGGATGAAGCGCCGTTCGAAATTTACACTCTGGACCCCCGAAACGCCTTCGTCATTTATCACAATGGCCTGGGAAACCGTCCCGTGCTGGGCGTCCGCTACGTCACCGATGAAAACGGCGTCACCCACTATTCCTGCTACTCCGAAACGGAATATTTTGAGATCGCCGAAAGCAAAATCGTCCATGCCGACACTCATATTTTAGGCGGGATTCCCATTATCGAATACCCGCTGAATATTGCGAGAATCGGCGCGTTTGAGCTGGTAATCCCCCTTTTGGACGCGATAAACTTAACGGACAGCAACCGTCTGGACGGCGTGGAGCAGTTCATTCAGGCCCTGATGCTGTTTCATAATGTCGATATCTCCAGCGAGGATTACCAGCGTCTCCGGGAGGACGGAGCCATCAAATTCCGCGACATCGACAGCCAGACCAAAGCCGAGGTTTCGTACCTTGTGAACAACCTGAATCAGGCCGAAACCCAGACGCTTGTGGACCATATGTATGAAGTTGTGCTGACCATCTGCGGAATGCCCAACCGGAACGGCGGGACCTCCACCAGCGACACCGGCAGCGCGGTTATCATGCGGGACGGCTGGTCGGCTGCGGAAGCCCGTGCAAAGGATACGGAATTGATGTTTAAACCGGCGGAACGGCAGTTTTTGCGCCTGATTCTGAACATTTGCCGCACGTTTGGCCGCTCCGAACTGAAGCCGGGGAACGTGGAGATACGCTTTACCCGGAGGAATTACGAGAACATCCAACAGAAGGCGCAAGTGCTTGATTTGATGCTGAAAAACCCGAAAATTCACCCGAGACTGGCCTTTATTCACTGCGGAATGTTCAGTGACGCGGAGCTTGCCTGGAAACAGAGTGAAGAGTGGGCCGCGGAGCAGGAACAGAAGGCCCTTGAAGCACAGGAAAAGTTGCAGAAAGGGGGAGAAACTGCCAGTGAAATGGAAAATCAGCCCGGAAATCGTCCAGGAAATGGAGAAAATCCTGTGGCGCGGAAACCGGGCGGAGATACAGATTGAGCATGGAAAGATTACCGTCGTGGAAATCAAGCGGAAAATGTGCATCAAAAGCGCCGGAACTTGAGGTTTTGGCAGGTCCGATGGGGCTGTCTCCGTAAGGGGATGGTCCCTTTTTGTTCGCGGAAGGGAGACATATGACTGACTATCTGACCGCCATTGACGAACTGAATGTACTGTGGCAGGTCAGCCTCCAGACGGCGGGACGGAATCCGGAGCGGGTCTGCGGGGACCTGGAACGGCTGCTGATCCTGGCCTACCGGGAGGGC
This sequence comes from uncultured Oscillibacter sp., assembly GCA_947382875.1. Classification (GTDB taxonomy): domain Bacteria; phylum Bacillota; class Clostridia; order Oscillospirales; family Oscillospiraceae; genus Oscillibacter. Next base: position 634 of record CANDBG010000112.1, on the reverse strand, counting down.
TTCCGGGACGCCAACGGACAGCTTGCGGGTCAGGAAAAGCCGTCGGACACGCTGATGGAAGCCGCGGTTTTCGCCGGAATCGACCGCAAGAATTTCGAGGACCGTGCGCGGGAACACCTGGCCTCCGGGGATGCTGGACGCTTGCAGGCATTGGCAGAATCGGAATGGCATCGGGTCTATCACGCCGGAATGCTGGACGCGGCGAGGGCCTTTCAGCGGCGGACCGGGCGGGGTGTTTTGAAGACCTGGCTGACCATGCTGGACGACCGCGTGCGGGATACTCACGACTATTTAGAGGGAATTTCTGTGCCGTTGGACGCGGAATTCTATACTTTTGACGGCGATCACGCTCCTGCACCCGGAGGCTTCACGCTGCCGGGAAACAACGTAAACTGCCGCTGTTCGTTACGGCTGACTGGTGAGGGAACACCTTAAAACGCAGGCTCATGACAAGAGGATAAAACGGAAATCCAATGCGGAGGGAACCGCTTCAACAAACGCAAGAAACATAAGGAGGAAAATCAATGGACCTGAAAGCACTTTTGGGAGACGCGTACAAAGAAGGCATGACGTTCGAGGAAATTGAAGCGGCGCTGAAGGACGTACAGCCGCCCGAGGACCCCGCCGGAGCCGC
>CANDBG010000111.1 GCA_947382875.1 uncultured Oscillibacter sp. | reverse complement strand
CCCCTGGCCTACTGCTTAGAAGGCAGTTGCTCTATCCGGCTGAGCTACTGGCGCATAGGAAATGGAGCAGGTGACGAGAATCGAACTCGCATCCCCAGCTTGGAAGGCTGGTGCCCTGACCATTGTGCTACACCTGCATCGCCCCGCCCTGGAAGCCGTCAGCTCATACAGGATACCACATTTTTACGGCCTTGTCAAGACCTCTCATCGAATTTCGCAAAAAAATCCGAGTGTACCCGTTGGAGAAAGGCGTCCAGGAGGCGCAAACCTGTTCGACCGAAGCGTTCCGGGTGCCATTGTACAGCCCAGATCGGAAGCTGCTTATGGGCAATGGCTTCGACCGTGCCGTCAGAAGCGCGCTGAAGGATTTCCAGGTCCGCACCCAGCTGGTCGACAGCCTGATGGTGGGCGCTGTTGACTGTCATGGTTTCCCCATACAGCTCCCGCAAAAACGACGGCGCGTTTGCCGCCTCATGCTGTTGGTCCACGCCGTCCGTGGCACTGTGATTTGGGATATCCTGCACCAGCGTGCCGCCGAAAAACACATTGATGGTCTGCATTCCCCGGCAAATCCCCAGGACCGGCGTGCGCCGCTCGACGCAGCGGGCCAGCAGCGCCAAATCGACCGCATCGCGTTCCGGTTCCAGGTCACGGCACGCGACGTTCTCCTGACCATAACGCCATGGCTCCATATCCCCGCCTCCGGGCAGCAGAACCGCGTCACAAGCAGGCTCCGGAACCTCCGGCGTCCGGAAAACTGCCTGACCGCCTGCGGCTTCTATGGCGCGTTTATAATTGATATATGTCTTTTCATCGCCGGAAATCAAAACCGTCTTTCCCATTTCGTACCTCCTGAATTTCGATGTTCCATTCTATGTGAAACGCGCCATGGTGTTCATTCACTCAACGTCGCGCGGATATGATTTGCAGTTTTCAGCTTTGTTTCTGCGCTCCCCCCGAACTGCCGCCAACAAATCCAATGTCCCAGCAGCAGGCATAGAATCGGAATCCACAAATCCGACACCAGGTCCCCCAAACTCATCGTTTCGCAGTATAGGAGGAAGGTGTCCAAGACACTTGGCCAAATGCCATAATGCACATGAACATAGATGTAAAAAATCGCCTGTTCGGTCAGCATCAGGCAGAGGAGCGACGCCACCCCGGTAAGAAGCATCATTCCGAGATTCAGACGCCCCCGGCACAGTTTGTAACCGAACTGCGCCGCCAGCGGCAAAAACATATAGCAAAGCCAGATATCGGACCACCCCAAAGCCGACACGCCAAGCATCAAAACCGAAACCAGCAGCCCTCCCAGCAGCGCGCCCAAAAAGCCGGTCAAATAGCTTCTGCCTACGGCGGCCTGTTTCATCTGCGCCCGGTAATTTCCGGTCATGGCCTCCACGCAGTCCCGATGCACGACGACATATCCATCAAAATCCGCATAGGCGTCGCACGCCCCCTGACGGCACAGCGGGCACCGTTCCGGCGGCACAATTCTTGCCCGCCTCAAGTCTCTGGTAAACATATCCAGGATTTCCGCAAGGCTCTCGCCGCAATTGCGAAGCGGCCGACCCTTACACAGAATCCGATAATGGAACCCGGGCTGCGCGGTCAGGCGGCACCCTTTCGGCAACGTCCGGCGCATCTCCTGAAACAGCCATTGCTGCATAGGGTTTTCCATGCGGAATTCAAACGAAACCTCCCCCGGCGACCGCAGTTTTTCCACGTAAGCCGTGTAAGGATACCCCTCCCAAACACCGTAATAGCCCTCGCCGACCAATCGTCCGCCAGACCGCTGAAGGACCCTTTGAAATTCCTCCAATAAAATCATCTTTCCTGCGTCCTTTCTCTTGACGCGCCTTCTGGTTCGTGGTATATTTTAGTACAGAGTGCCGACGGCTCACGGCATCGAATGCGGCGCGCAAAATAGATATTAAGGATTATATCACACGCCTCACCGAATCCGCAAGCCGCAGCGCTGAAATTCGAGGAAATCGGAGGATTATGTGAAAATGAAAAAATTAGGTTCCCTGCTTTTGGTTCTGCTGCTGGTTCTGGCCCTGACGGCCTGCGACAGCATCCCAAAAGACAACGGCGGCTCGTCCGGCGGCGAAACGTCTGGCAACACCGACACCAGCGGCGATACGTCTGACAACACTGACACCAGCGCCGACACATCCGACAGCACGTCCGGCAGCAAGGATGTCTACGCAGAGGATGGTTTGGGTGAAGGCCGCATCGGTGATCTTGTACACACCTATTTCTTTGACTTCACGGTCAACAGCGCCTACACCACGACGGATTACAACGGCTACACCGCCACGCAGGAAGGATATCAGCTTCTGGTGGTAAACACAACGGTGAAGAATACATTCAGCTCGTCCATTACTATGTGGGACAGCGACTTCCAGGCCCAGTGGACGGCAAGCGCCACAACAGAAGAATATTCCTGGCCGATCACGGACGACGGCAATGTACCGACGGTATCGGACAACCAGCTTCCGGCAGAGTACGAGCTTGCAGTGGACGAAGAACGCACCGGCGAGATTGTCTTTGAGGTTCCGGCAGACGAAAAGGATTTCTCCGTTTCAACGCTGGAAATCTTTGACGACGGTTCGGAAACAGGCGAAGAAGGCGACACATACGTAGTATTTTTCACAGCGACTGCGCAGTAAGAGAGGGGAACGTCAGGGGCTTCGCCCCTCCGGACCCCACCGGGGCTCTGCCCCTGGACCCCGCCAGGAGGCCGAGCCTCCTGGACCTCTCAAAAAAAAGACTCCGGGACTTGTCCCGGAGTCTTTTCGGTATTTTAGTAGAGGTAGCTGACTTTATAGTTATTGCCATCGCCGATATATTTCATAATGGAGTCACTGCTTTTCCCCGACGAAGCGAAGGTTGGGTCCATCCGCTGCCAGGAAGTGCCATTAAAGAAGATGACGCCATCCACCCACCCGGTTTCCTGAGTCCAGACGTTAATCCAGGCATGGTAAGCGGTCCCGGCGTAGCCGACGACGAGCTTACAAGGCACGCCCTGACTCCGCAGCATCCCCGCCATTAGAGAAGCGTAATCGAAGCAGATACCCTTTTTGGCCGATAGGACAGCATCCAGCGCCGGCAGATATCCGCTCTTGACGGTTGCGGCTTTTTCTTTATCGTAGGTTAGGTTTGCGATCACGAAGTCATAGATTTTACTGACTTTTTGCAGCGGGTCTGAAACTCCGGCAGTCAGCTCGACGGCCTTCTGCACGGTATTCGGCGCATTGCTGTAATCGACATACTGGTTTGGCCGCAGGAAGGGCGCAAACTCATCCGTAAGCGTAACGGAAAAGCTGACCGACGTAAGAATCGCGTATTTTTTCCCGGTTGTATTCTGCAGGACGGTAGCCTTATAGGTACCATTCCCCTCTGAGAGCGGGAACGTCACCCACCCGCCGGTAGGCAGGTCATAGGTGTAGGTTTTAGCGGGTCCCGTGACCTGCACCCGCAGCCGCTTGCTGTTAGCCTCAGCGAAACGGGCCATGACGTAGCCGTCGGAAACGTTAGAGTAATCGATTTCAGCGCCGCCGCCGGTTTCCACCGCGGTCCCCGCAGCCACCGGCAGAAGCATCGGCGCAGCGGCCAGGGGAACTTCTTCGTCTTCCATTACGATTTCGCCATCATCCGGGGG
>CANDBG010000110.1 GCA_947382875.1 uncultured Oscillibacter sp. | reverse complement strand
AACCGCCCACGGAAACAGACCCGCCCACAGATCCGGAACCGCCCACGGAAACAGACCCGCCCACAGATCCGGAACCGCCCACGGAAACAGATCCACCCACAGATCCAGAGCCGCCCGTAGACCCCGACCCCGGTCATGCCCACACATGGGACAGCGGTACGGTGACAAAAGCGGCCTCCTGCACCGCCCCCGGCGTGCGTACCTTTACCTGTTCGGACTGCGGCGAGACCCGTACCGAATCCATTTCCGCACTGGGACACAATTACCAGAGCGCTCCCGGCGAAAAGCTCCCTACCTGTACCGAGGCTGGCGAAAAAACGTCTGTTTGTACGCGCTGCAAGGACATCCAGACCGAGGAGGTTCCCGCCACCGGCCATCAGCTCATTCTTAATGACAGCGGCGCGTATCAGTGCGCCAACGAACGCGGCCCGGACGGTCAGCCTGTGACCGTCGTCACCGCTCCCATCGCCGAAGCCTACCTCGCCGTCAAAGCCGAGGACGGACACAAGGCCCCGTCCTTCTGTCCGGACGCTGACGCTGCCCTGAAAGCCTGTTCGGAAGCTGTCCGCAAGGTATTGACCTCCGTCAGCGACCTCGTCAGCTTTTCCATTACAACTATCCGTTTCACCCCGCCGACCCAGACCGTTGACGGCGAATATGTTTATCAGGTCACGCTCTTTGCCAAAGAACGCGCCGCCGCGTCCTCTCTGACTTCGGAACCGTTCCGCATGATTCTTCCGGCGGGCAGCGCGCCCGCGCCCACCCCCGATCCGAAACCGACGCCTCCTTCGTTCTCTGACCGTAACCATAGCGGCAGCTCGTCGTCGAGCCAAAAAACAAAGTATTCTGTCTCTGTCCGCAAAACTACTGGCGGCAGCGTCGACGCCGATGTGCGCTATGCCTCCAAGGGCGACCGCGTTACGTTGACCGTTCGTCCGGATGACGGCTTTGCGCTGTCGGAACTGTCCGTCGTCGGCGCACAAGATCAGAAAGTCTCCCTGGAGGACCTTGGTGAGAACCGTTTCCGCTTTGTGATGCCTGTTGGTCAGGTCGAAATTTATGCCGCGTTTACGGACTCCGCTTCTGCGGAAAGCGAAAATCCTGACACTTCCACAGCCCCCACTGCGCCGCTGCCCTTCACCGACACGCTCCCCTCGGACTGGTTTTACAGCAGCGTCGAGTACGTCTGGCAGCACGGCCTCATGAAAGGTGTCTCAGACACGCAGTTCGCTCCGCAGCGCACCACCAGCCGCGCCATGATCTGGATGATTCTTGCTCGTATGAATGACGTTTCAACCGATCCTGCGCCAGACAGTGTCTGGTACGAAAAGGGACTGCAATGGGCGATGGAACAGGGCGTAAGCGATGGCAGCAATCCTTTGCAGAACATTACCCGGGAACAGTTGGCGGTTATGCTCTGGCGGGTCGCCGGACGCCCCGGCGGCGGCAGTCTGGACGCTTTCCAGGATGCCGGCCATGTCAGCGGCTACGCCGTCGACGCCATGCAGTGGGCCGTTGACTGCGGGATTCTTCAGGGGAACGCTGGGTTCCTGAACCCAAAAGCAACGGCAACCCGTGCCGCAACTGCTGCAATGATTACGCGGTTTACTTCCAATGTTTAACACGGTTCCCCGGTTTTCGTAGTGTCAAAAATCCCTGCTGCTTCTTGCGGCGGGGATTTTTCCTTTTGTCTGAAATCTGCGTGACGGCCCACAATTCCTCTGGCAAAAAATTCCATTATACCAATACAGCCTTATTGAAATATGAAAGACGGATTTGCCGATATTGTTCGGATTTTTCTCCAGTGCTGTCATTAGAAAATATCCCAATTCGGCCTTGTGTTTCCGACAGGGTTCAACCCATTGCTTTTCAATAGGTCAACAAGCAAAAGGAACACAAAAGCGAATTGGGATTAGAAAATCATATAGAACAAATAAATCGAAATGAAAACGATTATAAACACACAAAATCTGTTATATAATTCTTCTTTGACTGTTAGTAAGGATGGGTTGACGGTTCAAATCTGTCCAGTATTTCCAAGAAAATTCCGTAACCGTTAGTTTTATGATGATATGGAAGTATGAACAACAACTTATCATTGAAACTGGCAAAAAGAGTGCAAGCAAAAGCAGAGAACTTATCACTTTTATTGTGATTGTTCTCTGCTTTTCCGTTGTAAAATAAAACGCCGTTTTTGAGGGGCTTCACCGCTGGGCTCCGGACGCAACACAACCACACCATTCAGCGTTCTCGCCAATGGCTTCATGTCATGTGTATTCGCTCCTGAGAGGACTGCGGCCAAAGGAAGTCCTTTTTTATCGTGAGAATCGAGCGTTTTACGACTATTCTTTTCACGACCCGTTGGTTTTTCCATACAGACTCTCGGGCCAACGGTGCTTTGATCATGCAGCGGTTCACGCTTTGTCAGTCCCAACCGATTCCTTCCAATTTATCGTATGGCTCCTGTTCCTTGACCCAGGTCCGCTCAAAGGAACCAGCCATTTGCCATCTTTGAAATCTTCGGTGGATCGTGCTTTCGCTCTCATACTCTTTAGACACCGCTTTTCATTGACATCCTGTCCACAAAACCCAGAATATTCCCTCTAACACTTTTCATACTGGAAGAAACGGACGCCCTTCTTTTGGTTTATTCTCATAGACCTTCTTGGACGCGTTACAAAAGGTAAACGTTCCAGCGGAAAATATTTTCATGGACAAGCTGTCCGGTAAGGATTTCAGCCATCCAAACTGCAGGCGTCTGATCAAAAAACTAAAGCCGGGCGATTGGCTCTATACCAAAAGCATCGACCGGCTGGGACGCAATTATGAAGAAATTCAAAACGGCGCATTTTGACAAAGGAAAAGAGCGGAGAAAGGCTGGATTTCATTTGAGGAAGCCCTGCGCCGCAGCGGTTTCAACGCCGCAACCTTCTGCCGTCGTGTACGGAAACTTCGCTTGCTGCGGAATCAAAAATGAAGAACTATCAAAAATATTACAGCTATCAAAAGGTGTACCTTCTGATATCCTAAGCCTCCATATATAAAATATCACAAACTCAATACATATTCAAGAGCATCTTAAGCGAATTAAACAAAAATTTAAGAAGGATTTTCCATCTTGCTCCATCGTCCAACAAATGTCAAAAAGTACACTTTTTGGCAGAGGGAGGAGTGAGCAAACCATGGCGAAGCCTCATGCACAAACGAGTATGTCCGAAACGGCCAGACCATCCAGACCCCAGATCAGCGTAGGCTGTCGGCTTGGACAGCTCACCGTAACCGCCCCTACAAGCCAGCGGAAAAACGGTTATACCGTCTGGCTCTGCCGCTGTGACTGCGGCGGCGAAATCCTCCTCGACACCCGCTGTTTGCAGCGGGGCACCGTCACTGACTGCGGCTGTGTCTCCAAAGTGAAGCCCGGTCAACGAGATGTTTCCGGTATGCGCTTCGGCAAACTGACCGCCGCAGAGCCGACTGGGGAAAGCATCAGCGGTTCCGCTGTATGGCGTTGCCGCTGCGACTGCGGCGGCGAGGTCTGCGCGCCCCTCCACCAGCTTACCGCTGGTTATCGCAAAAGCTGCGGCTGCCTCAGCCGTCCGGTGCAGAAGGATTACATCGGCAAGCGCTTCGGACGCTTAACCGTAACCTCTTATGCTGGGAAATGGGCCGGGATGCACCGCTGGAAGTGCATCTGCGACTGCGGAAAAGAAACCATTGTTGGCCAGACGCTGCTCCAAACCGGTAAAACTACCAGCTGTGGATGCCGTCAATCAGAGACCTGCCAGGAAAACCTAAAATTGATTGACGGCACCTCCATCACTATTCTGGAGAGCCGGAAAAACCGTCTGAATGCCAACAACACCAGCGGTTACACCGGCGTACATCGCGACCGCAAGCAAGGCAAATGGATTGCGCAAATCTGCTTCAAAGGCAAAACCTACTATCTCGGTTCCTTCGACGACCAGCAGGACGCCGTACGCGCCCGCAAACGCGGCGAAGCCCTCCATGAAGATTTCCTCCGATGGTATTACGAAAATTTCCCCGACCCGCAG
>CANDBG010000109.1 GCA_947382875.1 uncultured Oscillibacter sp. | reverse complement strand
TACCCGAGTCTGCAAACCGTGTCTTTCTTTTTGCGAAATTTATTCTACCTTATCACCTATTCGTTCACCCTTTTTTGTCATCACTGGAACCGTCCGGTTTTGCGGCGGGGCTGTATGTGCGGGGGACAGGCGGATACGTGGGTCCCCCCTGCGCTTCCACGCCCCGCCGGAGGACGTTGCGATTCCCCGTATGATTGGCAAGGACCCGGTCACTGCTATGCAATACACATTCCATGCCACCCGTATCGCCAGCATTACCAACGTCTGGCAGCGGCGGTTTATGAAGGTGGTGATTGTGCCCGAGGGCGTGGAAGAAATTCACGACTGCTTCGAAGGCTGCGATCATTTGCGGCGTCTGGTTCTTCCGGCCAGTCTGAAAAGCATGAGCCCTATGGGATATTTTCCGGAACAATACAAAAGGGTAACGATTTGCGCCCCCACCGGGTCCTACGCAGAGGCGTGGGCGAAAGAAAACGGGCATTCTTTTGAGGTCTTGGAGAAAACCTGACGGCTCACAAAATACGATCAATGGTAGGGGCGGACCTGTGTCCGCCCTTTTTATACGCGTTATACCCTTGACAAACACGGTACTGTGTGTTACGATATATATACAGGAGGTACAGTATATGAGCATCGAAGATTGGAAAACCCAAATCAAACGCGGTACGCTGGAATTCTGCATCCTGCTCATGATCCGAAGACAGCCGTCGTATGGCTACGAGATTATCAGCACGCTGGAACAGTATCCAGCCATTGCCGCCAGGGAAAATACTATTTACCCGCTGCTGCGCCGGCTTCTGAAGGAAGGCTTGATTTCCTCCTTCTGGCAGGAGAGCGCCGAAGGTCTGCCCCCCAGAAAATACTATGCCATGACCGAAAAAGGTCTGGACACCCTCGACGCCATGTCCGCCGAGTGGACGAACCTGCTGAACGCCATCCATACGCTGAAAGGAGAATGAAACCATGGATAAAACATTAAATGGATATCTGGAAAAAATCGAGAAATATTTAAGGCCGGTGGCGCTTTCCGAACGAATGGATATCCTGAAGGAAATCCGGAGTGAAATGCAGGAATTGCAGGAAAACGGCGTCTCTCCGGAGCAAATTCTGGAACGGTTAGGGGATCCGAAAGAGCTTGCAAGGGCCTATCTGGGGGAGTGCATCGCAAAGGATAAGGGCTTCCGATGGCGCAAGCTGTGGGCGGTGGTGTCGTTTTACAGCCTGGCTGGCATGGCGGGAATGCTTATCCTGCCGGTCACGAGCCTCTGCGGAATCGCCTTTATGTTGAGCGGCATTCTATGCCCGATCCTTGGAATTATCCGGTTTGCGGCGCACCGGATGGGCTTTGAAATCCCTGTCATTCAAGTCACGCTGGGTTCCTACACCGCCAGTGCGATAGAACTGCTGCCAATTTCGATTGTCGTGGGCGTGGTGTTGTTTGTCCTTGGCAAGCTGCTCTTGGACCTTACCATTACAATGATCCGGGCGTTCAGCTCCGGAAAGCGGAATCTGGGAGCCTGAGTATTAAGAATCCGTTAAAAGCGCAAAAGCCTCTTGACTGAAATACGAATTCGTACTATACTGCAAAAGTACGAATTCGTATTTTAATTGCAGGAGGTTTTTCTCTTATGGATGAAATTCGCCGCTCCGTACGGAGAATCATAAAAGCAAGCTGCATTTTTGAGGGCGCGTATGACCGGATTTCCAAGGACCTGGGAATCAAAAGCAGCCTCCTGCGGCTGCTCTACGCCCTGGACGACGGCGAACTTCACTCACAAAAGCAGATCTGCGAAGAATGGTACTTCCACAAAACCACCATCAACACGTTAATCAAGCAAAGCCAGGCCGATGGCTACGTCACGCTTCACGCGATACCGGGCAAAAAGCGGGAACTGCACATCCAGCTCACCGACGACGGAAGGCGTTATGTACGCCGGATGCTGGAAAGCGTCTACGAGGCCGAGGACGCCGCGCTGTGGGAAACCCTGCGGACCTGTCCGCCGGAGTTTATCACCCATCTGGAAATTTTTGTGGTGAATCTGCGAAAAGCATTGAATAATCCTGTATCAAAGGAGGACCCGTAATTTTATGGCACGCATCCATTTATCGGAACATTTTACCTATGGGAAGCTCACCCGTTTTGTGCTTCCCTCCATTATGATGATGATTTTCACATCCATTTACAGCGTGGTAGATGGATTGTTTGTATCGAATTTTGTCGGAAAAACGGCCTTTGCCGCCGTCAACCTGACCTACCCGATTACGATGGTTTTAAGCGCCGCCGGGTTCATGATCGGCACAGGCGGTTCCGCCTTAATCGGCAAGACACTGGGCGAGGGAAAACCTGACGAGGCAAACCGGTATTTCTCCATGCTGATTGGCGTGGTTGTGGCCATTGGCGCCGTCCTGACAGCCCTGGGGCTAGTTTTTCTCCGACCGGTGGTTCTTCTGCTGGGCGCGGAGGGCCAGCTCCTGGACGACAGCATTCTGTATGGCCGGATCATCCTGCTCGCGGAAACGTTTTTCATGCTGCAAACAACATTTCAGAGTTTTTTCGTCACGGCGGAAAAGCCAACGCTGGGGTTTGTGGTCACGCTTTTGTCGGGCCTCGCCAACATGGTTCTGGACGCCCTGTTCGTCGCGGTTTTCCAGTGGGGCTTGGCGGGTGCGGCGTATGCAACCGCCGTCAGCCAGATTACCGGCGCGCTGATTCCGGTCGTTTACTTTGCGTTTCCAAACGACAGCCTGCTGCGTCTGACCCGGAAAACCAGACTCTACCCCAAGGTTCTCTGGAACACCTGCACAAACGGCTCGTCGGAGATGGTCAGCAATCTGGCGAACTCGCTGCTGTCACTGCTGTATAACTTTCAGCTCATGCGTCTGCTGGGTGAAAACGGCGTGGCCGCTTACGGCGTCATTATGTATGCCGGTTTTATTTTTGCGGCCATCAATATTGGTTATACGATCGGCCTTTCCCCGGTCATCAGCTTCCACTATGGCGCGGACAATCACGGGGAACTGAAGAATCTGTTTCAAAAAAGTCTGCGTCTGATCGGCGCCGGCGGAATTCTCATGTTCCTGGCGGCGGAGGTGGCCGCGCGGCCGATGGCCCGTCTGTTTGTGGGCTACGACGCGGAGCTGTTGGAGCTTACCGTACACGCGGCGCACATCATAGCGTTTGCATTTCTGCTGAACGGCATCAATACGTTTGCCTCCGCGTTCTTCACGGCGCTGAACGACGGCGCAGTGTCTGCAACGCTGTCGTTTCTGCGGACCTTTCTGTTTCAAATAATCTGCATTCTGTGTCTGCCCCTGATCTGGAAGGCCGACGGTCTGTGGAGCGCGATGGCGGCAGCGGAAGCGGTCAGCTTTTTGGTGACGCTCTATTTCTTCATCCGCAAGCGGAACGTCTATCACTACGCCTGACCCGTTTCCCGTCCAATATGCAGGGGCGAACCTGCATGTCCTCCCTTTCCCAGCGAATCCTCAGGCCGGTGAGCGAATGCAGGCGGTTGCATTTGGGCGTCGGCAATTTCGATAATTGATTTGTATTACTTTGATGCATCTGATGGCATAGAGTCAGGGGGATGGATGTCTCACACATATTATATAAAGCATTCCTATCCTCAAAAAGCGCTGAAATATGCAGCACTGCCAAAACGTGTCAGGGAAGTCCTAAAACACAACTTTATGGAAATAGAGGATTCCTCTCATGAAGATAAAATATATGTAAAGCACGCATATATATGACCAGTGTTTGAAAAGGACGGGTGGGCACACAGGTCCGCCTCTACGGCGTTGCTCGACAAAAAAACCGTCCCCGGAGGAATAAAACCGTCCCGATAAACCAAGCTAGAGGCAGGAAAGGAGCGTCTAAGTGAAATGAAATCCATTCTGATTAAGGACACCACCCGGGAAGAACGGGAAAAAATCGTAGCCCAGGCGCTGGCGGCCTGCGGGGGCGCGTGCGACTATTGCAGCGGCTGTGACAACCGCGGCGGCGGCCGTGTGGACGAAATTTACCGTCCCTATATCGAAGGCCGTAAGGAAATTGCAGAAATCAACGCCGAATTTACCAAGGGACTCGTTCGCGGATAAACATGGGAGGCCCCCGGGCCTCTCGTCCTCCGGCGGCCCAAGGGACGGCTCGCGGAAAAAGGAAAATTTTTTGCAAAAACCTCTTGACAGAGGGGGGTATCTTGAGTATAATAACCCTTGTCGTTTGACGTTGGTTTTGCCCGGGAGCATAGCTCAGCTGGTTAGAGCATCTGCCTTACAAGCAGGGGGTCACT
>CANDBG010000108.1 GCA_947382875.1 uncultured Oscillibacter sp. | reverse complement strand
GAGCTGAGCCAGGAACTGAACATTGTTCATGTGGAGCGCCGGGCGAAAAAAGTCATTGCCTACCTGGACCCGGAAGAACTGAAAACCACCTGGGTCGGCAACAAGGGCATTTACCGTACCCGCATGATTGTTGCCGACGGCGGAGAGTTAATGTTATTGGCGCCGGGCATCCGCGCTTTCGGCGAAAACGACGAAATGGACGCCATGACGCGTAAATTCGGCTACAAAGGCCGGGATTATGTCCTGAAACTGTTCAATGAGGGCGCGTTTGCTGACAAGATCATGAGCGCGGCGCATCTGATTCAGGGCAGCAGCGACGGACGTTTTACCGTCACTTACTGCACGAAGCCGGAACTCATGAGCAAGGAAGAAATCGAGAGCGTCGGCTACGAGTGGGCGGATTACAACGAAGTCACCCAAAAATACGACCCATCCAAGATGAAGGAGGGCTGGAACACCCTGCCCGACGGCGAGGAAGTGTATTTCGTCGGCACCCCGGCCCTGGGCCTGTGGAAGTGCGACGACTGACCATTTTTTGAAAACGGAGGAACAGCCTATTATGAAACTGAATCGTGCATCTCTGGCGGACAAAGCCGGCTGGCAGGCGGCCCATGTAACCCTTCCGCAGTACGACGTTGCTGCCATGGCGGCGGCAACCAAAGCCGCCCCCACGTGGGTTCATTTCGGTACCGGCAACATCTTCCGGGCCTTTATTGCGGTGCTTTCCCAGCGGCTGCTGAACGAGGGCCTTACGGACAAGGGCATCATCATGGCGAACACCCATGACCCCGCCATTATTGACACCGTATTCACCCCGTATGACAACCTGTGCATTTCGGTGGTTCTGAACCCGGACGCCACAACCAGCCGTGAGATTGTGGGCAGCATTGCGGAGGGCCTGAAGGCCGACAGCTCCAACGCGGAGGCAATGGCCCGCTTCAAGGAGATCTTCACGAATCCGAGCCTGCAGATGCTCTCCTTCACCATCACGGAAAAGGGTTACGCTCTGCGTCAGCCCGACGGCGCGTTCCTGCCCGCCGTGGAAGCGGACATGAAGGAAGGCCCCCATAACACAAAAAACGCCATGGCAACCCTCACGAAGTTCCTCTACTGGCGCTGGCAGGCGGGCGGAACGCCCCTGGCGGTGTGCAGCATGGACAATTGCAGTCACAACGGTGAGGTATTCCACAACAGCGTGTCGACGATTGCAAAGGCGTGGGAAGACAGCGGCCTTGTGGAAACCGGCTTCACGGCGTGGCTGAACGACGAGACAAAGGTAAGCTTTCCGTGGAGCATGATCGACAAGATCACACCCCGTCCCTCGAAGGAGGTCCAGGCGAGCCTGGAAGCCGATGGCATTGAGGGGATGGAAACCATCGTCACCGGCAAGGGCGGCTATACGGCGGCGTTTGTCAATGCGGAGCGGCCTCAATATCTGGTGATTGAGGATAAATTCCCCAATGGCCGTCCGCCGCTGGAAAAAGCAGGTGTGTACTTCTGCGACCGGGAAACCGTGAACAAAACCGAGCGCATGAAAGTCACAACCTGTCTGAACCCCCTGCATACGGCGATGAGCGTCAATGGCTGTCTGCTGGGCTACACGAAAATCGCTGACGAGATGAAGGACCCGGATATCGTCGCCCTGATTACGCGTCTTGGCTACGGCGAGGGCCTGCCGGTGGTGACACATCCCGGCATTTTGGAGCCGAAGGATTTTATTGACGAAGTGGTAAAGGAACGCCTGCCGAATCCCTTCATGCCCGACGCCCCCCAGCGGATTGCGACGGACACGTCGCAAAAGGTAGCGGTGCGTTTTGGCGAGACGGTCAAGAGCTACATCGCGGAAAAGCGGGACATGACCGGGCTTGTGAGCATTCCCCTTGCGATTGCGGGCTGGCTGCGTTACCTGCTGGGCGTGGACGACGCGGGCAAAGCGATGGAAGTCAGCGACGACCCGCTGAAAGAGCATCTGCAAAGCCAGCTGAAAGGCGTTGTGTGGAACGACCCCGCCAGCTATGCGGGACAGCTTCGCCCGGTTCTGGCGAACGCCAACATTTTTGGCGTGGACCTCACGACAACGCCTCTGGCGGACAAAATCGAGGCAATCTTTGTGGAAGAACTGGCGGGTCCCGGCGCGGTGCGCAAGACCTTGCAGAAATATCTGGCGTAACATACAAGGCGGCTGCAAATTGCAGCCGCCTTTTTGTGTTACAGGAATCCGAAGAACCGAAGAAGGTAGACAATACAGAAAATGGTCGCGACGGAAAGCATGGTTGTCCAGACGACAATCTGTCCGGCGAGTTGGTCGTCGCCGCCCAACTCCTGCACCATGACCGCGCTGGAAACCGCTACCGGCGTGGCGGCAATCGTCACAACGGAGGGAAATTCGATGATGGTCAGGCCCAGCGGCTCACGGAACAGCACTGCCGTCCCAATGACCAGCAGCGGAGCGGCGATCAATCGCAGGAAAACGCCCAGGCTCAACTGCGGCAGTAAGGCCCCTGCTGATTTGAGGTCCAGCCGCGTCCCCAACACCACCAGCATCACCGGTGAAGCTACGCCCGACATACGGGTAAGGGCATCAAAAACCGAAGGGAGCTGATTCCGGATGGTAAAAATCGGCTGTCCGTCCACCATAGGCAGAAATTGTCGGACAGTCACCGCCAGAACCCCCAGCATTGTACCGATAATCAAGGGGTTGCGCAGCACCTGCCGCAAAAGAGAGCGGGGTGTGGGACGCTGTGTTTGCTTGCTGCTGTATAGAACCAGCACCACAACCGCAAGAACATTGAAAAGCGGTACGGTAACGGAGGTGGTCAGCGCGGCAAAGCCCATTGCAGCCGCGCCGCCCAGGGAGTTCGCCAGCGGCAGACCTAAAATGGCCTGATTGGACCGGAACGCCGCTTGAATCACGACGCCCTTCTGGAGCGGTTCCGGCACAAAAAGCCGTGCCGCCAGAACGCCCACCGCCATACAGGCCAGAACTCCGCCGGCCAGGTAAGCAATCACGCGCCAGTTCATCGCGGAGAGGTCGTCGATGGCGTAAACGCTGCAAAAGAGCTGGACCGGCAGAAACACACGGAAACAAAGCTGATTCAGCTGCTTATAAAAATCCTGGGACCAGGGGCCGGTATGCCGCAGGAAAGCGCCCAGTAAAATCAGCAGCAGAATCGGCAGAATCGCCCGAACGGTGTATAAAAACGTGTCTCTCATAGCGTCACCTGCGGCCGCTCCGGAGGTTCTGGCCCCAGGGGTTTGAGTTCGCCGCCGTGGCCGTGGTACTCCTGGGTTTTGGCGTAATTCTCCGGGCTTACGCCCATAATCCGGCGGAACGTGTTGTAAAAGGTGCAGTAATTCTGAAACCCGACCTCCATTGCAATTTCTGTCAGAGGGGTGCCCTTGCCCATGAGGAGCGTCGCCGTGTGGATGCGTTTTTGGTCAATGTAGAGCTTCAAGGTGCTGCGGGTCATGTTCTTGAATGTGCGGGAGAGGTACGTAGGGTTGTAGTTGGTGACTTTGCCAAGGGTTTTCAGGCTCAGGTCCTCGCTGAGATGGAGGTTGATATAGTTAATCAGTTCACAGACCAGGTTGTCCTGCCGGGTCAGGATTGCGCCGCCGCTGTTGAGACGCAGAAAATCATCTTGCAGGTAGGCCAGCATCTGGTGCAGGATTCCCAATTGAAACACATTTTTTCCGTGTTCCAGCGTACAATTTTGAAAGGCGCTGATCAAATCGATATACTTATGGATATCCAGAGAGCCGAGATGCAGGACGGGGTAACTGTTGCCGTTGCGGCTGAAGATTTGAATAAGGTTGTCCTCTTTGGTGGAACAGGACATGACGAAATGGAAGGTCAGCCCGACGCTGAACCGCATATGCTTTTCGTTGTCGCTGACGAGCCAGACGTGTTCATCCATAAGGTCACAGCGCACAATGTCTCCGAAGTTGATTTCGTATTCCTGGTCTAAAAGACGGTAACGGGCCGGTTCCTTGCCCAGATAGATGACGTACTCATAGAAGTCATGGAAATGGAACATCGGGGCTTTGTTTTTCCCATTCTGGTGCAATTCCGCGTCAAAACCGAAACGATCTGTATTGTTGGAAAAGTGGGACGCATTTCCAGAAAGTGCGGGAAGATTCCTGTTTTGTGACATATACCTGCACCTGCCGCGCCGTTGGCGTGCCTTTCAAAAACAAGACTAGATATTTAAGAAGTATAGCATAATCCTCTCAGAATTACAAGCGGTCTCTGCGGACTGTGAATATGGATCTTGTAGGATTATCAAACAAATTGGAGAATGAAGCCGTTAGGAGAAAGCCAGTGGAGGGGCCGCATC
>CANDBG010000107.1 GCA_947382875.1 uncultured Oscillibacter sp. | reverse complement strand
TCCAGGGTGTTTTTCATCTTGAGGGCTTCCAGGTTTTCCCGAAGCCTGTCCATGGTAAACTCACTCATACAGCACCTCGTCATATCTGGATAAATCGGAAGGTTTCAAGGGAAAATCAATCACTTTTCCTTTCGTTTTCCCATAATTTTACCCCCTGATGCAGTTCCTATTTTCCTACATCAGGGGGCTTTTGTCTATTGTCCGGTTTTAGTGGTTCTGTTCAAACGTCCAGACGGGGAAGGAATTCCATTTTTTATATTCAGTTCCCCAGCGTCTTGGCAGATTCCTCCAGCTTGGCAATCAGTTCCCGATATTTCGCCGCCTTTTCCTTTTCGGCGCTGACTACGGCTTCCGGGGCCTTGGAGACGAATTTCTCATTGTTCAATTTTTGCTCCACAAGACGCAGACCATTTTCCGCCTTTTCCTTTTCCTTGGCGATTCTGGCCCGTTCGGCGTCCAGGTCCACCAGCTCCGCCAGAGGCATATACGCCGTGGCGCGGGACGTGACCGCCGTCACCTGACCGCCGGCGTCCGCCGGGGCCGCGGCGGCAAACGTCACCTCCGACGCATACGCCAGACGCTGGATAAAGTGCAGACCTTGGGCGTAAATCTCCGGTGTGGCCGTCACAAGAAGCACTTCCGCTTTCCGGCTGGGCGGGACGTTCATTTCCGCACGGCGGGCGCGGATGGCCTTGATCGTGTCCATGACCGCCTCCATAGCCGCTTCCTCCTCCGGGAACCGCCGCGCTTCCTGATACTCCGGCCACTTCGCGCACATCAGGAACGCATCCTTTTCCGCGTCCGCCTTTTTCGGAAGGGCCTGGAAAATTTCCTCCGTGATGAACGGCATGAACGGATGGAGCAGCTTCAAAAGCTCTACCAGAACATAGCACAACACATTCTGCGCTGTCCGCTTCGACTCCTCGTCGCCGCTGTTCAGACGAGTTTTCGTCAGCTCAATATACCAGTCGCAGTAGGTGTCCCAGAGGAAGTCATACACCTTCGCGCTGGCGACGCCGATTTCGTAGCTGTCAAGGTTCTCTGTGACTTCCTTTACCAGCGTGTTCAGCTTTGACAGAACCCATTTGTCCTCCCGTTCCAGCCGGGCCGCCTCCGGAAGCGCGTACTCATTTATGGTGAGGTTCATCATCACAAATCGGCTGGCGTTCCAGATTTTGTTGGCGAAGTTCCGCATCGCCTCGCATTTTTCCGCGTAGAAACGCATATCGTTTCCGGGGCTGTTGCCGGTAATCAGGTTGAAGCGCAAAGCGTCCGCGCCGTATTTTTCGGCCATTTCCAGCGGGTCAATGCCGTTGCCGAGGGACTTCGACATCTTACGTCCCTTGTCATCCCGGACGAGACCATGAATCAAAACCGTGTGGAAGGGTATTTTCTTCATTTGTTCGCAGCCGGAGAAAATCATACGGGCTACCCAGAAGAAAATAATATCGTAGCCGGTAATCATGACGGATGTGGGATAGTAGTAATCCAGGTCAGCCGTTTTTTCCGGCCAGCCCAGGGTAGAGAACGGCCACAATGCCGAACTGAACCACGTATCCAGCACATCCGGGTCGCGGGTGAGGTTCGTGCAGCCGCACTTTTCGCACTTCACCGGGTCCTCCCGGCTGACGTTGATGTGTCCGCAGTCGGCGCAGTACCATGCAGGAATCTGGTGTCCCCACCAAAGCTGACGGGAAATACACCAGTCATGGACGTTTTCCATCCAGTTGATATACGTTTTGGAGAAGCGGTCGGGGACAAATTTGACCTCCCCTTCCCGCACCACGCGGAGGGCTTCCTTTGCAAGGGGTTCCATCTTCACGAACCACTGCGCCGAAATCAACGGTTCCACATCGTTATGGCAGCGGTAGCAGGTGCCGACGTTGTGACTGTACGGCTCCGTTTTCACCAGATACCCCTGTTCTTCCAGGTCCTTGACAATCTGCTTGCGGCAGGCGTAACGGTCCATGCCATTGTACGGCCCGCCGTTCTCGTTGATGACGCCGTCGTCGCCGATGCAGCGGATAATTGCCAGATTGTGCCGCTGGCCAACCTCGAAGTCGTTGGGGTCGTGGGCGGGGGTCATCTTTACCGCGCCGGTGCCGAAGCCAAGCTCTACATAATCATCCGCCACAATCGGAATTTCCCGGTTCATGACCGGCAGAATGCAGGTCTTGCCGACAAGATGCTTGAACCGTTCGTCCTCCGGGTTTACGGCGACGCCGGTATCGCCCATCATAGTCTCCGGGCGGGTCGTTGCGACCACCAGGTCGCCAGAACCGTCCGCCAGGGGGTAACGCACGTACCACAGATGGCCGGGCTTGTCCTGATACTCGACCTCCGCGTCCGAAAGGGCCGTGACGCAGTGGGGACACCAGTTGATAATCCGGCTCCCCTTGTAAATCAGGCCCTTGTCGTACAGCTCGCAGAAGGTCTCACGGACTGCCTTGGAACAGCCTTCGTCCATCGTGAAGCGGGAACGGGACCAGTCGCAGGAAACACCCATTTTTTTCTGTTGGGCTACAATGCGTCCGCCATATTCCTCTTTCCATTTCCAAACCCGCTGGAGGAATTTTTCACGGCCCAAATCGTAACGGGTCAGGCCCTCTTTGGTCCGCAGCTCCTCCTCGACCTTGATCTGCGTCGCAATGCCGGCGTGGTCCGTGCCGGGAAGCCAAAGCGCTTCGCAGCCCTGCATTCGCTTGAAACGGGTCATGATGTCTTGCAAGGTGCAGTCGAGCGCGTGGCCCATGTGCAGCTGGCCGGTGACGTTCGGCGGCGGCATGACAATGGAGAACGGTTTTTTCTCCGGGTCCGGTTTGCTCTGGAAGCAGCCGCCCTTTTCCCACATTTCGTAAATGCGGCCTTCCACCTGCTGGGGTTCGTACACCTTCGGTAATTCTTTGTTCATGCGTAATTCTCCTATCTGTTCAATTGAATCTGATAACCTGTCATTGCGGAAGGATGGAATCCAAGCCCCGCCCGTCGGGGCTGACCGGCAAAACCGGTTTTCCGGTCCGGGCAATCCAGAACGCCGGGAATTCCGCCGGGTCTCCAAGGGTAAAATTGTGATGCGGAAGCATATAGAGGGCATTCTTCCCAAGATCTACATAAAAATGATCCTCGTCCGCCCACAGCGTTTGAATGGAGGAAAAGTCGTAATGGTGATCGACGCCGGGACCGTAAGCCTCGAACCCTTTGTCGGAAAAACAGAATAAATCCCGTTCCCCCAATTTCTGAAATTTCTTGTAGGCCGACTTCACCCAGTACGGATACGCCCCCTCCTTACGGTTCCGGAACGCCGTCCAGCCGCCAGCCAGAATCAGCATTCCGCCCAGAAACCAGAACCATTTGCCGCCGATGGTAATGTCCAGCGTCCATTTCAGCCAGATTTCACCCATAATCAGCGCCGCCCCCATAAGAACACAAGAAAGACTTCCCCGCAGAGCTTCCTTTCGGGTCATTTTCTTCGGCGAGGGCTTCCCCGCTTTCGTCTGTACAAATCCCCGCCAGAACGCATAAAAATCGTCTAACGTGTAATCTGTCTGGATTTCAAATTCCCTTTCCATAGGATTCCCCCTTTCTTATTGCAAGCTCACATATTCGACGGGTTTACCCGTCTTTTCCGCCAGAAACGCGCGGAATTCGTCCGCGGTTCCCTTGGTGAATCCGCCCATGTCCACGACGCTGCCGCGTGTTTTGTCCAGAAACAGGATGAAATATCCGGGGGCCTCACAGGCTTTGTAAATCCGGTCGTAGCGGTAAGACGACACGACGCCCGGCTGTTCCGCCTGAAAACTGTCCTCGTCGAACCGAAAACGGCAGGTTCCGGTATTTGTCATATTTTTCTGCATTTTCCGGGCGGTAAACCGCCGCAGAAACAAACCTTTGATTACGCTGCACGGTCCGACGACCAGCACCACGCCCAAAAGAATCGTTGTGCTGTAATCCAGCGGACGCAGAAACGCAAGCACAAACAGGCCCTCCACGACGCAGATTCCGCCGGCAACCAGCAAGACCGCCCGGTGCAGTCGGTAGCGCGTCCGGCGGACCGTTCGGATACACACGTCCGCAAAGGCATGCAGCGCCGCCTTGTCATAGTTTGTAGTGTTTTCAAACATCGCTCTTCCTCCGTCGAAACCGTCCGCACAGCCCAAACAAAAACGCCCCAAGCCTTTCGGCTCAGGGCGGACAAAAATCCGTGGTACCACCTGAATTCGCGTCGAAACCGGCGCGCACTCCGGAACGCTTCCGCGTTCTTCCCCGATAACGGCGGGACAGCCGTTGCAGCTTACTCCTCTTTCAGCCCAATGCTCCAGGACGACTTCTCCGCCCGCTTCCCGGGAGCTTCCACCTGCCGCTCCCTCTCTGCGCATCCGTCGGGCGGGTACTGCTTCCCTTCCTCACAGTTCCCAATATAAGATCGGAAGAGCGTCGTGTAGG
>CANDBG010000106.1 GCA_947382875.1 uncultured Oscillibacter sp. | reverse complement strand
TGTAATATTCCACCCGTTCCAGAATCCGGCGCGGCCGTTCCTCACTCCATTCCGTTCCGGTGAGATTCAGGCGAATTTTGAAGCCGTAAGGCTCCCCGCCGTACTCAAACCATTCCTCCACGGCTGTCTCCGGGTAAACGGCAGAGACAGCGGTTACTACGGAGGCTTTTGTTCCCATGTGCTTATGAACATACCAGCTTCCTTTCAGCGTCCGGCGTTTTTCGTCCACGCTGTATTCCGGGTCCCACCAGTCAACTTTGAAATCGTACGCCAGAATATCCAGCAGCGGCTCGTCCAGGCTGTCGATTGCCGGATAGATAAGAATTCGGTCAATTTCCCTGGGACGCTGGGACAGCAGCTCGGCCATGGCTTCCGCCAGCGCAACCGCAGACGGGTCTTTTTGCAGGGCAACCGGCAGCGTGGACACAAGGTTCGCTTTGGTCAGCCCATGTTTATTCATCCTCGTAACCCCCATTCGTGATGGTGACGGCACCGACTGCTGCTACCTGCGGCACCGTTTTGTCTTTCCCATCCCGAAGAGCAGTAAAAACCGGGGATGTAAGCTCAATACGCTTGATGCCCGTGTGGTAGAGATATTCCCGCAGTTCGTCAGGATTGATGTCCCGTCCCAGCTTCGCGCTCTGCCACGCTTTGTATTTCTCCACCGCCGCGTTTACCGCCGCAGCAACCTCCGCCGTGCTTTGGGTTCGGCCGCTTTGGAGGTAGTATGTAAAGTTGATATCGTAGGGAACGACTTCGGCGTCCTCCACAAATACCTGATCGGTCAGAGGGCGCTTTTCGTCCGCGTTGCACGCGGCCAGGACCTTGCTTTTCATTTCCTCGCCAGCCAGCTCCCCACCCTCCATGAGAACGTAGATTTTCACCACGCCCGGCGCAGGCGAGTTTGCCGCCACATCCGCAATTTCCGTGCTGACCTGCTTGGCCCAGTAGATGTAGCCGCCTCGGGACCCGGCGCAGCTGTACGCGTCCATGGAGGCCCTCATCAACTCGTAATACTCATCGTCCGCAGCCCGGTCCGCGCCGCCCTCGGAGGCCGTGATGTTCGCGCATTCGGAGTAGTAGTCGTAGAGATCCACCAGGGCGTTGATTTGTCCAGGGGCGCAGCCATTGCCGATCAATCCGACCGTCTGGCACCGCGCCTGCACCTCGACACCGGTTTCGCCAATTGGAACATAAGCGTCCCCGATGGTCTCCCAGGTCAGCGCGCCGGCGGTATCCGTGACGCGGGTACCGGCAGGAATCAGGACGGCGGTCTGCTGTGCCTCGGAAATGAAAAACCGCATTGTGCACGTCGCCGCTTTCGCCTCCGGACGCCCCTTGCTGAACGTCAGCTCTGCCAGCGCGTCCAGGTTTTCGCCCTCGGCCCGGCTGGGAATGTTCTGGCTGCCGGTGTAGTTATTCAGCACTCTTTCCTGAATGATGATGCTGCTGATCCAGCGCATAAACTGCATCTCTGGACTGGCAGGCCGCACGGTGGTACCGGTCATTTTTTCATACATCGATACAATCAATGAAACAATCTCCTCGGTATCCGTGGAAATGAATTGGTACTCCGGGTTTCTATTCGACATCAATCTCCACCTCCACGACTGGAATTAAAGTTCCCGGCTGGGACGGTTCCGCGCCGGGCGTAACACGGAGTACCGTTGCACGGGGTTCCCAGCGGTGAATGGCCTCCCGCACAGGGGCTACCATCCGTACTTCCGCTACTGGCTGAGGCTTGTCCAGGAAAGACATATCCAGTCCAAAGTCGCGGTATAACGGAACGCTTCTTTGGGTGTGGATAAAATTACCGCGATATTTTGAAGCACAGAGTTGACGGTATCCGTTTCATTGAAACGCAGCTTTTCCAGGTCCGTTGCAGAAACCGTGTAGCTCATACGCCTCACCCCCTCAAATATTCTTGCAGTTTCAGCGAAACGACCGCATGGTAAAGGTCTCCGTTGCGGTCGAAGTATTGCGCTTTGGTGGTCATGCTGGTAATGGTCCAGCGGTACCGCCCGTAAGCATGGTTTCCAATCGTCAGCGGAAGAGTTGTCCCGCTGCGCTCGTATCGGAAAAGCCTCCAAATTTCCTCCATAGGGTCCGTACCCAGTTCCGCAGAAAAGGTGACGTCAAAGGAAATCTGATCCGGGTCTAAGCCGGTAAACTCCGTGAGAGCGTTAGTAAGATGGCGGTTGTGCGTTGCGTAGCGGGCAGAACCGGACCATACCATGTTGTCCAAGGTCCGTATCGTTTGCCTGGACACCTCGAACAGCACCTCTCCCAAACAGCCGATAATCGCCATAGTGCCGCCTCCTTTCGGTTACTGGTCTGTCCATTGCTTGAGCTTGCCCAGCTCTCCGATCTCACCTAAAATGAAGCCGTCGGCGTCAAGAATCGGAAGGTAGAGCGTCAGAACAGTGGCGTTGATTTTGGGCATCCAGGGTTTGACGCGCAGCATATGCCGGTGACTTGCGAATGCGTCAACGCCCACAGGCGGTTCCCGGCACTCCGCATCAAATTCCGTCCGCTGCGAGACCTCGTAATCCGGGATATAAGGGCGAGAGGCCAGTACAAAGAGCCTGCCGGAAGTCATGCCGGTGTCCCGAAACTTTACCCGCGCCGTCCGCGTGTCCGGGTCTGCGTCTGTGACCGTGCCGACGCGGACCAGCTGGGACAGAATTTTTTCCACATCCATCTCAATACCCCTCTAATACTTTCCGCAGTTTGATTTGTGTGGTGTAGCCGGATTCCCCGACGGCATGGACCGCCTGGGAAATCATATACTTGCCGTCAAAAGCGCCCCAGCCTTTCAATACTACTGTGACGCCAGCCGCCAGGGCCGGATTACCAGGAAGCGTAAAGGAGGCGGACCTGGAATACTTGTTGTGAAACCGCAAATGTTTTGCCGCTAAAGCCTTTGCCTCATCCTTGTTGGCCACTTTGGCTTTTATCTCTAACTGCTGGTTGTTTTTTGCGTCGGCGTTGTAATCTTCGATTTTAGCAACGCCCTCAATACATTTCCCGGAAGCCGGGTTCACGTAACTGACGCGGCAGGAAGAATACTGAGTCCCCGCCGCCTCTACGTCCAGCTTGTACTTGGTGTACCCACCGGTTTTCCCTCGTTGAATTGTGAAAACCGGACCCTTGGACTCATAGGCGGCCTGGTCAAACAGGACGATCATGCTGTTTGTCGCCTTGAGGCTGATCCCCGCGTCATGGCACAAGCGGGAAAGGAAATCAATGTCACTGGCGTCAAGCTGCTCCACCCGCGTGTAAAACGGGTCGTTGGCCGACTCATACATACAGCGCATACCATTCTCTGCGGCGATTCCCTTGGCGATTGCGGCGAGATTGATATTCTCCCAGGCTTTGTTTTTTTTCGTTTGGCGTACCTGTGCGCTGAAAGGAAGCGATGTTCCCTTGATGGTGACAATGGCTGGAGGTCCGGAGAGAACCACATTATCCAGCTCAAATTCTCCGCAGGGCAAAACGATGTCTTTTCCATCGTTCAGCCAGTTTTCGCGGACAAACGCCGCCTCCATTTTCAGCTTTGCGGCGGACGCGGCCTCAATGGCCTCGATCAACCAGGATTCCATCCAGATCGAATCCCGGTCGTGGAGCTGGATTTGCAGATCGTCCGCTGCGTCCGCCTCGTTGTCGGTGTAGGTGACGCTCTTGAGATAGGGCCGGATGGAGGCAGTGATATCCGTTCCGGCAAAGGCAATTTCTACCGCCGTGCGGCGTGCGGAATCCGGTTTGCTCACTTGTGCATCACTCCGTTTTTGTGTAATATTGCGTAATTCCCCTTGACGGATTACACAATGTTGCGTATAATAAAGCAGTCAGGGGGGATGATATGAACCCGCGAAAAGAAACCATTCGCATCTTGGAGGAAGCGGGCTTCCTTTTTGCACGGCATGGCGCGAACCACGACATTTACTTCAACCCGAAAAAAGGAATCACCATTCCAATCAAGCGGCATGACTTCGATGAAGACGACAAAAGGTACATTCTGAAAGAAGCGAAAATCGATCAAACACAAGCCAGAAAACGAAAGGGTAAGAAATAAGAGCCCTTTCATGGAGCAGATAAGGAGGAAGAACCATGCACTACACATTTACCGCGGTCATTACGCCCGAAAAAGGAAAATACTATATCCGCGTTCCAGATATTCCCGGATGCGTTACCACCGGGAAAGATATCGAAGACGCTGTGGCTCAAATCACGGACGCCCTGAGCGGCTGCCTGGTGGTCTGGGAGGACCAGGGCCTTTCCATTCCGGAAGCAACTGCCCAGAAGGATATCTCCCATAACACAGCCGATGTGCTTACCCTAATCAGTGTGGATACGATCGCTTATCGGGCACAGACCGACACCCGTGCAGTGCGGAAAAATGTATCCATTCCGGCCTGGATGGCGAACATGGCGGAACGGAAGGGGATTAACTGTTCCAAGGTCCTGCAAGACGCCCTTGCACAGCGGCTCTCCTGAGAAAAATCGTCCTGGGAAACCGGGATGGTTTTTTATGCCTGCTTCCAGGGCGGCAGGGAATGGCTGGTTTTTTCAGCGATTTCTGGAAGGACCAGCGTAATTCCTGCGGGGAATATGTAATACTCACGATATTGCAAATTCGCATTCATCAGCTTGTCCGTATGCGCCGCATCACCCAATTGAGCATAGGCAATGCTGTCCCACATATCGCCTTGAATGGTGGTGTAGGTTTTCAACGGAACGCCCCCCTTATTCTGTCCGTCTGCGCGTCCTCAAGGCTGTCCCTGACGCGCTCTACGATTTCTGTCAACGCCAAAGTGAAATTGTAAGAAAACGCCGAAGAAATTTTGTAGTTTT
>CANDBG010000105.1 GCA_947382875.1 uncultured Oscillibacter sp. | reverse complement strand
CGATGCAGGGGTTGCAAGAAGTACGTTCTATACTTGGATCAAACCCTACACGACAACCGCAACCGATTCTGGATACGCGATTAGTCATCAGGAATTTATCAAGTTAAAACAGAAAAATCAGAAACTGGAGCAGAAGATTGAAATCCTGCAAAAAGTAGGATGTACCATCTCTGCGCCTCTCCAGGAAAAATTACAGGAGCTTGCCAAGCTGTATGGTCAGTACAGCGTCCATGCGCTTTGTGAGGCCCTCTGCGTTTCTCGCGGTACTTTCTACAATCACATCTTCCGAAGGAAAGAAGTGACTGCCTATGACAAACGCAGAGCCGAAATGAGAGAACATATCAAAGCGGTCTTTGACGAAAGCCATCAGCGATTTGGCGCAAATAAAATTGCCGCAGTATTGTCTGAACAAGGAATTCGTATCTCTCCTAAATATACCGCGGAACTGATGAGAGAGATGGGATTACAGAGCGTAACTCTCTATTCCAAACGAGATTATCAAAAGCGGGAGCGGTTGGCTAAGAAACAGAATATCCTTCAGCGGCAATTTCAAGTGGATGCGCCTAATCGTGTTTGGGTTAGTGATGTGACCTGCTTCAAAATCAATAATAAATACCTTTATGTATGCGCGATCCTCGACCTCTTTTCCCGAAGGGTGGTGGCACACAGAGTGTCCCCGAAAAACAGCACCTATCTAATCACCTCGACATTTAGGCAGGCGTTTCAAGACAGAAAAGCCCCTCAGTTCCTGATATTTCATAGTGACCAAGGGGCACAGTATACCTCGAAAACCTTCCGCAAGCTGTTGCGTATGAACAAGGTTGTCCAATCTTTTTCTAAGCCAGGACAACCTCATGACAATGCCGTCATGGAGTCTTTTTTTGCATCCATGAAACGGGAAGAGATCTATCGTACACAGTACAAATCTGAACAGCAATTTATGAAAAGTGTTGATACCTACATCGAGTTTTATAACACGCGAAGGCCACACAGTACGCTTAATTATAAAACGCCAGATCAGTTTGAGGCGCTTCATGAAAGCAAGAAAAGCAACACGGATTAAATTAGACAACGGGGTTCAAAATCAGTGCTTTTCTCTTTTTCGACTTCAATTCTGATTGATTTTATCATCGGCGGTCCAATTTAATCATCCACGGCAAAGTACGGAAAAGCCTGATGGAACAAGGCTTTTCAAGAAAAAAGAGGGTAGAAATATTGGACAGTCCAACTTAACTGTTCAACACTCCTACCCTCATTCAAATGGTGGAGGTGGGGGGAATTGAACCCCCGTCCGAAAGCACTTGAACGGGACTTTCTCCGGGCGCAGACGGTTATTTTGGAGGTCTCACTCCTCCCGTTCCCCTCCCGGACGGCAAGCCGTCACGCACATCCGGTCAGGTCAGCTTCATGATGTCTGGCGCAGGCAAAGCTTACTGCGCGCACATTTACCGCTATACGACGCCCTTCCCGGCTCGCGGTCCTTCCGGGTCGGACGGCCGCCTTTAATCAGGCAGCGTAAGCAACAGTATCGTTGTTGTTTAATTTATAAAGTGCCCATTTTATGGCGGTTAGGCGCCGCCGCCCGCTGGTCCCGCCTCCATACCCCCGTCGAAACCGTTACACCCCCGTTGTTAAAACAAGTTCGGTTCTGTTTTCTCCGGACCTCTGGATTTCGGGAAACATAAACGAAACCGTTTGCGATACACGTTTGCTTTTGAGATTGGAATGCGTTGCCGTATTTTTTAGTATACCACACATTTTCCAATTTGTGTGTTACGATTTTGTGACATTTCCGGCAGGACGTTTCCGCCCCGCCAGAAATCTGATACCGTTTTTACCACTTCAATTCATTCACGTTTTCACAAACCGAACCAGAAGTTTCGCCGGAGTGAGTTTCGCCAGTACCCGATAAAACTTATACAAAAGCATCGGCGTATAAATGGCACGGCCATCCCGGGCGGCCCGCAGCGCTCCGCCGGCCACCCGTACCTGATCGCAGTAGGGCAAAAACTCAAACGTGCTGGACTTCCCCGGAATCCCCGCCAGACGCAAAAACTCCGTTTCCATCGGCCCGGGACAAACTGCCGTCGCCGTGATTCCCTTGCGCCGCAGCTCCTCTGACAGTCCAATCGTAAATGAAGACACATAAGCCTTTGTAGACGAATAAACGGTCATGCGGGGGTTCGGACAGAACGACGCAATCGACGATACATTCAAAATCCGGCTTCCAGCGGCCATATAGGGCACGGCCATATTTGTAACCGCCGTCAAGGCTCGGACGTTCAAATCCACCATCCGCGTCTGGGACGCCGTGTCCATCTCCCCCACACGCCCCAGATAACCGCAGCCTGCACAGTTCACCAACAATGCAATTTCCGGCTGTTCCGCCGTCAGCTTTTCCTGAAAGGCCATAAAGCTCATGGAATCGCACAAGTCCAGCGCAAGACACACTGTCGTTTTGCCCGGAAGCGCTTCGGTCAGTTCTTCCAGCCGGTCCGCCCGGCGCGCAATCAGCCAATAGCTCTCAATCTCCGGGAAAACATCCCCGATTTGCCGCACCAGTTCCCGGCCCAGGCCGGATGACGCCCCCGTGATGACTGCGGTTTTCATAAAAATGGTTCCTCCTGTCGCTCAGATCGTTTCCGGTTCCGGATACTCCACATTCCGCGTATCCACGCGGACCGACTGAATCACAACCGGTTTTTTCGGACGGTCATCCGCCATGCGCCGCTGTACGCGGGAAATGGCGATAGCATCGTCCATGCCGTCGATAATCTGCCCGAAAGCGGCATATTCTCCGTCCAGGTGTGCTGCAGGCGCTACCATGATAAAAAACTGACTTCCCGCAGAATCCGGGTCCATCGTCCGGGCCATGGAGAGTACGCCGGTGTTATGTTTCAGGTCGTTTTGGGCAAAGCCATTGCTGGCAAATTCTCCCTTGATTACGTATCCCGGTCCGCCCATACCGTTTCCGT
The DNA here is from genome assembly GCA_947382875.1 of uncultured Oscillibacter sp. Classification (GTDB taxonomy): domain Bacteria; phylum Bacillota; class Clostridia; order Oscillospirales; family Oscillospiraceae; genus Oscillibacter. Next base: position 2,128 of record CANDBG010000105.1, on the reverse strand, counting down.
CTGGGTCGCCGCCCTGAATCATGAAGCCGGGGATCACGCGATGAAACGTCAGACCGTCATAGTAGCCTTTCCTGATCAGCGAAATGAAATTTTTTACCGTATTGGGCGCTTTGTCCGGGTAGAGTTCGGCGGTCATGACCTTGCCGTCCTCCATGGTGATCGTCACCAGCGGCCGGGACCGCGCCTCTGTGGTTGTCGTTGCCTGGGGCTGACTCATAATAATCAAATCCTTTTCGTTATTAATCTTCGGCTTGCTGAACCGCGCCGAGACTGTATCCGTATTCTTCACAAGTGTAAAAGTGGACGCCGTGCTCGTCCAGAAGTTGGGCGAGCAGGTTCGCGTTTTTCATGGACCATGCAAATTTTGCCAGCACCTCATGGTTTCGGTCAAACAGGACGTTGCTTCCGCTCGCTGGACCGAGAATCACACCGGCCACGTCATCCACCACGAACGTCCGGCTTTTTCGCAGAGCGGGCGTCGTCCGCAGAATCTGGCCCCGTACCTCTAAAACATTGCTCACGGAATACGTGGGCGGAAACGTTTCTACCGGAAGCGGGAACTTTTTTCCGCGATAGTTATACATCATCCCTCCGGCCCAGCTGACGGCAATCCGGCGCGGGTCGGCGTACCAGGCGGGGTCCGTGTAGCGCAAGAGGCGTAACTGCGCCCATCCTTTGGCAAAGAGGAGGGCGAAGCCTCCAAACAGAAGACACCACGCGCCGCCCTCTGGAAAAAAGTATAGGAAAGCGGCGGCGGTTGTTCCGAGAAAGGCACAGATACGGGTGGAGATATAAGCGAATTTCCGTTTCTTGAGACCGCGGAAGATCCAGTAGCCGAAACAGGTGAAGGGTCCGATGAGGGCGGCCATCAAGAGAAAGAACAGCTCAAAGGGCGGGACAAAAACCGCGGCAACGTACGCCACGCACAGGGCGGCCCAGGCAAGTCCTCCGAGGAACGCGCCGAGGAACGCCCCTAAAATTCCGCGGAATCCGGCGAAAAATTTACGGTTCATGAAAACCCCTCTTTTTCCATCAGCGGGATTTCATGGCGCGGTCAATGACACGCTTTGCGTCGCGTTTGGCAGCAGCGTCGCGTTTGTCGTAGTTTTTCTTGCCGCGGCAAAGCCCTACCTGGACCTTGACCCGAGCTTCCTTGAAGTAGACCGACAGCGGAATCAGCGTGTATCCGTCCTGCTTCACCAGCGCGTGGAGCTTGCGGATTTCCCGTTTGTGCATCAGCAGCCGCCGGACGCGTTCCGGGTCCTTATTGAAAATATTGCCTTTTTCATACGGGGATATGTGCATCCCGATGAGAAACATTTCGCCGTCCTTTACAGCGCAATAGGCGTCCTTGAGGTTCAGCGTGCCGGCGCGGACGGATTTGACTTCCGTGCCCGCCAGCTCGATTCCGGCCTCGAAAGAATCCTCAACAAAATAATCGTGATGGGCTTTTCGGTTCTGCGCCGCCACTTTTATCCCTTTTTTCTCCGTAGTGCATCACCTCTTTTCATTATAACAGGAAATTATATCTTAGTATACCATGATTTTGTATTTCCCGCAAGGGGATTACTGCCCGCTGACGGTTTTGCTCCTTTTAAATTGACGCGCAGGTATGGCCGTGATATGATTGAGGCAACAAGCCGGAAATTTTTGAGGATGGAATCTTATGTTAAAAGACGGCATTATTATTCGACGAAAATGGAAATCAAATCGTGGCGAATCCGTACAGCTTTTGCGAGCTGATGAAATACTTGTTAACTTATTATGTCGGTATTTCTTACGAAAATGCATCCGAAATCGCGTCCAAATCGCGCCTCGCAGAACCAGTCGCAAGTGTCATGGAGGCCGGACTGTACGGCCATGAATATCCTTATTATTGGGCGATGAATCTTTATTATGGCACAGTGTACTGGAAAAAAGGCACCCCTGCACATCCTTATGATCTGACCGCTTATTTTGAACTGGAAAACCGCATTATGAAACCGTATTGTCTAACACGAACCGTTTGCGTAAGTTTTGTCAAATGAAACGGCATTTCCGACAGATCCATATTCACAGTCCGCAGAGATGTAAGAGTACAATACATATTGGACAGAGCGGAAAAAAGTAGAAGGCCGCGGCCAAAACG
>CANDBG010000104.1 GCA_947382875.1 uncultured Oscillibacter sp. | reverse complement strand
CTTAATTTATCTGTTCTGTTTGTCAATACTAATTTTACTTTACGAATTGTAGAAACGCTGAAAAATGCTCTTGCAATTGAAAGATATTTCGGTTAAAATAAAAAAGGAAGCATAACTGCGGCAGGCCGTAGGGTGGTAGCAACACCCTACGACCCTGTACGAGTGGAACTGGCACTCAGCACAGCAATAATTATTGCACCACGGTCTTATTATATCCATTTCCTGTTGTTTTGGCAAGAGCGGAGATGGAGGACTTGCCGTGCGTTCGCATGCATTTTTCTGCGGTGTTGGGTTTGGAAAACTCGACACCGCTCTTATGTTTCCGGCGGGCGCCCCGGACGGGGGTTTTCAAACCTCCTTTTTTACCTCTTTTCCCCCGTCCAGGGAGGGCCGCCCGTTGGAAATTTTGAAGAATCGAGGAAACCAACATGAAAAAACACATCCTGTCCCTGCTGATGGCCCTGACCTTGTGTCTGGGTCTGGCCGCCCCTGCCCTGGCCGCCCCGCCGGCGGACCAGGCCATGAAAAATGTGGAATGGAAAAGCTCTTTGCTGGTGGATAACCACTTGGCGGAACAAGATTTCTTTGTCCCGGGAGAAATCCGCTTAGACAGCGTATTTGACGATGACTCAGATGTTCTTGACGGCTATATCGCTTCTTCCACAAAAGATGTCCATACAGTGAAACATACGGGAGTCAACGATAAGGACAGCTATATCATGGTGAGTGGCTATGTCTATGAAAAAGGAGCCGCTGGAACTTACAGCGCAGAAGGCGTCGGAATCTCCGGCGAGCTTTATCTGGTAAAAAATCGAGGCTTGATTCTGTGGGAAGAAGGAATTGAAGAGGAAGACATCGTAAAACTGCACGCGGGGGAATCGGCTTCCTTCACACTGCCAACGAAATCCCCTTCCTTTGACGTTTCGTCTGACGCCATTTTCCAGATTCGTGTCACTTTGGTCTATCCCGATGATTCCGGCCATTATCTCCAAAGTTTTCTGAAACTGGATGAAGCGGCTGTTTCCAAGGTGTTGGCAACGCCTCCGGCCGTTGGCGCCAGGTTTACCGATGTGGCGGCAAATTCTCCGTTCAGAGCCGCGATTGACTGGGCAGTTGACAAGGGCATCGCCAAAGGGAAAACGGAAACCACGTTTGCGCCCAATGATTACTGCACAATCCGGCACATTCTCACCTTCCTGTGGCGGGCCAACGGCCAGCCCGGCGACAGCAGCAATGAACGCGCTGCGGTAATGGCGTGGGCGGAAACGAAAGGGATTACGCCCATGGACTTCGATGCCCGCTGTACGCGTGCGACGGCCATGACCTATCTGTGGAAAGCCGCCGGAAGTCCCGCCCCGAAGGCCGCCGCGGCTTTCCAGGACGTTTCCGCCAGTGCGGAGTATGCCAAAGCGGTTTCCTGGGCGGTGGAACAGGGCATCACTTCCGGCACCACGGCCACCACCTTCAGTCCCGACAATTTCTGTACCCGCGGACAGATTGTCACCTTCCTGTACCGTGCCGCATAACGGGTGCGTCCAAGCGCTCCCTGACTCCCCAAAACAGGACGCCAGATGTTCTCTGGCGTCCTGTTTCTGTTTATTCACCCCTTCCCGGCCCTTCCGCCCCTGCCTCCGGCAAAAGAAGAGAACCGTTGTTTTCCCGGTTGAAAATAACGGTTCTCAACGGTTGTATTTCGATGCAGGGCGATTCATTAAAAGGTGATATCTTTATTCGAAATCTCGTCAATGGTTTCGTTGATGCAGCAGACGCCAATCCCGTTCAAGATAAACAGAAGGGCCTGCCGCCTGTTCCGTACAGACGGCAAGTCCTTTCAGCTGCTTTATTATTTCTTTACCACGCCCCGCGATAGCCCAGCGTAACACTGCTGCATTGAGCGCCCTGCGCCATGCAGTCGGAAATGGACTGCCTGCGCAGGATGCCGTGAAGGAATCCGGCGATAAAGCTGTCACCGGCCCCCATCGTATCCACTACCGTACAGGGAACAATCCCATACTCATAAAACTGCGTCCCGTCAAAAGCCATACTGCCCCGCTCGCCCCGGGTGGCAATCACCAGCTCAGGGCCTTTCGAATACGCAGTCCGCAAGAAGGACTGTACCTCTGACGTTTCCCCATCCAGAGAGAAAAAGGCGTAGTCGACATACGGAAGAGCTTCCTCTGTCCTGGGGTCCCACAATTTGTCCGCACAGTCGAACGCAACCATAGCCCCGCGCGCCTTGAGCTTGTGTAAATCCGGTCCCGTACGGCTCCAGAGGCCGCTCACTACCAAATCATGGCCTGCAAGGAAATCCAGATCGTCTTCCGTCATGCGGAAGTGTTCCATAACTCCCTCGTCGTAATCGCCAAAAACACGGTCGCCGTCTACCAACTCCACGTGGGAAACCGCCGTAGCGCCTGGTTCCGTGCGCAGGTGCGAGACATCCACGCCTTTTCCGGCAATGGCTTCCCGCATGAGCGCGCCGTACGCGTCGGTTCCCACTACGCCGGTATAGGAAGCCGCGCCGCCCAGCCGCAGCGTGTATACCGCCACGTTCACCGGGTTGCCTCCCGGATACGCTTCCCCGGTTTGGTCGTATACGTCCATACAGTTATCGCCCACAGCGGCCAGTCTGGGCATCCGCTCCATATTCTTCATCCTTTCCACCCCTCCGGCAGCATGGCCCGCAGACGTTCCAACGCCCGGCGCGCGTACAGGGAGGGTTCGTTCTGATAGGCCGTGACCAGTTCAATGGTACACCGGCCCTGATAGCCCCGTTCATATAATTCCAGCAGCAATTCCGGCAAAGGCATCACTCCGTCGCCAGGAATCCTGTGGCTGTCGCTGCTCCCGTCGCTGTCCACCAGATGGAGATGCGCCAGCCGCGCTCCCAGCAGGTCCAGGTAATTGCTGACCGGTTCCCGTGCCGCAAAGGGCGGAACCACATCGCACATCCCCAGCAGACAGGGCGAGTCCACTGCCTCAATCACCTGCGCCAGCTCTCCGGCGGTGGTGCACAGATTGCTCTCATAATGGGTCAGGCTCTCCAGCACGACGGTATGACCAATGGTCTCCCCGTGACGCGCCAATTCCCGCAGGCTGTCCAGCATACGCTCCCACAGCGCCTGCCGGGAAAGCGCATACCCACCATGTCCGACGGAAATCAACGTGTACTTCGCTCCCAGAGCCTTCCCCATTTCCATAGACTGTTTCAGATAATCCAGGGCTTCCCGCCGCTGCGTCTCGTTCCCCAGCATATAGTTATAAGGATAGGCGTTGTGTTCCGGCGTATACACCTGTACCGGCATCTCATAACGTTCCGTCAGCGCCCGGACCTCCGCCAGACCGCCCCGGGCCAGATCCGGCGCAAAGGCGTGGGGGCGTCCGCCCCAAAGCTCAATGTAATCGTAGCCAAAACGTCTGGCGTCGGCGAAGGCGCGTTCCAGGGGGTAGAATTGATATCCGCTGGTAAACATACCCAGTTCCATAAGATTCCTCCCAAAAAGGGGGCCGCTCCGAGGCAGACACGGAGCGGCCCCCTTTACACAAAGGCTTAATAGTTCAGGCGGCGATAGTACCGACGGATTTCCACAGGATGGCAGTTGATCTGCTCAATATGCGCGTCAATGCGCTGTGTGACCGCGTGCGTAACCAGGTGCGACAGGTTGCCCCGGAAGCGTTCGTCAATGCCTGGGAGGTCGTAGTCCTTGGAGTCAATCACTGTGAAATTGGCGCAGATGCGCGGCAGGAAGTCCACCACCCGCTGACTCAAAGGCCGCTGTTTGTCTTCCCCAACAAACACCGTGACCGCCGTATCCCGGTCCACAATTTCCAGCATTCCATGGAAGAACTCCGCGGAGTGAATGCTCTTGGTGCGGATCCAGTGCTGCTCTTCCCAGTAGCACATGGCGTAGGAATACGTGGAGCCGTACTGATTGCCCGCGCCCACAAAGTAGTGAATGGCGTCGTCATGATGCTTTTTCGCGAATTCCAGGCCGAAGGCGTCGGCGGCTTTCTCCACCTCCACCAGATCCCGCGCGAGATGGGCGTCCAGCTGGGCGTAGTACTCGTCATACTCGGGGAATTCCCCGTGATTGAACAGGAAACGGTCCGCCACCATGAAGAATTTCAGCTGCTCATTTGCAGGGTAGGCAATTTCCCAGTCCATCAGCTTGGCAAGCTCGGTGGTGTCGATGTCGATAAAGCCCAGAATCTTCGCGCCGGCGGCCTTGGCCGCCTTTACGCCGTCCACCATTTCGCTGGTGCTTCCGGTAACGGAGGAAACTACGACAATCGTTCCTTCGCCAATCCGGAGATCGCCGGCGGTAAGGTACTCGGCGGCGTTGGATACGAAAAAGTTCAGCTTGGAACGCTCCCGCATGTGAACCTCCGCCTGAAGGCAGGAGGCGTAGGTGCCGCCAATGCCTAACCAGCAGATGTTGGAAAAACCGGTTTTGCAGATGCCGTCCACGATTTCCTCAATGCGGGGCCGCAGGGCCAAAGCGCCCTGGACGCTGGCAATCTGTTTCTCTTCGTCAAATTTCAGCATATGAATGCTCCCTTCCGGCGGCGCTTATTCGCCGACCTTCAACTTTTGATAGTAATCGTTGTAAATAATCAGGGCCTCGCCCACGTCCTCCTGGAAGAACACGTTTTCCTTGTAGCTGAAGTCACGGGCCGGGTCATTCCGGTATGCCTCGCTGGCAGCGGCGACCGCGGCGTCATTCGGGCAGGAATAGGGGAATTCTTCCAGGTTGGCGGCCATTACCTGCGGGTCGCAGATGTAGTTGAGGAACTTTTCCGCAAGGTCCACGTGCGCCGCGCCCTTCGGAATGACGTACAGGTCAAAGCCAAGCTGTACGGCGTCGTCGGTAAAGGGAGCCACCACCAGGGGGTTATTCTCGCCCATTTCGCTCATGGCCCAGGAGGCGTTGCCGTCGAAGGTCAGGGCGACAGAGGCGGTGCCGTTGGTAAGGTTCTGTTCGGCGTTGCCGTAGGCAACCACATTCTCGTTGAACTTCACGAGCCACTCATACGCCTCGGCAATTTCGCTCTCCACGGTGGAGTTGGGGTCGTAGCCCAGGGCGATCAGGGCGATGGGGAACAGGTTGCG
>CANDBG010000103.1 GCA_947382875.1 uncultured Oscillibacter sp. | reverse complement strand
GGGAAGTGCGGTTGCGGTCGGTGTTGTCCTGGCGGATGGCGGGCAGGACATCCACACCGATTTGCAGCGTACGCTTGCCCGCGTCCTTGAACTCGGTGCCGTGGATAATGGATTCCACCACAGCGTTCAGCTCGTCGCCCAGGAAAATGGAAAGCACGGCGGGCGGCGCTTCCTGCGCGCCCAGACGGTGGTCGTTGCCGGGGAAAGCGACGGTCGTGCGCAAAAAGTCCTGATAATCGTCCACGCCCTTCACAAACGCTGCCAGGAACAACAGAAACTGAGCGTTCTGACTGGGAGTGGAGCCGGGTTTGAACAGGTTCTTACCGGTATCAGTGCCCAGAGACCAGTTATCGTGCTTGCCGGAGCCGTTGACGCCTGCAAAGGGTTTTTCGTGCAGGAGGCAAACCAGATCATGCCGCTCGGCAACTTTTTTCATCACCTCCATCGCCAGCTGGTTGTGGTCGCAGGCGGTGTTGGCGTCGGTATACATCGGAGCCATTTCGTGCTGGGACGGCGCAACTTCATTGTGCTTCGTCTTGGAGAGAATGCCCAAGGCCCAGAGGGTTTCGTCCAGGTCCTTCATGTAGGCCGCGACACGGGGACGAATCGCGCCGAAATAATGGTCTTCCAGCTCCTGGCCCCGGGGAGGCTTTGCGCCAAACAGCGTCCGGCCTGTCATGCGGAGGTCCTTGCGCTGCTTGTACAGGGCTTTGTCGATGAGGAAATACTCCTGTTCCGGACCAACATGGGCAATCACACGCTTGGTCTCTGTGTCGCCAAAGAGCCGGAGAATCCGGAGAGCCTGACGGGAAACCTCATCGATGGACCGCAGCAGAGGCGTTTTCTTGTCCAGGGCATGACCGGAGTAAGAGCAGAAAATGGTTGGGATGCAAAGAGAGCCTTCCTTCAAAAACGCAAAGGACGTGGGATCCCAGGCGGTGTAGCCTCGGGCTTCGAAGGTGGCGCGGAGTCCGCCGGAGGGAAACGAAGAGGCGTCCGGCTCGCCGCGAACAAGCTCCTTGCCGGAAAATTCCATGATGATTTTGCCGCCGCCGGCAGGATTGATAAAACTGTCATGCTTTTCGGCGGTAACGCCGGTCATAGGCTGGAACCAGTGGGTATAATGCGTTGCGCCTTTCGCTACGGCCCACTGCTTCATTGCCTCGGCAATTTCATTGGCCGTGGAGATGTCCAGGGAGGTCCCTTCGGTGACGCATTTCTTCCATGCGCCGTAGGACGCGGAGGAAAGACAGTCCTTCATGGTTTCCTCGTTGAAAACCTGGCTGCCGAACAGCTCGGGTAAATGCAGGGTGCGTTCCATAAAAAATCCTCCTGAAATTAGAAATACAAAGGCCGCCTGGGGCGGCTCGTTTTGCCGCGTATGATTACATTTTTAAGGGGATACCGGCTTATTCTCCGCTGGCGCCGTAGTTTGCCAGGACGCGGGCGGACGGATCGTTCACATCACAGCCCTTCCAGGACTTGTTCGGCATCCAGAAATCCTTAATCATGGCCGCCTGGCCCGGATAGTATTTTTCAAAAATCTCCCGGTACAGCAAGCTCTCTTTTGTGAAGGGCGGGCAGTAATCGTATTGTCTGCATTTTGCCTTGAATTCCTCGTCGGTGTAGGCGGCTTCTGCGGCGGCTTTCAGGTCGTCCACCATCGAGTGCCCCACGGCGTCGGAAAAGGCCGCTTTTTGCCTCCAGAGAATGTGTTCCGGTAGCAGATGGTCGTTCTCAAAAGCGTGACGCAGGAGATATTTGCCCATGCCGTAAGTGTTCATTTTCATAGCAGGGTCGAGAGCCATTACATATTTTACAAAGTCCAGGTCGCCAAAGGGAACGCGGGCTTCCAGAGAGTTCACGGAAATGCTGCGGTCCGCACGGAGAACATCATACATAAATATTTCATCGATACGCTTTTTGGACTCCGCCTGAAAGGCTTCCGCGTCCGGAGCGAAATCCGTGTATTTGTAGCCAAACAGTTCATCAGAAATCTCACCGGTCAGAAGAACACGCACGTCTGTCCGCTCGTGGATGGCCTTGCAGCAGAGATACATTCCCATACTGGCGCGGATGGTGGTAATATCCCAGGTTCCCAGGAGGGCGATCAGTTCGTCCAGGGATTGGAGAACCTGTTCCCGGGTCATGATAAACTCCATATGATCCGCGCCGATGAACTCCGCCACGTCACGGGCATATTTCAGATCAATTGCATCGATGTCCATACCGATAGCGAAGGTCCGGATTTTCTTTCCAAGAACAAGCGCGGAAATGGCGCAGACCAGACTGGAATCCAAACCGCCGGAGAGCAGAAATCCCAGAGGCGCATCGGCGTCCAGACGTTTATCCACGGCGGCAATCAGCTTGTTTCGAATCTGCTTGCAGGCCGTTTCCAGATCGTCCTTGGAGTGCGCTTCGATGGTTGTCAGGTCCGCGTAGCGGACGAATTTGCCTGCGGCGTAGTAATGTCCCGGCGGGAAAGGATGAATTTCCTTGCAAAGCCCGATGAGGTTCTTGGCCTCACTGGCGAAGACCATGCCTCCCGCCCGGTCATAGCCGTAAAACAGCGGACGAATGCCAAGAGGGTCCCGCGCTGCGATGAGGGAACCGGTGGCAGAGTCATAGATGATTAAGGCAAATTCCGCGTCCAGTTTGGAGAATACCTCCAAGCCGTATTCCCGGAACAGCGGGAGCAGAATTTCACAATCGCTGCCGCTCTGAAAGACGTACCCCTTCTCCTGAAGCTGCCGCTTGAGGGAACGAAAACCGTAAATTTCCCCGTTGCAAACCAAGTAGTCCTCGCCGAACTGGAACGGCTGCATCCCCTCCGGCGTCAGACCCATGATGGCCAGACGGTGGAAGCACAGCCAGCCGGACGGCGTTTCCACAATCCGGGACGAGTCCGGACCACGGGAAAGGGTGCGGTCAAAGCAGGGCAGAAATTCCTCTTTTGTCAGCGTCTTCTTCTCAAATCCCATAATCGAACACATAAAAAGCACCTCCGGTAATTGGTCTTCCGCCCGGGACAGGCGGAAGGGCAATAAAAACGCAGCTATATCCTAAATTTTTAGGACGAATAGCTGCGATCCGCGGTGCCACCTAAATTACCTCCCTTTTTGCGGGGACGGTCACCTTTCAAGGCTCCAACAAGCCCGTGTGATGTAACGATCACAACTCGTCGCACTTACTGGCGGAGAACCCGCGTTCAGGTTGCAGCTACGGAGTGTTCTTCGCGCAGATTCTTGGTACAGGGTTCGCACTCTCCCCCGCTCACTGGGACGGAACGTCTGCGGTACTTTTCTCCATCAGCGCCTTTGCCGATGTTTGATTGATTGCAGTCTATCACCTGGGGCGGATATTTGTCAACGTCAAAACAGACAAAATCCCTCCGGTTTTTCTCAAAATATTTCTGCATCCGGCAGAAAAAATACGGCAGGGACGATTGGACACCGTCCCCGCCGCTGCTGGCGCGTTTTCAGGAATTGACATATTCGGCGATGACTTTCCGGATGTTTTCCGGCAGCTTCTTCTGCTTATAGATGCCGTAACCGGAGGTAATCATCAGCGGCCACAGAACGAACATGGACACCGCCATAACCGCCGCCTTATCCCCCCATTTCGCCTCGCCAAATTCCACGGTTGCGGTACTGCCGCTCGCTGTAAACCGGATGGTCAGCGCCTTATCCATACCAACAAGCTGTTTGAAGCCTCCGCTCCTTGCCCGCGCCTGAAGAATGGTTACGCTGGAAGATCCGCCGTTCAACATTTGAACTTCCATGTTCTCCGCTGCAACCAGGTATTGCCGTGCCGCCTCCATCATGCCGGTGACGGACTTTCCGGAAGATAATGTGTACACATACTGTTGGTTTGCCATAGCCATGCTTCTCCTTTCAAATCGTCATAATGCAATCTGCGAAACGCGATTTTCGGGAGAACCGCTGTATGCAATTGTATCAACCTTCCCCCCTCCTTCGCTTTTCACCGCAGCGGCGCCGGGGGCAGACTGCCCCCTTGACCGCCGGGCGAAAAACAAAAACGCCATGCAGGTCCGGAGCCTACACAGCGCATGGAGCGGCGATAATAAACAGAGCGCACAAGCCCAAAGACAAACCGCCTTTTCCTCTTGCAAGAAAGGTAAATTTGTCGTATAATAAACCCATGCGGTGCGGATAGCCGTTGTGTAGGTGGTAATGGCACCTGTACAGGCTTGCGGGCGCTGCCAACACCCGCAAGCTGCCGCATCTTTGTTTTTCAAAGTCCATTATAACAGAGATGCGGCCCTTTTGCAAGTCCCTTTTCGACTGATTTCTGCGAGATTTTACCCCATTGAGCAAAAAATGACGGACGCCCAAACCTGGGCGTCCGCCGTTGCTTTTTCAGCTTTCCATGTGCCGGCCTAAAAAGGCGGCGATGGTTTGGGCCAACTTGTATTCGGCGTCGCCAGTAGCCACGCCGGGCGTCGTGCCGATGAACAGCACCAGGCCCAACAAATCCCCTTCCGACAAAATCGGGGCCGCTACGTTCGTTACCAGCTTATCGCTGCCGTCTGTGACGGGAATCGGATCCCCTTCGCCGCTGTATTGGTAGATGCGGCGGCTCTCCATCACTTGTTCCAAATCGGTGGTAATGCGTTTGCCCATCAGCTCCCGCTTGCCGCCGCCCGCCACGGAAATGACCGTATCACGGTCCGTTACGGCGCAGATGCTGCCAGTGGAACGGCTCATTGTTTCGCACAGTTGGCCCGCAAAGTCTTCCACGCCGCCGAGCAAAGAGTATTTTTTGAAAATTACTTCCCCGTCCCGACTGGTGTAAATCTCCAAGGGGTCGCCCTCGCTGACAACTTTGACAGTGAACATTTTGTCCTGGTGGTTGGCGGTTTCCTGGGTGATTTGGATCTCATACGGATGGCCGCTTTCCTGAATTACCGGAATCGCATTCGGACCGTCACTCCTCACCCTCTCGTAGGGGCGGACCTGTGTGTCCGCCCTTCCCACCGGAACCTCCAGAGGAATAGAGGCGAAGGCCATGGCCGCGACGGGGGTGTTTTCATTCGGTGCGGAGGCCGCCGGAGCCGGGCGGACACATAGGTCCGCCCCTACGAAAGCGCCGCTTTGCAAAAGGTCGTCAACGTCCGCCTTGAGCTGAATTTCGATCCGGTCCTCAAAGACCCGGATTTTCTGAATGATGAGCTGGAGGTCGTTCCGGTCCAGCTTGGGCTTGTTCAGGATGTCGTCAAAGACCTCCAGAGCGGTTTTCGCCACCCGGTTCACCTGGATGATGGTGTTGCGTTTGTCCACGGCCATGGCAATCTGGTTTTGCAATCCCTCCATCCGGCGAAGCAGGTCGCTTTCCAGCTCGTCATAGGTTTCCTCCAGCGTCTCTTCCCGGTCCGGGTGCTTCATGATGTCCCGGATGCGCTGGCGCTTGGTGGCTTTCAGCTCCTCCTGGAGGTCCGCCAG
>CANDBG010000102.1 GCA_947382875.1 uncultured Oscillibacter sp. | reverse complement strand
ATCTGGTGGAGGAATGTTTTAATCTCTCCGATACCATCGAAGGCATTCTGACGGTATTTCATTCCCAGGTAGAGGCCAAGCAGCAGAAACTGGATGTGCAGATTACAAACCTGACCCATGAGAATGTAATCGGCGACGAACAGCATTTGCAGCAAATCTTTATGAACATCATGGGGAACGCTGTAAAGTTCACGCCGCCGGGGGGCAGTATTACAATACATATAGAGGAAAAGCCGTCCCACATCAATGACTGCGGCTGTTATGAATTTGCCTTTGCGGACACCGGCATCGGCATGGAACCGGAGTATATCCAAACGATTTTTGAACCGTTTTCCCGGGCGACAAATTCCAGCGGCAACAAAATAGAGGGTACGGGACTGGGTATGTCCATTGCAGTAAACATTGCCCGTATGATGGACGGTGACATTAAGGTAGAGAGCAAACTGGGCGAGGGTTCAAAATTCACAGTAATGGTGCATCTGAAGTTGGACAACGCGACGCCGGAGGATATGGGCTGTCTGGCGTCGCGGCCGGTACTGGTTGTAGACGACGAGGAAGACTCCTGCGAGAACGCCTGCGAGGTGCTGAACAGTCTGGGGATGAAAGCGGAATACGTATTGGATGGAGACAGCGCGGTCCGGCGGATACAGGAGGCCGGGAAAGCGCAGGAGCCGTTCTCGGCAGTGATTCTGGACTGGCTGATGCCCGGAAAGGACGGACTGGCTACAGCGAAGGAAATCCGGCAGAAAGCAGGAGACGAGATACCGATCATCATCCTTTCGGCATACGACTGGTCGGACATTGAATCAGAAGCGAAGGAAGCCAAGGTAAACGGGTTTATCAGCAAGCCAATGTTCAAATCCAAGCTGATACGGACCCTGCAAAACGTACTGGGACCGGAAGGCGGCACAGAGATTGCCAGTGTATTGGAGACCTTCAAGCGACAGGACTTCTCGGGCCGCCGGGTGCTTCTTGCGGAGGACAACGAGATTAACATTGAGGTCGCCCAGGAGCTTTTGCATCTGGTAGGCATAGAGGTAGAGACGGCGCTGAACGGACAGCTTGCAGCCGAATGCGTGCAAGAGCGTCCGGCGGGGTATTATGACCTGATTTTCATGGATATCCAAATGCCGGTAATGAATGGCTACGAAGCGGCGCACGCCATCCGGACACTGGATCGCCCGGACTTGAAGGAGATACCGATTATCGCCATGACCGCGGACGCCTTTTCCGACGACATCCGGCGTTCAAAGGAAGCTGGGATGAACGATCACATTTCAAAACCGGTAGATTTGGAGCGACTGGAAGCCGTGCTGCTGAAATGGCTCCCGCACACAGAGCCGGGGACGTGAATCCTGCACGAATTTTTGCACAAACAATTTCCTGCAAAGCCGCGCGAAAGCATCAGGAGCAAAAAGCGTGAAATCCCGTAAAAAAAGCGCAGAAGAAACCCGGAAGCCTGAAAAACTTCCGGGTATTCTTATATGCAGCTGCTTAGAAAAGCCTCTGATAGTACCGGTAAAGGATTACGCAGAACTGGGCGCGGCTGACGGTACCGGAAGGATTAAGACGTCCATCAGTAGTGCCGGTAATGATACCGTTTGCGACTGCCCAGGCCATGGCGTTTTTGGCGGAGGCGGGGATATTGCGGCTGTCAGTGAAATTGCCGAGGTTGGTAGTATTGGTATTTTTGCTTCCCATCAACCTGGCGCAGCGGTAGAGCATAGTCGCAAGCTGGAGACGTGTGAGCGCCGCGTTTGGATTGCCGCCGTCCGCAAAGCCGTTGTTCAGCGCCCAAAGCCTGGCTTCTTCCATATTGGCGGGATTTTTGCCCATCATACGCGCCATGACCATCCAAAGCTGTCGGACAGTAATGGGGTTATTGGGGAAGAAATTACCGCCGGACCCGCTGATGAAGCCTTTCTGACAAGCCCAGGCAATTTCTCCCTGCGCCCAGAAGCTGGAGGGCACGTCCACGAAGACGCGGCTGCCTGCGGGAGTAGAAGCGGAGCTGATCTGCGGGATATTGACGACGACATTTTTGGTCGGATTGGTATTCCGGTCATTGGGCGGAGTGGTGGTATTGGTACTGGTCCCGGAAATGGAAGAGAACGCGGCGCGGACCTCCACTCTGGCGGCGGGCATGATGAAGGTATAGCGATTGGTACCATTGCCGGAGAGGGCGACGTTTCTTCCGCTGCCGCTTCGCGTGACCCAAACGCTGTCGAGCTGATAACCGGAGTTGGGCCGGAGTGTGACGGTAACTCTGGTATCGGCCCGCGCGCTGGAGGTACTGACGGAAATAGAGCCATTGGCAGGCCGGATCACGTCGACAGAGTAATAAGTGTTGGAAGAAGAACCGGGATTAGAGGGGTTGGAAGGTTCGGAGGGATTGGAAGGCGTAGAACTGGCGTCGGTTTCCTTGTAGCCGCAGCCCTCCCGTTTGCAGGTCCGTGTCCGTGTGCTGCCGGAGGTGGTCCAGGGTCCGAAATCATGTCCCAGCGCGGGAATGGGGATGGGGGTATTCTGGAGGTTCGTCCCACAGTCCTTACATACGGTGTCATAAACCATGGAACCCTCTTCGGTACAGGTAGCCGCCTTGACCAGTTTCCCCTTCTCGGGCGCTTTGGGAGAATGGGGAAGCATTTCGATTTCTCTCTCTTCGGTTTCATCACATCTGGAACACGTAACAACCAAAACTCCCTTTTGCGTACAGGTTGCGGGAACCTTTACAGTTCCTTTGTCAGCATTTGTATCAAAATCGTGGTCCAGCTTTTCGATTGGCTCTTCGATTGGCTGGCCACATCCAGGATTCTCACATTTACCGGAGCGAGTACCATTTTCAGTGCAGGTTGGTTCTTTCGTTGTGGTCCATTTGGTAACATTGTGGCCCAGCGCGTCAAGCTCTTTCGTTACTTTACCTTCTTTGAATCCGCACACAGTACAAGTCCGCTGAGTAACCAACTGACCCTTTTCTGTACAAGTGGGGTCCTTGCTTTCGCCTTCGCCTGTCAATTTCACCGGCTCCCCATAGGAATGCTCTCCCGCGGGAACCTTGATTTCGGCTTTCAGCTTAGAGTCGTCTGTAGGAAATTTCTCACAGCGGGTACACTGATAAATTACATGAATTGTCTCCTCGCCGGTTCCCTTTGAACAATCATATTTCTGATCTGGATAAGCAGGGTCCGGAATCCACTTCTCCCCCTTGACGTGGCCCAAAGCGGGAATGTCTCTTGTTGTATGAACAGTACAAACGGGCGTTTCGCCATGTTCATCCTTGATATGTTTTTCGTCAATTACCTCGGCCTGTTCGCAGTCGTCACAAACTCGAAGCGCGATTTCAGAACCCACATCCACACACGTAGGTTCTTTGAGATTATAGCCCTTTCCGACTTCAACAGTCTTACCACCGGCGTAGGAATGGTCAACCTTTTTTTCTATGATTTCTTCTTCAACGTATTCGTCTCCACATCCAGTCCGGTCGCATTTCATATAAGTCTTTTTCAAGCCTGTATCTTTGCAGGTAGAGTCTTTCAATTCAATACCAGTATTATTATCACCCTTATTCAAATCAATGACATAATTGTGTCCAAGGGCATTTGTAACAGTAGGCTGTACAATAATCTGCTTACAGACTGTGCATTTTTTACCGCCGCTGGAACCGTTTTCCGTACAAGAAACATCAACCTCCTCAATATCTTCTAATGTATGAGGATTTGCTGTGATATAAAGAGTTGAATCAATTTTCATGCCACAAGAATCATCATTATTACGACAATAAGCTGTCTCGGGATTCATGCCATCCTGCAAACAGCGATCAACGGGGGTATTGTCACCAGAGGAAAGAATTGTTGCTGGATGCACTTTGATCTTGCTGTTTAATTCAGGAATTAAAGGTATAGTTCCTCCCAGATAATGGATTATTTCCAGCGAACCACAGTCAAAAAAAGGATTGGAATTGTACGTCATTCCAGGAATAACAACATTACGCAAAATTTCACAATCAGCAAAAACTTCTGCGCCAAAGCTATCAATACCTGTCCTTAAAACCGCAGTTACTAAGGAATCATTATCCATAAAAGCACTGTCGCCAACAGAACTTACCCGTGCTGGTAAAATAAGGCTGGTGATTCCTGTTGAAGCGAATGCTCGTTGTCCAATCGCTAATTTGACGGTACCTCCGCCATGGAGTACAACCGTTTTCAGGCCGCTGCATCTATCAAATGCACTGTCTCCAATTTCCTTTATAGTATTAGGAATTGTAACAGAGGTCATAGTGGCACCCACAAACGCGCGATCTGCAATTTTTTCAACAGTTTCCCCTTCAATTTGGCTGGGAATCACAATGCTGCTGGAATTCAAAATACACTTTTGGATTGTATGTGTTACTTTATTGAATTCCAAGCCCTGATACTCTACAATATCTGGGTCTTCATCCGCCGCCGCGACCCCGACTGGCAAGAGCGAGAGGACGAGGGTCAAAGCAAGGAGAAGGGACAAAAGGCGAAGTTTCATGGAAATTCCTCCGTTTCCGAAAAATCACGCTGGGGCGCGAAAGTCATTAAGAACAGGATAGCACAAAAGGAAGAAAAATGCAATGCCCGCGGGAAAAAATATCAAAGACGGCAGCCATTATTATTAGGTTACACAAGGCCACACGGCCATGTGTGGCCTAATTTTTTTATCGTTTGGGGGTGAGGACGTGGCCGATTATGCTTTTAGGACCCTGGAGGACCGCCAGAAAATCGAAAAACTGTGGGAGGACGGGCGGACGCCGAAAGAAATTTCCGAAACCACGGGCGTGTCTGTTCATGTGGTCTACAAGGAACTGACCAGGGGACAGGACGGGACCCGCCTGCCGGATCGGCGCCTGCGGTACAGCGCGGACGTGGCCCAGCGCCGGGTGCAGGCGTCGCTGGAGCGGCGGGGCAAGCGGGCCGGACAGCCCACCGACAGCGGCCAGGCGGCGGAGGCCGCCGGCAGATAGGAGGACACCATGGCAAAAAGAAAGGAAATTAAGTTCAAGAATAATCGGGGCAGTTATGAGGGCCGCCAGGACGGGGTGATCTATCGAATCCACGCGGATCGCACACTCCTGGGGACGTGCGCCCCAGCCTATGCCGTCAGCACCTACGACACCAAGGGAAAGGGCAGAGGTATTAACACATCTGGACATTTCCGTTTGCACCTGGACGACGCAAAAGAGTTTTGCCAGAAAATCGCAAACGGTGAAATCAGCCCGGAGGAATTGCGCCAGAGGTTTGAGGCGGAGGACGCCGCAAAAGAGCAGGCAGCCGTACAGGCGGCAGCGGCGGCGGCAAAAGAGTTTCGCACCAAGCTGGAAAGCGCGGGAATTTCATATAACAAGCTGCTGGAACTGGAGGCCGAGCGGGAAAGCCTGTCCGGTATCGCCCACAATATCCTGCTGGGGTATGAGCGCGGGGAGGGGTGGCCAAGTGGGACCTGA
>CANDBG010000101.1 GCA_947382875.1 uncultured Oscillibacter sp. | reverse complement strand
GTCGGCGTGACCGACGGCTATGCCAAGGAGCTGGAAGTCAACGGCGTGGGCTACCGTGTCGCCAAGGAGGGCAACAACCTGGTCATGAACCTGGGTTTTTCCCATCAGGTGATCGTTTCTGAAATCGAGGGCATTACGATTGAAGTGCCTTCGCCGAATAAAATCATCATTCGCGGCTGTGACAAGGAAGTTGTCGGCCAGTTTGCGGCCGAAGTCCGCGAGAAGCGTCCGCCGGAACCCTATAAGGGCAAGGGCATCAAGTACGCAACTGAAACCATCCGCCGCAAGGTGGGCAAGACCGGCGCGAAGAAGTAAGGAGGTGTGCCGCTATGATTAAAAGACCGAATACCAACGCCCAGCGCATGAAGCGCCACAAAAGGGTGCGCGCGAAGCTCTCCGGCACGCCCGAGACGCCGCGTCTGAACGTGTTCCGCAGCGAGGCCAACATCTATGCCCAGATTATTGACGATACCAAGGGCGTGACGCTGGTGTCCGCATCCTCTCTGGATAAAGCCGTCGAGGGCTACGGCGGCAACATTGCCGCGGCGACTGCCGTGGGCAGACTGGTTGCCGAGCGGGCCAAGGCCAAGGGGATCGAGACCGTGGTTTTCGACCGCGGCGGTTATCTGTACCATGGCCGTGTGAAGGCTCTGGCGGAGGGCGCCCGCGAGGGCGGCCTGCAATTCTGATGGAGGGGAGGAACAAAAAATGCCTAGATTTGAAAGAGAACAGAGCGAGTATATTGAAAAAGTCGTCTACCTGAATCGTGTTTCCAAGACCGTGAAGGGCGGCCGCGTGATGAAATTCTCGGCGCTGGTCGTCGTGGGCGACGGCAAGGGCAAGGTTGGTTACGGCCTTGGCAAAGCCGCCGAAGTTCCCGAGGCCATCCGGAAGGGCATCGAGGCCGCGAAGAAGAACATGATTACCGTGACGCTGGCAGGGACCACCCTTCCTCACGAGACGATTGGCGAGTCCGGCGCAGGCCGCGTGCTGATGAAGCCCGCCGCCCCCGGTACCGGTGTGATTGCCGGCGGCGCCGTCCGCGCCGTGGTGGAAGCGGCCGGCATCAAGGATATTCGCGCCAAGAGCCTCCGCTCCAACAACCCCAACAACGTCGTTGCCGCGGCGTTCGAGGGCCTGAAGTCCATGCGCGGCCCCGAGGAGGTCGCCCGGGTGCGGGGCAAGAGCGTCGAAGACATTGTTGGTTAAGGAGGCGCAAAACATGGCAAACTTAAAGATTAAGCTCGTCAAGAGTCTGAACGGCCGCCTGGAAAAGCAGGTAGCCACTGCGCATTCTTTGGGACTGCGCAAGATCGGTGACGAAACCGTGCAGCCCGACAACGATCCCACCCGCGGAAAGGTGGCCAAGATCGGCTATCTGCTGCAAGTCACTGAAGTGAAATAAGGAGGCGCCGAAACCATGAAATTAAGCGAACTTTCTCCCGCGGAAGGCTCCGTCCGTCCGGCATACCGCAAAGGCCGGGGCGCAGGCTCTGGCAACGGGAAAACCGGCGGCCGCGGTCATAAGGGTCAGAAGGCCCGTTCCGGCGGCAAGGTACGCGTAGGCTTTGAAGGCGGCCAGATGCCTCTGGCCCGCCGGGTGCCCAAGCGCGGCTTCAACAACATTTTTGCAAAACCCCTGGAGATCATCAATCTGAGCGCCCTGAACGCTTTCCAGGACGGGGATACCGTAACGGCGGAATCGCTGCTGGAAAAAGGCATCCTCTCCAAGTGCGAGTATGGCTTCAAGGTTCTGGGCAGCGGCAAAGTTTCCAGGAAAATCACTGTTAAGGCGAATGCCTTCTCCGCGTCTGCCAAAGAGGCCATTGAGGCGGCTGGCGGAAAGGCGGAGGTGAAGTGAAGTGATCCAAACCATTCGCAAGGCGTGGGCCATTCCCGAGCTGAAAAAGAAGATCCTGTTTACCGCTGCAATTCTCCTGATCTTCCGTATCGGCAACGCCATCACGGTCCCCTATATTGATGTCATGCAGCTGGAAGCCCAGCTGGACAGCATGGGGGCCACCATCCTGGGTCTGTACAATGTCATGAGCGGCGGCGCGTTCGCAACGGCGACGGTCTTCGCCCTGAGCATTCAGCCCTATATCAACAGCTCCATCATTATCCAGCTCCTGACGGTGGCCATTCCGTATCTGGAACGGCTCGCCAAGGACGGCGGCGAAGAGGGACGGAAAAAAATCCAGTCCATCACGCGATATACCACCGTGGCGATTGCCATTCTGCAAGCCATCGGTTACTATGTGATGATGAAGCGGTATGCCCTTCTGGAACCCGGTGCGGATGGCATCTGGCCCGCGTTGGTGATTGTTGTGACCTTGATTGCCGGTTCGTCCTTCGTCATGTGGATGGGCGAGCAGGTGACGGAGTTTGGCGTAGGCAACGGCATTTCGATTATCCTGTTCGCCGGCATTCTGTCCCGGATTCCTTATATGGTGTCCGGAATGTATCAGGGCGTGACCCGCTGGTCTGCGATCAGCAGCGGTACGATGTCCCTGGAAACCCTGACGGAAGCCGGTTACACCGCGGAAATGGCCCAGCAGATGCTGGACAGCGCCATCGCCCCCTGGGCGGTAGCGTTGCTGGTGATCGGCATTTTGGCCCTGATCGTGTTCATTGTGTTCATCAACGACGCGGAGCGCCGCATTCCGGTGCAGTACGCAAAGCGCCAGGTGGGCCGGAAGATGTACGGCGGCCAGAGCAGCAATCTTCCCATGAAGGTGAATATGTCCGGCGTTCTGCCGATCATCTTCGCCCAGAGCATTGCATCTCTGCCGATTACGATCTGGAGCTTCATCGGCATTCCCGCCGAGGGCACGGTATCCCGGAGCTTCTATGACGCCATCGATACCAAGTCGG
Source organism: uncultured Oscillibacter sp. (assembly GCA_947382875.1). Classification (GTDB taxonomy): domain Bacteria; phylum Bacillota; class Clostridia; order Oscillospirales; family Oscillospiraceae; genus Oscillibacter. Next base: position 2,747 of record CANDBG010000101.1, on the reverse strand, counting down.
TTATCTATATGGTGGTCTATTTCATCATGATCATCGGCTTCAGCTATTTCTATTCCAGCATTCAGTTCAACCCTGTGGAAATTGCCAACAACCTGAAGAAGCAGGGCGGTTCCATTCCTGGCATCCGTCCCGGCAAGCCCACAGTAGACTTTATCAAGAAGGTCCTGAATAAGATCACAATGTTCGGCGCGATTTACCTGGGTATTGTGGCGATCTGCCCGCTGTTGGTGGGCAAGTTCATCGGCAACAACTCCGTCGCCATCGGCGGCACGTCGGTCATCATTGTGGTAGGCGTGGCGCTGGAAACGGTGAAGGCTCTGGAAAACCAGATGCTGATGCGTCAGTACAAGGGCTTCTTGGAGTAATCTGAAAAAACGGGAGGCCGGCCTCCGGGCCGGCAGCCCAGTTCGGCAAACCGCTCGCCGAAAGAGCGGCAGCCGCGCCAACGACGGTTCCCCGCCTGTGCGCGGCGGACAGGAGGAGTTATGAAACTGATCCTGTTGGGCGCGCCCGGCGCGGGCAAGGGTACGCAGGCGGATATCCTGTGCAAAGAGCTGGACGTACCCACGATTTCCACCGGCAACATTCTCCGGGCCGCCATCAAGAACGGCACTCCCACGGGCCTCAAGGCCAAGTCCTACATGGACGCGGGGAATCTGGTGCCGGACGAGGTGATTATTGGAATCATCTCCGAACGGCTTGCGGAGCCGGACTGCGCCAAGGGCTACATTCTGGACGGGGTACCCCGTACCATCGCCCAGGCGGAGGCTTTGGAGCAGGCGGGAATTCAGTTTGACAGCGTGGTTTCCATTGAAATCACGGACGAGGCCATCATGGAGCGCATGAGCGGCCGCCGGGTCTGCGAGACCTGCGGCGCGAGCTATCATGTGGCAGCGGTGCCGCCGAAGACGGAAGGCGTCTGCGACAAATGCGGCGGCGCATTGGTCCAGCGAAAGGATGATAAGCCTGAGACGGTCAAAGCCCGTCTTGCGGTCTATCATAAAGAGACCGAGCCTCTGAAAGCGTTTTATGCGGAGCGCGGTCTCCTGAAAAAGGTGGAGAATCAACCCTCGGTAGAAGAAACCTCCCAGGCGATCCTCCGCGTGTTGGGGAGATAACGGCATGATTGTGCTGAAATCCTCCCATGAGATTGACTTGATGCGCCGGGCCGGAAAAATTACCGCGGCTGCCCGTGCCTTGGCAGGGGAAATGGTAAGACCCGGCGTAACAACCCAGTCGATCAACAACGCGGTGGAGCATTTTATCCGTAAGGAAGGGGCGGTTCCGTCCTTTCTCCACTACAACGGCTTTCCAGCCAGCGTCTGCATCAGCGTGAACGACGAGATCATTCATGGCATACCCAGCAAGAAACGGGTTTTGCAGGAAGGCGACATTGTGAGCATTGACGTAGGCGCGTACATTGGGGGCTTCCATGGCGATTGCGCGGCGACGTTCCCCTGTGGAACGGTTTCCCCGGAGGCGCAGAACCTGATCAGCGTGACCAGGGAGAGCTTTTTCGAGGGCATCCGCTTCGCCAAAGAAGGTCATCGCCTCCAGGATATGTCGGCGGCGATACAAGCCTATGCGGAAAGCCGCGGCTGTTCTGTGGTCCGGGAATACGTGGGCCATGGAGTCGGCACGAAAATGCACGAGCCGCCGGAGATTCCGAACTACGGCCACCCTGGACGGGGGCCGCGGCTGCTGCGGGGCATGACCCTGGCTGTGGAACCGATGGTCAACGCCGGCAAGGCGGCCATCACGCAGCTGGATGACGGCTGGACCGTCAAGACAGCGGACGGAAGTCTTTCGGCCCATTACGAGAATACGATCCTGATTACCGGCGGGGAGCCGGAGATCCTAACGGCCCCAGCGATTTGACGGGGAAAGTATGGAAATTGAAAAATCAAACATCGTCCGCTCCAGCGCGGGGAGAGACAAAGGCAAATTGTTTGTCGTTCTGGCGGTGGAGGGAGAGTACCTCCTGTTGGCGGACGGAAAATCGAGGAAGGTGGAGTCCCCGAAGCGCAAGAAGCGCCGGCACGTTTTGTTTGTGTCGTCGGAGGAGACGCGCCTGTCTGAGAAGATCAAGAGCGAGGAGAAGGTCACAAACAGTGAGCTTCGCAGGACCCTCGCGGGCTGCCGCGGGGTGCCGGACCAGGAGGGATAACGTTTGGCAAAATCCGACATGATCGAGGTGGAAGGTGTTGTGGTGGAAGCCCTGCCCAACACGACGTTCCAGGTTGACATTGGAAATGGGCACACGATCCTGGCGCATATCTCCGGGAAGCTGCGGATGAATTTCATCCGGATTCTGCCCGGCGACAAGGTCACGGTGGAAATGTCCCCGTATGATCTGACCCGCGGCCGGATCACCTGGCGCAGCAAGTGAACAACCGCTGAAAGGAATGGTTTGAACCTATGAAAGTAAGACCGTCTGTGAAGCCCATGTGCGAAAAGTGCAAGGTTATCCGGCGCAAAGGCCGCGTCATGGTCATTTGCGAGAACCCGAAGCACAAGCAGAGACAGGGCTGACATTTGAAAGTGGAGGTGCTTTAATAGTATGGCACGTATTGCCGGTATTGACCTGCCGAAGGATAAACGAATCGAAATCGGCCTGACCTATATTTACGGCATTGGAAGAAAAAGCGCCAAGGACATTCTCGCGAAGTCCGGCGTGAACCCCGACACCCGTGTGAAGGACCTGACGGACGCCGAGGAGCAGAAGCTCCGTGACGCCATTGACGATT
>CANDBG010000100.1 GCA_947382875.1 uncultured Oscillibacter sp. | reverse complement strand
ATCACTGACTTGACTCTGCTTCTCATACCGCTGCCGCTCTGCGGTGGTTGAAAAAACTTGGTTTCTGTCGGCACCCAGTTCTTTCAACCACCAACTGCATCGCACCCTTTCGCGCAACGCAGCAGCGGAATTAGACACACTGGCAAGTTGATCTGCTTTTCTCGTTTAGCTTCCCCCAAGCGATTTCAACCGCCTGATTCCACCATGCTGTTTCGCCCGCCAATGCAGCGGCAGCGGTGTTAGACGCAGAGGCAAATCAACATGGACTTCTCGTTTGGCTTCCTCCAGGCCATAGTTTTCCACCAATCCGAATAAAAACGCTCTTTTCTTTTGGACCGTGAACGGCCCGTTTTCTTTTCTCTCGCCAGAGAAAAGAAAATGGGGGGTTCAAAAGAGCCAGCCATTGCAAATGGCAATTTTCCAACATATGATATGTTATATTTGGTTGGAATGCAAGGGGGAAAAAGGCAATTCATTCGGGGAAAATGTCAATTGTTCCAATGCAATAAATTCGCTATACTAATGCTGTAAGCAAACACCCGGCTTCGCCGGACCCTTTGAACCAATTTCGGAGGTATTGAACCATGTACCATATCAAAACCTTTAACAAAATCGCTCCCGCCGGCCTGGAACGGTTTGACCCTGACCGCTACACCGTCAGCGAATGCGAAACCATTGAGGATGGTATCCTCGTTCGCTCCGCAAACTTGCTGGATTACCAATTTCCTGATACGCTCCTTGCAATCTCCCGCGCCGGCGCCGGCGTCAACAATATCCCCTTGGACCGCTGTTCCGATGCCGGTATCGCCGTCTTTTCCACGCCCGGCGCAAACGCAAACGCAGTGAAAGAATTGGTCCTTTGCGCGATGCTCATGTCTTCACGCGATGTCCCTGGCGCAATCCGCTGGGTACGTGAAAAAGCGGCCTCCGGCGTGGACGTCTCTGCCATCGTGGAAAAAGGCAAAGCCGCTTTCGTCGGCCCGGAGGTCTACCGCAAAACCATGGGCGTCATCGGCTTGGGAGCAATTGGCTCCCTGGTCTCCAATATCGCTTTGAACATGGGTATGGATGTTTATGGCTACGATCCCTTCCTCTCCGTCGACGCCGCCCTGCGCCTGGACCGTCATGTTCATGTCGTGAAGGATATCAATGAACTTTACCATAAAGCCGACTATATTACCGTTCATATTCACTTCACCGAAAAAACAAAGCACATGATTGACGCCCAGGCCATTGCAAACATGAAACCCGGCGTCCGCCTCATCAACCTCGCCCGGGGCGGCATCGTGGACGACGACGCCCTCCTCCCGGCCTTGGACGCCGGTCAGGTGACAGCTTATGTGACCGATTTCCCCACAAACCGTCTGGTGGCCTCGCCGCACGTCATTGCAATGCCGCACCTGGGCGCCTCTACGCCGGAAAGCGAGCAGAACTGCGCCGTCATGGCGGCCGACGAACTGAAAGATTACCTGGAAAATGGAAACATCCGTAATTCGGTCAACCTGCCAGCCGTTGCCATGGAGCGGAGCGGCGTTATGCGGTTGTGTATTATTCATAAGAACATCCCCGCAATGTTGGCGAACATTACCACACTCTTGAGCCGGGACGGCGTGAATGTGGAAAACCTAAGCAACAAATCCAAGGGAAATTATGCATACACGATGGTGGACCTGGGCGAAAAAGTCGACGCTTCCGTAGTGAACGATTTGAAAAATTTAACCAATGTGATCCGAGTCCGGGTGATTGCATAAAGTTTGGTTCAGAGGTCCAGGCTTAGGTAAACTTTATCCGTCAGCTGACGCCCGGCTTCGTAAATCGGATGATCGTAATGCGTGAGAAAAAAATTTTTTACACGATGCGTCTCCCGAAAACCACAGGACACGTAAAAGGGCAGAGTTAAAGGACTGTCCCCCGTGCCCAAAGTCAGACGGCTCGCTTTTGGCCTGCAGAATTGAACGATGTGAGCAATCATAGCTTTGCCATAGCCCTGACGCTGGCTCTCCGGAACCGTCGCCAGATTCTGTATCTCATATACGCCGTTTCCCTCATCCGTGACGACGGCAGCTGTGCGCAGAATTCCGGCGTCATAGAGAATAAACAGCGTGCCGCGGTCCAGATAGCCGTTGATTAGCTCCTCTTGTTCGTCGCCTAACAGCAGCAGCGGAAGGAATTTCCGTTTGTTTGACTTGATTTCTAAGAATTCCATTGATTTGCTCCAATTTCCCGCGCCTTCGCCGCACAAACTAAACGGCGGAGGTGAGTGCTTATGAATCCCAGTTACCTTTGTTTGACGGACCTGCTGGACCAGAATCCGTCGGCCTACGAGTATTTTCAAACGCTTCCGCCGTCGATGCAGGACCGGCTGCGGCGGGAAGATGACGGCGTGATCTCCTTCAACCAGCTTCAGGCCCGCGTGGCGCATCTGCGGGCGGCGGAACGTACCAAACGCTGAAGCTGACCCATAATTCTTGTGCGCGGAGCGCGGACGCTTCGTCCGTCTCCGCGCCTGCTTTTGGAGGTACGGCAATGATTTTGACGATTCCTTGTCTGCTGGGCCTGGAGGCCCTGGTGTCGGACGAGCTGAAACGCCTGGGAATGTCCGGCGTACGGGCCGAAAACGGGCGCGTTCACTGTGACGGAACACTGGCCGATATTCCCCGTCTGAATATTGGCTTACGCTGCGGCGCAAGGGTTTTGATGGAACTGGCTTCCTTTCCTGCGCCGAATTTCGAGGCGTTGTTCCAGGGCGTTTTGTCTGTACCCTGGGAAGATTACATACCCAAAGATGGGGAATTTCCCGTCAAAGGCTATTCGCTGAATTCGACGCTCCATTCGGTTCCGGCATGTCAGTCGATTGTGAAAAAGGCGGCGGCCCGGCGTCTTGGAGAGGTGTACGGTTGTGAGACGCTGCCGGAAACCGGGTTCCGGTACCAAATTCAATTTGCCATTATTAAAGATCAAGCGGCAGTGTATCTGGATACGTCCGGCGAGGGTCTGTACAAACGCGGTTATCGTGCGCAGAATATGGGCGCGCCGTTACGGGAAACGTTGGCGGCGGCGCTGGTGACGCTCTCCCGCTACCGCGGAAAAGACCCGTTCTGTGATCCGTTTTGCGGTTCTGGAACGATACCGATTGAAGCGGCGTTGATTGCGAAAAACCGTGCGCCGGGCCTGGACCGGAGTTTTGCGGCGCAGCGGTGGAAAATTCTTGATTCCAGGCTGTGGCTCGACGCCGCGGAGGAAGCCATGGATAAAGAATTCCATGGCGCTTACGACATCTGGGGCGGCGACATCGACCCGGCGGCGGTAGAGCTGGCGCGGCATAATGCGGAGTTGGCCGGAGTAGAGGACTGTATCCGTTTTGAGGTGGCCGATGCCGGAACCTTCCAGCGGAATTCCGTTTATGGTCAGCTTGTAACGAATCCTCCTTACGGCGAGCGTCTGCTGGAAAAACGGGAAGCCGAAGACTTATACCGGCGTTTTGGGTCCGCGCTGCGGACGCTGCCGCCTCGTTGGCGTGTCGTGGTTCTCAGTTCCCACACCGAATTTGAGCGGTGTTTCGGACAGCAAGCCACTAAAAAGCGAAAGCTGTATAATGGTATGCTGAAATGCGACGCGTTTTTTTACGGAAAACAGCAATAGAGGAAATCCCCGAAGCCTTGCGCTTCGGGGATTTTTGACCGTTGATTTGCGAATTACTTCTTGCTTTCCGAAACCGCGACAGCCACGGCAACCGTTGCACCGACCATTGGGTTATTGCCCATACCCAGGAAGCCCATCATTTCGACGTGGGCGGGGACAGAGCTGGAACCGGCGAACTGGGCGTCGCTGTGCATGCGGCCCATGGTGTCGGTCATGCCGTAGGAAGCGGGGCCGGCGGCCATGTTGTCCGGGTGCAGGGTACGGCCCGTGCCGCCGCCGGATGCAACCGAGAAATATTTCTTACCCTGCTCAATGCACTCTTTCTTGTAAGTGCCCGCCACAGGATGTTGGAAACGGGTGGGGTTGGTGGAGTTGCCGGTGATGGAAACATCCACGCCTTCCTTGTGCATGATGGCAACGCCTTCGCGCACGTCGTCCGCGCCGAAGCAGCGCACATTGGTGCGTTCACCTCCGGAGTAAGCGGTTTCCTTCACGATGGTGAGTTCACCGGTGTAATAATCAAATTTGGTCTGCACGTAAGTGAAGCCATTGATCCGGCTGATAATTTGGGCGGCGTCTTTGCCCAAGCCGTTCAGGATCACCCGGAGGGGTTCCTTGCGGGACTTGTTGGCGTTGCGCACGATGCCGATAGCGCCCTCAGCGGCGGCGAAGGATTCGTGGCCCGCCAGGAAGGCAAAGCACTTGGTTTCGTCGCGAAGGAGCATCGCGCCGAGGTTGCCGTGACCAAGACCGACCTTGCGGTCCTCGGCGACAGAGCCGGGGATGCAGAACGCCTGAAGGCCCTCGCCGATTGCTTCAGCGGCTTCAGCGGCGGTCTGGACGTCTTTCTTCAGGGCAATCGCTGCGCCGACGCAGTAAGCCCAGCCAGCGTTTTCAAAGGCGATGGGCTGAATGCCCTTGACGATCTCGTAGGGGTCGAAGCCAGCGGCCTTGCAAAGCTCGCGGCACTCCTCCACGCTTTTGATTCCGTACTGCGCGAGGACGGAATTGATCTTGTCGATTCTTCTCTCGTAGCTTTCAAACAGAGCCATTGTCAATTCCTCCTTTTCTTATTCGTGACGGGGGTCGATATATTTGGCGGCGGCGTCAAACTGGCCGTAGTGACCCTTTGCGCCCTCCAGGGCGGCGCCGGCGTCGGTACCCTTTTTGATGGCGTCCATCATTTTGCCCAGGTTGACGAATTCATAACCGATGATTTCGTCGTCTTTATTCAGGGCGATCCGGGTGACATACCCCTCGGCCATTTCAAGGTATCGGGGACCCTTGTCCTTGGTGGCGAACATGGTGCCCACCTGGCTGCGCAGACCTTTGCCCAGGTCCTCCAGGGATGCGCCGATAGGGAGGCCGCCCTCAGAGAAAGCGGTTTGGGTGCGGCCATAGACGATTTGCAGGAAGAGCTCCCGCATAGCGGTATTGATGGCGTCGCAAACGAGGTCGGTGTTGAGGGCTTCCAGGAGGGTTTTGCCGATGAGGATTTCGGAGGCCATGGCGGCGGAGTGGGTCATGCCGGAGCAGCCAAGGGTTTCGACGAGGGCTTCTTCGATGATGCCGTCTTTGACGTTCAGGGTGAGTTTGCACGCGCCCTGCTGGGGAGCGCACCAGCCCACGCCATGAGTGAGGCCGGAGATATCTTTAATCTCTTTGGCCTGTACCCACTTGCCCTCCTCGGGAATTGGGGCGGGACCGTGATACGCGCCCTTTGCGACCGGGCACATATTTTGGACTTCGGTGGAATAGATCATATTCATCCTTTCCTTTCCTGCTATATTTCGAAAACGGATAGAAGTACCCGTTCCCGTTTTTGGCACCCCCATTATATCCGTAAACGATTACCCTGTCAAGGAAAATCTGATCTTTCCACCGCTTCCCAGCGGCGCGGGGTGCGCCTCGCGGCGAGCAGCGCTTTTTATATTCCCCTGCGGGGGACGCGGCTTGCGCCGCGGGATGATGGCTTGCCGCTCATCGGCGGCTGGGCAGTTCC
>CANDBG010000099.1 GCA_947382875.1 uncultured Oscillibacter sp. | reverse complement strand
CAAATTTGGACCAGCCATTTCAAATGGCTGTCTTCCGCCCGCGCCGCGAGGCGCGCCCCCCAATGCCGGGCGGCATTAAAAGTCGGCGCTGCCAACCGTGCGTGGGTGGGGGAGGACGTCGCGAATGTTGGAGATGCCAGTCAAATACATCACCAGACGCTCAAAACCCAAACCAAAACCAGCATGACGGCAGGAACCATAACGGCGCAAATCACAATACCACCAGTAATCTTTCGGGTCCATGCCCAATTCCTGAATCCGCGCCTCCAAAATGTCCAGACGCTCCTCACGCTGACTGCCGCCAATAATCTCTCCAATGCCAGGAACCAAACAGTCTGCCGCCGCAACCGTCTTCCCATCCTCATTCAACCGCATATAAAATGCCTTGATTTCCTTCGGATAATCCGTAACAAACACCGGACGTTTATACACCTGTTCCGTCAAATAACGCTCGTGCTCCGTCTGCAAATCACAGCCCCAGAAAACCTTATAATCAAATTGATCGTTATTTTTCTCCAAAATCTCAACCGCTTCCGTATACGTTACACGCCCAAAATCCGAAGACGCAACATGCTCTAAACGCTCCAGAAGCCCCTTATCCATAAACTGATTGAAGAAATCCAACTCGTCCGGACAACGCTCCATCACCTTGCGGATCACATATTTAATCATCGCTTCCGCAACGTCCATGTCACCCTGCAAATCACAAAAAGCCATCTCCGGCTCAATCATCCAAAATTCTGCCGCATGACGGGTCGTATTGGAGTTTTCCGCACGGAACGTCGGACCAAATGTATAAACATCACCAAACGCCATGGCAAAATTTTCCGCGTTGAGCTGTCCGGAAACAGTCAGATTCGCCGGACGCCCGAAAAAGTCCTGCGAAAAGTCAACCTGACCGTCCTCCGTCCTGGGCGGGTTCTCCGGGTCCAGCGTCGTGACGCGGAACATCTCGCCCGCTCCTTCACAGTCACTGGCCGTAATAATCGGCGTATGAACATAAACAAAACCCTGACTCTGGAAAAATTCGTGAATGGCAAACGCCGCTGCGCTCCGCACACGGAACGCCGCAGAAAACAGATTTGTACGAGGCCGGAGATGCTGAATTGTACGCAGAAAATCCACTTTATGCCGTTTCTTCTGAAGCGGATAATCAGGCGTGGAAACGCCTTCCACTTCAATACGCTCCGCTTTCAGCTCCAACGGCTGTTTAGCCTCCGGCGTCAGGACGACCGTCCCAGTCACAACCAGTGCGGCGCCTACATTCTGTGCGGCAATTTCCCGGTAATTTTCCAGTGTACCGCTCTCCATGACCACCTGCAAATTTTTCATGCAGGAGCCGTCATTGAGTTCAATAAAAGCAAAATTCTTCATATCGCGGATGGTGCGCGCCCAGCCGCCAACAGTAATAGACTGCCCGTCCAGGGCGTCTTTTCCGGCAAAAACTGCCGCAATTTTTGTATACTTCATAAGCAATCTCCTATTCTTTCCCTGTTTCAAAAATAGCAGGATGGCTGTATTATATCACTTCTGGAACAATTTACAAGACTCGCTTTTGCATCCTGCCGCTCAACTCAGACGCCGCAGCAGCGGAATTTTCGCAAGGACACAAACCAGCAAAGCGCTCACAACCGAAACCGCCAAAAAGCTTACCGCAATCCGCAGCCCCGGCGCGGCTCTCCATATGATGCGTCAGCTCATGCGAAAATGTCCGCCGCAGGTTTTTTCGCCAATCGTCCAGGTTCCAATCTTCTATACGGGCCATGGCGCAGAACGAGCCATAATATAAATTGATATACCGTCTCAGGTTATTGCAGCAGTATTCGCCCATGGTGTAAACATCCTCAAACTCCGGGTTCGAACGCACTTCGTCCAGGAAATTGACGCCGCCGTTCAGCTTCCCGAAAAGCGGCGGCGGAAACGATTCTGCAATTTCGTCCAGCAGCTCGGCCGTCTGATCAAAGGTTAATTGCATAGTTACTCCTCCAGCAGCACAGCCTCCAGCTCCGGAACGGCAGAGACCAGGAAATCCGCCCCTGCGTCCTCCAGCGACTGCCTGGATCGAAACCCCCAAGTCACGCCGCAGGCGGGCAGGTCCGCATTATGAGCCGTACGGATATCAACACTGCTGTCACCCACAAAAACAGTCGACGCCGGATTTGCATTCAGCTCTTGCAGCACGCCCCGTACACCGGCAGGGTCCGGCTTCACTGGCACGCCCTCCACTTTCCCCCGCACCAGGGCAAACACGCCAGGGAAAAAGTGCTCCACAATGGCACGGCTCAAGGCGTCCGCCTTGTTGGAGTAAACAGCCAGCTGCATCCCGGCAGCCTTCAAGCGTTCCAGGAGGTCCGGAATCCCAGGATACGGCGCAGTTTTGTCCAGATTGTGCGCGCCATAATATTTGGTAAATTGCGAAAGCGTCTGCTGCAGGCGTTCAGGACTTTGGCAGTCCTCCGGCGAAAATTTGGAAACCAGATTTGGAATGCCGTGCCCCACCATGGACATAAACACAGCGGTCGGGTGTTCCGGCCAGCCGTTCTGACGGCAAACCCAATTTCCGGCGTCGGCGAGGTCGTCGATGGTATTCAAAATTGTTCCGTCCAAATCAAAAATAACCGTCTGATACATGACGCACCTCAATTTGTTGTATAGTATGACAAATCCCGCAGGATTTATTGCTTTGCCCTCTGACGATTTCCAGTATAACACCTCTGCCGCAGCCGCGCAAGAGGGATTATAGGGGCGGACCCGTGTCCGCCCTTTTTCGATTCCGGCAAATTATGCGTATGACGGCGCGGGCGGTCAACAGCCGGGGTGAAAAACGGCTGATTCTCGCCCGCGCCGCCAGGCACGGCCTTCTATTTTCGAAGGGAATTATTTGATTCGTTCACCCGCGGCTTCTTTTGCCCGGATTTCGCGCACAGCGTCCTTATGGGAGAGGTTCACGCGGCCTTTTTCGTCAATGTCCGTCACCTTGACCCACATCATGTCACCGATTTTGCAGGCGTCCTCCACCTTTTCAATCCGGTGGTCCGCCAGCTTGGAGATGTGAACAAGTCCGTCCTTGCCGGGAGCCAGCTCCACAAACGCGCCGAAAGCCATAATCCGCACTACGCGGCCATAGTACAGCGCTCCGATTTCCGGCACAAACACGATGTCATCGATGCACTTTTTCGCCGCGTCGCAGCTGACCGCGTCCGCGCCTGCGATAAAGATGGTGCCGTCGTCGTTGATATCAATTTTCGCGCCGGTATCGGCAACGATTTTCTGAATGACCTTGCCGCCGGAACCAATTACATCCCGAATCTTGGACGGGTCGATGTGCATAGTCAGCATTTTCGGCGCGTAGCGGCTCACGTCCGCCCGGGGCGCGGAAATGGCAGGCAGCATGATCTGATCCAGAATCTCGCACCGGGCATCGTAGGTGATTTCCAGCGCGTTTTTGATAATTTCCATGGTAAGGCCATCGTTTTTCAGGTCCATCTGAATCGCGGTAATGCCTTCCTTCGTGCCGGCAACTTTGAAGTCCATTTCGCCGTGGAAGTCCTCGACGCCCTGAATATCGATGAAGGTGGTGAAGCCGCCGTCGTCATCCTGAATCAAGCCGCAGGAGATACCGGCAACGGGCGCTTTGATGGGAACGCCGGCGTCCATGAGGGCCAGGGTGGAGCCGCAGACGGAACCCTGGGAAGTGGACCCGTTGGAGCTGACGACCTCGCTGACCACGCGGATTGCGTACGGAAACGTTTCCACATCGGGAATCACAGGCAGCAAGGCGCGTTCCGCAAGCGCGCCGTGACCAATTTCGCGGCGACCGGGAGAGCGGGCAGGCTTTGCCTCGCCGACGGAGTAACCGGGGAAATTGTAGTGGTGCATATAACGCTTTTCGGTTTCTTCCCAGATGGTGTCAATTTTCTGGTTTGCGGAAAGCGTGTCCAGCGTGACGACGGAAAGCACCTGCGTTTGTCCGCGGGTAAACAGGCCGGAGCCATGGGCACGGGGCAGCAGGCCGACTTCCGCGCCCAAAGGACGGATTTCGTTTTTGGCGCGGCCGTCCACGCGATGGCCTTCCAGCAGCCATGTCTTGACGATTTTCTTCTGGAACTTGTAGGTAATTTCGTCCAGATACTTGTCCATTTCCGGGTATTCTTCCAGGAACTGCTCATGCCAGTGGTCAATAAGGGCGTTCCAGCGGGTTTCCCGGACATTCTTATCGTCGGTGTCCATGGCGGCCTTGGCCTCGTCCATGGTGGCGGCGACAATTTTTTCAAAGAGTTCCTCATCAAAATCGGCGTGCGGGTAATCGAACTTCGTCTTGCCGACTTCCGCGACCATCTGGTTAATCAGAGCAATTTGCTTTTGATTTTCCTCATGGGCGAGCTGGATCGCCTGGAACATGACATCATTGGGCACTTCATTCGCGCCCGCCTCGATCATAACGACCTTTTTGCCCGTGGAAACGACGGTCACATCCAAATCGCTGACCTTTCGTTCCTCGCTGTTGGGGTTGAGCGCCAGCTTACCGTCCACGAGGCCGACCTTCAGCGCGCCGACCGGGCCATTCCAGGGTATATCGGAAATTGCCAGAGCGGCGGAGGTGCCGATCAAGGCAGCGATTTCAGGAGAGCAGTCATGGTCCACACACATAACGGTGGCCATAATTGACACATCGTTCCGGAAGTCGTGAGGGAACAGGGGACGAATCGGGCGGTCGATGACGCGGGAGGTAAGGATGGCCTTTTCCGCCGGGCGTCCCTCACGGCGGTTAAAACTGCCGGGAATCCGTCCGACAGAATAGAGTTTTTCCTCAAAGTCGACGGAGAGAGGGAAAAAGTCGATACCGTCTCTGGGGCGGGCGGAGGCGGTAGCGCACACCAGGACGCGGGTATCGCCATAACCCACCATAACGGCGGCGTTTGCCAGCTCAGCGAGCTTGCCCACTTCGAGGGTAAGGGGCCGTCCGGCGAGGTCCATTTCGTACTTGTGGTAATTGGGAAATTGTCGATGGGTGATAACAGTTGACATAAAATTGCTCCTTTTCAAAAGTTACGGGAGCAGTCGTTTTCGTATTTGAAAGCGTGTCCGGTTAAGAGAGACGGAAAAAGACGTTTTGTTCTCAATCCGCCCGTTTCCGCGGACTGCGCAATCAACCGGGCAGACTTTCAAACACAAAAACCGGCGGCTCCCGGCGATGGGGTGGAAATGGGGAAAAGGGCGACGGAGTCCGTCGCCCTTTCAGCGCTTACTTACGGATACCCAGTTTCGCAATCAAGGCGCGGTAACGTTCAACGTCCTTTCTCTGGAGGTAATCCAGAAGGTTACGGCGTTTACCAACCATTTTCAGGAGGCCGCGGTTCGAGTGTTTATCCTGGGGGTTTGCGCGCATATGCTCGGTAAGGACATTAATGCGCTCGGTAAGGATTGCGATTTGGACTTCGGGAGACCCCGTGTCATTTTCGTGGGTACGGTTTGCGTTAATAATTTCGGTTTTTTGATCTTTGCGAAGCATAGGGATGATCCACCTTTCTTAATTGGTTCCCCGCGGCACTGTGTTTCGGGCCGGTGTGACTCCGCGCAACAAAGCGCCGGGGACGTTCTTTCAAGAGAATAGCATACCTATTTCTCATTGTAAAGTAAAATTTATATAAAATACATTTTTTTATTCTTCCTTAGCAGGAAAAAGGGAGGGCGCGCCTCGCGGCGCGGGCGGAAGACAGCCATTTGAAATGGCTGGTCCAAATTTGAACCCCCCATTTTCTTTTCTCTTAC
>CANDBG010000098.1 GCA_947382875.1 uncultured Oscillibacter sp. | reverse complement strand
TGACGGTTGAAATCCCGTTCAGTCTGGGCCACGTAGCTCAAAAGCTGGAGGACAATGTCCGCAATCAGGGTACCAGCCAGATCCCGTCCCTGACGGGTGTCCAGCAGCGGCATGTCCAACACGACAATGGCGATTCCTTTTCCTTTGGTCAAGCCGGACCACTGTTCCAGAATTTCGCCGTAATTCCGGCCCAGGCGGTCGATGCTCTTGACGACCAGCACATCGCCGCCCTCCATGGACCGGATCAGACGCAGGTAAGCGGGGCGGTCAAAATTCTTGCCGGACTGCTTTTCCACGACAATTTGTTCCGTCGGGACGCCAAATTCCTGCATAGCAATCATCTGCCGGTCCTCACACTGCCCCCGGGTGGATACGCGGACATAGCCGTAAAGTTTTCCTGACATAGCCATTTCCTCCTATATGTATTGAAGAACTTATCCGGAAAACCGGAAATAAGTTCCTGGCGTCCATTTTATCAAAAATCCCCTGCGCGCGAAAAAAAGCCCGCTGTTTTTTACATCAGCAGGCCCGTTTCCCGTGTTTTTGATACTTTGTCTGTGGAAATGGTACGTTTTTCAGAAAATGGCTTGCGGGGTCCGACGGTCAGAATCAGTTGTCCTCTTCGTCCTCGAACCCGGGAAAGGCGAGCATTCCGTCGGGCATCCAGGCATAGACCGACGGAGGAAAGCCCTATTCCAGACTGTTGGAATAGATTTCTATTTCAGAGGTCAGTGAATATCTGGTAAAAACGCGCCGTTGTCCTTCGCGGGGCGTTTTTCCCCGCAAAACAGAAAATATTCCTTGCCCTCGCTGTCCAAAAAGCGGCGCTTGCCGTCGTCCGTTTGAATATGTATCCCAGCTTCCGGAAACAGCGTTTTCCAGAGCTTCAAGAGAACCGGTTCCGCGTCCGTTTGATGGGAAAACGCCTCCAGCTGTTCCCGGTTCATCAGAAGGTAAGCGTCCAGATTTCCCTGTCACGGCTGACGCCATATTTCTCTGCGCACTTCATTAGGGATTGCCGACTGGCCATGTCTTGTGTTATAGTCTTGCTCATGAAGGATGTCGTCTCTTCTCGGTTGTGTTAAGTGTGGCAACTCCGCTTTAACCGTTTTGGCCGCGGACTTCTACTTTTTCCGCTCTGTCCAATATGTATTGTACTCCTACACGCCGTTAAACACATCATCGATTCCATATATTGACAGTGTGAAATCCGCTTGTTATAATCGGGTATAAAAACCTTTTTGCGTTTTTGAGAAAGGAAATTGGTACTATGAAAGCAAATAAAAAAAGTTTGTGCCTGTTGCTTTGCGCTTGCGTGGCGGTTCTATTACTGGCTGGGTGCGGCGAAACAGACCCGCCCAACGGAGGACAGACTTCGCCGCCCACTTCTACGGACACTCCCGCCGTTTCTCCCACAGACACGCCGGAGCCGCCTGCCCAAGGCCAGACGGCCACGCTGTATATAGGTACGAAAGCGGAGGGCTTTTCAGAGTATCCCCTGGGCTATGAGGGGGAGCTGACCCCGGAAGTCCTGATACAAGGCATTGTGGATTTAACCGGCTGGAACTTGACGCTGGACGGGGAAATCACCAGCGGAAAAGGCGGCATAGGCGTGTGCCTGTCCAGGGAATCCGCCCTGTTTGTCGGCCCGCCTAATCCGCAAAAGGAAGAATTTCACATGTTCGGTGCGGAGCAGCTGGCCGAGACGCTTTTGGACAGCATCCAAAAGACTTTGCAGGAGGGCTTTACCGGCGAGGGCGGTGACCCGGACGTGCTGGACATCTGGTACTACACGGAGGGTAACCAGCCCCTGAAGCTGCCCGATATAGGCCGTTCCTGGCCCATCGACCAGCCTTACCAATGGGCGGCAGGCCAAAATGAAAATTAAAAGCCAATCCCGAAATTAGGAGATGTGAGGTATACTGAGTCAGGGAGATAAAAATGGGGAAAGCATACAAAACGCGGACGATATCAGATGAGCAGAGGGAAGCGGTGAAAGACGAAATACCGCCCAGGAGACGAGAACCGGAGAAAGTATAGCAGCACAAGCCGCGGCAGGGTCGTCCGCCCCTTCCAGTCCGAAGCGTGCTGGTGGGAATCTTCTGCGTTCCAGGCACAGGATGTCAACAGCGTAGAATCTGGCTTTGGTCAATGTCTGCAGGGCTTTATAATGGTAATCATCCATGTGGACCTCCTTGGTAATTCGGCCAAACCGAAGTTTGTCAGCAATCACAAAGGCATCCACATCGTCGTCATTCTTGGGCAGGTCAGAGGCTGTGCTTGCTGCCATCCGGCCTCATGAGGTACACCGCATTGCTTTTGCTCCCCACATCAATGCCAACGAATGCGGAGTAAACCAAGCAGATACACTTACAAAATCATCTGCAAATCTTATTATACGAGGAAAAGAGAATCTGGATACCCGAACGGAAAGACCCTGGATGTGCTTTGATCAAAGTGCATCCAGGACCTTTTTTCGTTGTAAACGAAAACGTGTTTCGATTAGTGCTTATGCTGCATCTGTTCAGCTTTCTCTGGTGGTATTGGCAATAGCTTTCGTCATGTCTTGTCCCCTGGACACCTACCTTCGGAAAAATCCTCATCTCAAACAGTCGAGAGAAGAATTGAACAGGCAATAAAAATGACCGTGCGGGGCAATGACGCTCCGTGCGGTTTCTTCTTCCGGTTTTTCTTTACAGACACCGGCGCATCATTCAACAGGAAAAAACGATACGGCGGGTTAAGCCTTCGGCGAGGCCCCACTCCTTGGCGCGGCGGCAGAAGGTCCTCCGGGACAGGCCCAAGCTCTTGGCCGCGCATTCTCCCGATATTTCACCGTCCCACCACTGCCGGGCTACCGCCTCGAATTGTTCCGGCATTGGCATCCGTTCCGGTCCAAAACGGACACCTCGCTCCCTTGCTTCGGCGATTCCCTCCGCCTGCCGCTGACGGTTGAACTCCCGCTCCGTCTGGGCCACATAGCTTAAAAGCTGCAGCACGATATCCGCCACCAGCACACCGGTAAGATCCCGGCCCTGCCGGGTATCCAGCAGCGGCATGTCCAGCACGACAATCGCAATTTCTTTGGATTTGGTCAGCCAGCGCCACTGCTCCAAAATCTCATCATAGTTCCGTCCCAAGCGGTCGATGCTCTTGATCACCAACACATCTCCGGCATCCATCCGGGTGACCAGAGCCTGATAGCGGGGGCGCTGGAAGTTTTTACCGGATAACTTCTCTACCACGATCCGCTCTGCATCCACGCCAAATTCCCGCATAGCAGTCAGCTGACGGTCTTCCTTCTGCTCTTTTGTGGAAACACGGACATATCCATACATGATCCCTTTCATTCCATACCTCTCCTTTCCAAAAGGAATTTCCACCATATTGTAGAACAGATTTCGTCATCGTGGTCTATAAAAAAAGCACCCGCCAAAACAACTGGCGGGTGCTTTTTAACTTTTTCAACATTATAACGGGCAAGTTGTATACTTTTTGCCCGTCCCTGAAATTATGCCGGCCCAAACACCTTTCACTAACTATTTCGGCTAATTCCCGGAAATCTTAATAGCTTTACAGAACTTTTTTCAAATCAAAATAAATCGACAGAAAACGGGCAAAAAGCATACTTCCTGCCCAATACCGCCAAATTCCGGCCTGACCACAAATGTCAATCTGCGTTTTTGCAAATTTGCCTTGGACAGGGCGGCCTTGCGGAAGGAGGGGAACGGATGGCTGGCAGACAATCGAAAGCGAATCCCACGCAATATACCACGCTGAAAGTTCGTCTTTATCCCAACGCTGAACAGATGGCGCTTTTTGAAAAAACCTTCGGCTGCTGCCGCTACATCTGGAATCAGATGCTCTCTGACCAGCAGCGGTTCTATGCCGAGACTGGCGCGTTCTTTATCCCCACCCCGGCAAAATACAAAAACGAAGCGTCTTTCTTAAAAGAAGTCGACAGCCAAGCTCTGATTCAGGAACACAACAAACTCAATCAGGCATTCCGCGTATTTTTCAAAGACCCGGAACATTTCGGGCATCCAAACTTCAAACGCAAAAAAACGGACCGGGATTCCTTTACCGCCTGCAATCATGAATTTACTTCCGGCCCCACGATCTACATCACAAAAGATGGCGTCCGCATGACAAAAGCCGGAATCGTCCGGGCAAAATTCTCCCGCCGCCCGCAAGGCTGGTGGAAACTGAAACGGATCACGGTGGAGAAAACCCGGAGCGGCAAGTATTACGGTTATATTCTCTATGAGAATACCGATAAAATGCCGGTTCCCGTCACACCTTCGGAGGACACCACCCTTGGCCTCAAATATTCGATGCGGCATTTTTACGTTGACAGCAGCGGAGCCGCGGCGGACCCGCCGCAGTGGCGGAAGGTTTCTCAGGATAAGCTGGCAAAAATCCAGCGGAGCCTGAACCGAAAGCAGCCCGGTTCCAAAAACTATCAAGAGACCGTTCAAAAGTTTTACCGGCTCCATGAACACATCACCAATCAACGCCGCGACTACGTCCACAAGGAATCCCGGCGGATAGCCAACGCTTGGGACGCCGTGTGTATGCGCGCGGACGAGATGAGGGAGCTGGATAAAATTACAAGCCTTGGAAACGTGGGTGACTCTGGTTTCGGAATGTTCCGGGAGTGCCTGCGCTATAAGCTGGCACGGCAGGGAAAGCAGCTTCTTATCGTGGATCGCTACTTCCCCTCCACACGGACCTGCTTCGTTTGTGAAACCGTCATGCCGGTGGAGATTTCCACAAGACGGCGGACTTGGACCTGTCCGCACTGCGGCGCGGTTCTCAAACGGGAGGAAAACGCCGCGTTGAATATTAAGGCCCAGGGCCTGGCCCAATATTTCCGTATGCAGGAGCAGCGCCAGAGCGCGTAGCTCTTAGATAGGTTCCACGCTATGCCGGTCGGGACGCCGGTGAATGCCCATGGTTTCGGTCAGGGGAGCGTTGATCGAAGAAAAATGGCAGATGGTTTTTCTTCGATCAGCGTTTTCCGAGCCGTCAAGTGGGAAACGAGAGGGCGCGTGCGCGTGCCCGAAGCTCACCTTTTGATGAGCGTTCAAAATATTTTTACGATGAAAAAGCAGGCGAAAGGAGTTTGCCATGCTGTCTCTGCAACTTCGAACAGGAGATTATATGACAATTGGGGATGAGGTCATCGTTCAGCTGAACCACATTGCCGGGGATCGCTGCAAACTGATGGTGCAGGCCCCGAGAGACATGACCATCCTGCGGGGCGAGGTGCTGGAACGGATCGGCGGGGAACGTCCCGGGTGCGTCGTGGACGGCCCATACCGCCATCGGAGGGAACTTCTCTGGAACCGGAACAAATCCCAGGTATTGACCGCCATGCGGGCGCTGCTCCGTGAAATGGACGGCGGGGATCGCAACGTGCAGACCCTGCGGCGTCAGCTTGATCTCATCTTTCCACCCGAATCTGCATCCAACGAAACCATATGCACTCCCCAATAAAAGGGTTTCAACCGGCTGACGAGCTGGATGAAATATGTACCGTACCAACACGGCAACCTGTTGCGCGCGCGGCAGGAAAGCCGGAGAAGTACTCCACCTGAGCGGAGGGACAGGGATGTCCCGAAGCGCCGGACTTAATAATCATTTTAATGAGAGGAAGATTTTAAAATGAGGATTCAGCATAACATACTGGCGATGAACGCCTACCGCAACTACAACACGAACACTTCCGCCCTGGCGAAGAACCTGGAGAAGCTGTCCTCCGGCTACAAGATCAACCGCGCCGGTGACGATGCCGCCGGTCTGGCTA
>CANDBG010000097.1 GCA_947382875.1 uncultured Oscillibacter sp. | reverse complement strand
CCTTTTTACGGGTGTAGCTGAGTTGAAGCAGGCCCAGCCCGGCAACCAGGATAAAGAAGATCACGGCTTTTGCCTGAGCTACGCCCTGAGCGGTGGTATTGGAGCCGTAAAATGTGTTGTAGATGTTCAGCGCCAGCATTTCCGTTGTACGGATGGTGGTGCCGTCCGGCTGGATGATGAAGGGCTGACCGCCTGTCAGAGCAAGGTTCTGGTCAAAGAGCTTGAAGCCATTGGTGAGGGTCAGAAACATACAAATGGTAATCGACGGCATGACGTTGGGAATGGTGACTTTGAAAAGGGTCTGCCAGCGGGAAGCGCCGTCAATGCGGGCGGCTTCCAGCATATCGCCGGGGACATTCTGGAGACCCGCAATGTATATAATCATCATGTAACCGATCTGCTGCCAGCTCATCAAAATAATGAGGCCCCAGAAGCCGTACCGGGTTTCCATCAGGATGGAGGTGTTCCAGCGGCTGAGGATGCCGTCGAAAATCATGGACCAGATGTGGCCCAGGACAATGCCGCCGATCAGGTTCGGCATGAAAAACACCGTGCGGAAAAGGTTGCTGCCTTTGATGTTCTGCGTCAGAATATAGGCTACGGTGAAAGCCAGCACATTGATAATCACCAGGGAAACGATGGTAAACAATGCGGTATACCAGAAGGAGTGCGTAAAGGATTCATCCTGAAAAGCCTTTACGTAGTTTCCGAACCCGATAAACGTTGCATCGGAAATCAGACGGAATTTACACAGGGACAGCCAGATACCTTGCAGAAAAGGCCAGACGAATCCAATGGCAAAGGCGACCACCACAGGTCCGAGAAAGAAGATGGACCAGCGCCTGGTTGCTTCCTGAATGGAGTTGCGATTGGTAATTTTTTTCTTCTTCACAGGCTCAACTCCCTTACGATACTTGATAAAAGGCGGGGGCGGGGCAAGGTCCTCCGCCCCCACGCTGCGAGACAGGTTTCATTTCGGAAACCGCTGTACGGTTTCCATTCCGCACGCCGTACGGTGCGCGGCGGGAAATCAGCCGAAGATGCTCTGATACTGCACGGACCAGCCGTCCACGAAGGCGGTGCGGACCAGATCCCAGTTGGCGTCGGACTGGTCGGAGTTATACTGGTTCAGGGCGGCAGTCAGGGCGGCGCGGTAAGAGTCCACGTTGGGCTGGAAGTTCGTGGCCCAGTTCATGACATAGCAGCCGTTGGCAGTGTAATCGGAGGCGTTTTTCAGGAACCCGTTGGTCGATTCCGCGGCCTGCTTATAGGGCATGACGCCGAAGGTATCCACCAGCAGACGGCTGGCGTCGGGGTTGGTGACACACCAGACCATGAAATCCATGGTTGCTTTCTGGTCGGCCTCGGAGACCTTGGAGTTAATGGCCCAGCAGTTCTCCGTGCCGCAGTTCAGGCCGGCGTTTTCCTCACCGGCTACGCCGCAGTAATAGGGAATCATGGTGGCGTTGGGAACATCGTTCTTCAGACCCTCATACTCCCAGGAGCCCTGAATCTGGAACGCGGCCTGACCGGTCTTGAACTCATTGCTTGCGTCGTGGCCGCCGGTGGCGAGGGTCTCCGGAGCGCTGATGCTGTTGTTGATGCACAGGTCATACAGGTTTTTGAAGTTCTCCAGGTATTTACCGCTGATCGAAGGCGGGCATTCGGTCCAGGTTTTGCCCTCCTGCTCGTAATAGTACTCTACGTTTGCCATATGGCCCACAAAGCGCCAGTTGGAAGAGCTGTCCATATCGCAGGAAGTAAAGGCGTCAAAGCCGAGCTCCGCGGCGCGGGCGTGAATGTCCTCGGCCACGGCCTTCAGGCCGTCGAAATTCTTGATCTCGTCCATGGAGTGTCCCGCCTGTTCCACCAGGTCCGGATTGACGATGATGCCATAGCACTCGTAGCAGTAGCCCATGGAAACGAGCCGGCCGTCCTCGTCATAGAGGTTGTAGGCGTCCGTGTTCAGTTCGGCTTCAATGGCGGAGCCTTTCAGGTCCATGGCGTAATCCTTCCAGTTGTTCACGCCGATCTGCGTGCCAATGACGAACATGGTGGGCGGCGCGGACTTTTCCAGTTCGGCCATCAGGGTTTGGTCATAAGTACCGGAGGCGGCGGTCAGCACCTTGACGGGCACACCGGTTTCTTCGGTATACATCGCGGCCACTTCCTGCAGGGTTTCATCGGATTCCGGCTTCATATTCAGCCAGTAGACGCTGCCAGAATCGCTGCCTTTGCCGCCGCAGGCCGTCAGCAGGGACAGCAGCATGACCGCACACAGGATGAGTCCCAAGAGCTTGTTGCTTCTTTTCATTTCAGTTTCCTCCTAAAAAATAATTTCGCAGGGTTTCGGTATTTCCGGAACCGTTATTGGTAACGTTTCCGGTTTGCTTAAACTCATAATAGCACATCTTCCGAAAGATGCAATAGCAAATTGAAAAATCCCGTAAAGATTGGATATTTGCAATAAAAATCCAATTCTTTTTGTGGAATATCCCGAACCGCTTCCCGGCAAACTCAAGTAAAACTGCAAGGACGAACCCCTTACAGGTCCGTCCTTGCGGTTCTGTTGAATCAGGAGAGCTTGCCCATCCAGGTCCCCCGCCGAAAGATAAACAGGGACAGCAGCAGGCGGATGAGCTCTTCCTGGGACAAAATGAAGTATACCCATGTGACTGGCAGCTGAAGGACAAACGCGGATACAAGGCCCAGCGGGACCCCTATGAACCATGTGCCGATGATATCAATGGCCATGACGTAAGCGGTTTTGCCGCCGCTGCGTATGATTCCGCCGCCCAGAATCATGTTGGCAACCTTGAGCGGCGCCAGAACCGCAAACAGAAAGAGCAGCCATGCGGCGGCAGTACGGACCTCCGGTTCCACGTTGTAGAGCTGCACATAAGGGGTTCGCAGGCCAATCAGAACAGCCGACAACACCAGGGACCCTGCAAAACCATAGCCAAGCAGCTTTTGGGCGTCCTGTCTGGCGGGGCCGTATTCCTTCGCGCCAAGACGCTTACCAATCAAAATTCCCGCGGCCTGCGATACGCCGCTCATGGCGCCGATAAAGAGTCCCTGCACCGGGCCGGTCATGGACATGGCCGCCAGCGCGCCGGTACTGATATGTCCATATAGAAACGTGTTCACGCTTTGTCCTGCGCTCCAAAGGAATTCACTGACAAGAGCAGGGAGCAATATCTGGATAAACTGCCGCCATCCGGTCCGCCCCAGGGAGAGCGAAAACGAAAAACGGCATCCCCGGACATGGAGAAACATGACGGCAATCAAAGCAAAGTGAACTGCCTGTGAAATCACGCTGGCAATGGCCGCCCCGGCTATGCCCAGAGAAGGAAATCCAAAATGTCCAAAAATCAGGGCGTAGTTCAGCGCCGTATTGATCACCGCCGCCGAGATTCCGGCAAAAAGCGGCAGGGCGGCCCGGTCCATACACCGGATCATAACGGACAAAATGGAGGAAGCCCCTAACGGAAGGCAGGTCCAGACAATCCGAACCAGGTAATCCTGTCCCAGCGCCAGGATGGACGGTTCATCCTCAATAAAAATACGGATAATCCTTCCCGGAAACGAAAGACAGACCGCCAGAAACACTGCCGCCAGAAGCAAAACAGCCGTCAGGTTCACAGATAAGCTCTGATCGGCCCGTTTTTTGTCTCCCATGCCAAGATACTGCGCAATCATAATTCCGGCGACAGCCGCCGCCGCGCCCGACATCACAGAGTAAATAAACGCCGGGCGTCCCGCCGCTTCAATGGCCGCTACCGCTCCGCTTCCCAGCTGTCCAACCATCAGCTGGTCAATCATGGCAAAGGAGGATTGCAGCATCGACTGAAAGCCTACCGGAATCGCAATCCGGACAACCGACGCAAAAAAAGAGTTCGATTTCATGAGCAACGCCCGCCTTTCCGCTCTATCATAGTGGGAAAGACGGGCAAACGCAAGAGGTTAAACGTATAACTTTTCGGTTAATGACGTAACCAGTCGGTGCTTTCTCTGGGAATCAGCTGAACGGCGGTCAGAAAATTCCCGGAAAAATTCGGATGTTCCTTCATCCGCTTCAACAGCTCCACGGCCTTTCGCGCCCGACAGGCTCCATCCTGCCGGACAGAGGTCAGGGACGGAATCACCTGTTCGCAAATTACGCTGTCGTCAAACCCGGCAACCGCCATTTCCTCCGGCAGCCTTACGCCGATTCTCCGCAGGAAGCGCATCAGCTCCACGGCGTAATAGTCCGAGACGGCGAAAATGGCGCTGTACCGGCGCAGCTGAACTGTCCGTTCCTGATAGAAACGTTCCCGCTCCCGTTTGTGTATGGGAATCTGCCAGAAGTCCGCCGCAAACCCCAGACCTTCGCAAAGCCCCTCATACCGCTGCCAGTCCATGTACTCCCGGTTGTCGGCCACGCAGAGCACACGCCGGTGCCCAAGCGTCCGAAAGTGGACCCCTGTCTGACGCCCTCCTTCCCGGTTGTCAATCTGGATGTTGCAAATTCTGCCCTTGTTTTCAAAACAGCCGTCATAGACGACAAACGGAATCCGAATCTGATCCCGCAGGGCTTGATATTCATCCGCGCAGAAGCTCAAAAGAACCATACCGTCCATATTCCACATGGAGGCAAACTGAGCGGATTCCATGATATTTTTCGCCTTTTTCACCATCATGAAATTGCCGTTTCGCTCGATTTCGTCCGACAGGTAATTCAGGGACGAAGCGATAAACGGGTCCGTCAAAAGCTGCCCCTCGTATTTTTCATGGTTTTTGATCACAACGCCTATGATCCGGGAGTTATTCTGCGCCAGGAGCGTCGCCGCCATGTTTGGGATGTACCCCCGTTCCTCCAGCTTTTCCTGGACCCGCCGGATTGTATCGGCAGATACCTTTTTCGTTTTTCCGTGAATGACGTTGGACACGGTAGCCGTGCTGAGGCCCAGCTCTCCAGCAATGTCCACAATCCGCACCTTTTCTTCCGCCCACATAGCGCACCTCCGGCTTTTCAGAAAACCGCTGCCTGCATCCCATAGATTATGCAGCGTGCATACTCATAAAATCGTCAACATATTATATTGTTTCATCAGGCGGATATCCTCCTTTGACAAGCGCAGTTCCTTTTCAAATTCCGGAGTTTCCTTCTGAATGGTCTTGGAGAGCAGCACTTTCGTAGAGGTTGGCATCAAAGGACGGCTGGAAATGCCAAAGGCCAACGCCCATTTTGTACCAGCGTTCATATAAGGGCTGGGAATCCCCATTTGATAGTTGTCCATCTCCATACTCTGATTTTCCAGGATCAGCGTACTGAACGCATCGTAATGCGTCAAATACCCATCATACAGGTTTTCGCACAGTTGATAGCGGACGAATTCGTTCACATTCATATACACATGAACCTGATAAACTCCCGGTTCAACCTCCGAAAAAATATCAATGACCGAGCGATTGATCCGGTTTTTTCGTCCATCATAGTAATACATATACAGATGATTCACCCCTGAAAAGAAGGCGGGAACGGTCCCGGCGGGCATCCCGGAGCGCGCTGCCAACGGCAGGTAAAGCAGCTGCGTCACCTTTACATCTAACGTCTGGGCGATTTCGTACAGCGTAGCAACATCCATCGTAATCTGACCCGATTCATACTTCGAAACACAGGATTTGCTTTTACAGACCGCGGCGGCCAGCTGCTCCACCGTCATGTGTTTCATTTTCCGGTAATGACGAATCTTCGCACCGATTTCCTTAGCGACATTCATAAAATCACCTCCCAAAATTGCGCATTCTGCACAGTTTACTCAAAAGAGCCAATTTTTTGATATCACTTGTTTTCTTGTAAGTATATCAATAATCCGGGCGAAAAGCAAGAAAATTTGGCTCTTCCAATTTTGTGGTGGATAGCCCCTAAATCAACCCTCTTTTTACCG
>CANDBG010000096.1 GCA_947382875.1 uncultured Oscillibacter sp. | reverse complement strand
CGCGCCTTGCGGCGCGGGCGGAAGACAGCCATTTGAAATGGCTGGTCCAATTCGAACCCCCCATTTTCTTTTCTCTGGCGAGAGAAAAGAAAACGGGCCGTTCACGGTCCAAAAGAAAAGAGCGTTTTTATCAGGACTGGTGGAAAACTACGGCTTGGAGGAAGTCAAACGAGAAGTCTATGTCGACTTGTCTCTGCGTCTATTTCCGCTGCCGCTGCTGCGGTGCGCGAAAGGGATCAGCCTTTCGGGGCTATTTATGGCGGCCTGTCGCTTTCCACATCCATTGTGGAAAAAACAGAACTTTTGCAGCCAACTTTTTTGCAGCCAGCTCTTTCAACCACCGGCAGAGCGGCAGCGGCATCTGCGGCTGAGTCAAATCAGTGATGCACTTTTCGCAGCAGAGGCAGAATCAGCCAAATTTCCACCAGTCTCAAAAACAAGCCCTTTCGACCACCGCAGAGCGGCAGCGGTATCTGTGGCAGAGTCAAGTCGGTGATGAACTTCCAGTCGACAGGGGCACAATCCAACAGATTTCCACCAGTCTTACCAGCGTCTTTTTCTCTTTTGGACCGTCCACGGCCCGTTTTCTCTTTTTCTTCGCCAAGAAAAAGAGAAAATGGGGGGTGGAACTGCCAGACTGCCAATGCGCAGTCAGCCATCAACCTTGGGAGGATGCGAAAATGTCGAACATTGTAAAAACAGCGATGCTTACAGTTTGTGGACGTCCAAACGTGGGGAAGTCAAGCCTGACAAATGCATTGGTCGGAGAAAAAGTCGCCATTGTGTCAAACAAAGCGCAGACTACGCGCAACCGCATTTACGGCGTCGTAAATAAAAGCGATACGCAGTATATCCTTTTGGATACGCCGGGACTGCATAAGCCGAAGTCTGCTTTGGGCGACTATATGGTCAAAGTCGTCACTTCCAGCTTGAGTGATGTGGATTGCGCCCTCCTTTTAGTTGAACCAATTCCGCATGTGGGCGGTCCCGAAAGGGCGCTCATTGACCGTATCCGTGAGGAAAAATTGCCCTGCATCTTATGCATAAACAAAATCGATACCGTTGAACCCGCGGACCTCTTGCCCGTAATCGCCGCCTACAACGAGGCCTGGGACGGCTTTCATGCCATCATTCCAATCTCCGCACACACCGGCAGCGGCTTGGACGACTTAATGTCCGAAGCCGCAAAGTTCGCTGAAGAAGGCCCCCAATTATTCCCTGACGGCCAGGTCAGCGACCAGCCTGAACGTCAGGTCATGGGCGAACTTCTACGTGAAAAATTGCTTCTGTGCCTCGACAAAGAAATTCCTCACGGAACGGCCGTCGAAATCACAAAGTTCTCTGAACGTGACTCCGGAATCATTGACGTGGATGCTACCATTTACTGCGAAAAAGTCAGCCATAAGGGCATTATCATTGGAAAACAGGGCGCTATGCTGAAAAAAATCAGCTCCCTTGCACGGCGGGATATGGAAAAATTTATGGGCGCTCAGGTCTACCTCGAAACTTGGGTAAAGGTCAAGGAAAATTGGCGTGATAACGCAAACTATGTGCGCAGCTTCGGCTACCGCGAAGACTGATTCCCCTGCCCCTCCACAGATTTCCAGCCATAAAATCCGACGCCTTTCGCAGACTAACCTGTATGCAGTCCGGTTTGACCGGACATAAGGAGGTCTGCAACATGGACCCTGTACAAATCTGGGAGTTCTTCTGTCAGACCGGTGATCCTGCCGCCTATATGCTCTACTGTGCGGCGGAACGTAAAGCCGGTGAACAATAACGTTTGGGGGCTTTGTCCCCCTACATAGGAGGGAACGCCGTGGCGGATGTGACGGTTACTCGCGGTGTCGTCCTGCGGGAAACGCTGACCAAAGAAACGGATAAAGTCCTGACGCTCTTATCGGAAGATATGGGAAAAATAACCGTCATTGCTCGCGGCGCACGGCGTAAGACCTGCAAGTTTGCCGCCTGTGCACAGCCGCTGGCGTACTCGGAATGGACGCTTTATCAATACGGCGCCTGGCGGTACGCCCGGGAAGGCTCTACCCTGGAACTGTTCGACGGCCTGCGCGCAGACCTGGAAGCGCTCGCATTAGGCTTCTACATGGCCGAACTGACAGAAACCGTTTCGCCGGAAGAGGTCCCGGTGCAGGAGCTTTTACGGCACTTGCTTAACGGCTTGTTTGCCCTGTCAAAACTGCGCAAACCTACAGAATTGGTAAAACCGGCTTTTGAACTGCGGTTGTTGTGTCTCGCGGGCTACGAACCGTTAGCGGATGCCTGCGCTTTGTGTGGAGAACCGGCCCCCGAAGCGCCAGTGCTGGACACCGTACAAGGTGTGATTTACTGTAAGAAATGCGCGCCGTCCGGAACCGGACGTTCTTTGTGCCGGGACTCTTTGGCCGCATTGCGGCATATCGTCTACGGAGACCCAAAACGTCTTTATTCGTTCCGCTTGGGGCTGGACCCGCTGAAACGTCTGCAAAGCGCGGCGGAATCGTTTGTCT
Organism: uncultured Oscillibacter sp.; assembly: GCA_947382875.1. GTDB lineage: Bacteria > Bacillota > Clostridia > Oscillospirales > Oscillospiraceae > Oscillibacter. Next base: position 4,116 of record CANDBG010000096.1, on the reverse strand, counting down.
TTTCTCAATTGGAGCGGAATTTTAATACACTCGATTTTTATAAATCCCTAACCAAAAAATAATGCTGTATATTTGAAAACCATACCTCACAGGAGGAACTTTATGAGCGAATTATTTGATAAATCTTTACGTACCCTGGAATTGCCGTGGGTATTACAATTGTTGTCAGAACAGGCCGTCAGCGCAGAGGCGAAAACGCGGGCGATTCAAGTCCGGCCAGAGACCGAACCCGAAGAAGTTCTGCGCCTTCTGGACCAGACCGACGCCGCCCGCTTGATGATCGGTTTACGTGGGAGTCCGTCTTTTTCCGGCGTGAAGCCGGTGGCCGAGGCCCTGGACCGCGCTGACCGCGGCGGCGCTTTGAATACGCGGGAATTATTGACCATCGCCGGGCTCCTGACTGCCGCCCGCCGTGCGAAAGAGTATTTTAACAACGATGCGTCCGAAAAAACCGCCATTGATCACTTATTTCTTTCCCTTCACGGAAATCATTTCCTGGAAGAAAAAATCAAACGCTGTATCCCCGATGAGGACACTATTGCAGACGCCGCGTCGCCGGAGCTGGCCGATATCCGACGCCATATGCGGGCCGCACAAGCAAAAAGCCGTCAGATTTTGCAGAAAATTATTTCTTCTGCAAGCTATGCAAAAGTGCTGCAAGAGGCCATTATCACACAGCGCGATGGGCGTTTTGTCGTGCCTGTCAAAGCGGAACAAAAGGGAAACCTCCCCGGCCTCGTTCATGATATTTCTTCCTCCGGCGCTACCCTCTTCGTGGAACCTATGGGCGTCGTTCAGGCAAATAATGAGTATATCGAACTGGAAGCCAAAGAACAAAAGGAAATTGAACGGATTTTGGCGGAGCTGTCCGCGGACGCCGCCGCGCACCGCGAAGATATTCAATGGGATTATGATGCCCTCGTTCACTTGGACCTCATTTTTGCAAGAGGTGAATTGAGCTACAAAATGAACGGCGTTCGTCCCGAAATTCGACGGGATGGCTGTACCCGCCTGCGTAAGGCCCGGCACCCGCTGCTGGATGCTAAAAAAGCGGTGCCGATTGACCTCGAATTGGGCGGAGCGTTTGATACTCTGGTGATTACCGGCCCAAATACCGGCGGTAAAACGGTCTCGCTGAAAACCTTGGGTCTCCTTACGATTATGACACAGTGCGGCCTTCATATCCCTGCCGCCGACCAAAGCGCTGTGGCTGTCTATGAACGTGTTCTCGCGGACATCGGTGATGAACAGAGCATCGAGCAGAGCCTTTCTACGTTCTCCGCTCATATGACCAACATCGTCGGCATCTTGAAAGAGGCGAATGGCCGCAGCCTCATTCTCTTTGATGAGCTGGGCGCGGGAACTGATCCCGTTGAGGGCGCCGCGCTCGCAATTGCTGTAATTGAACACGTCCGGCAAACCGGCGCCCGTATCGCCGCTACAACGCATTATGCCGAACTTAAAACTTTTGCTATGACTACACCAGGCGTCGAAAACGCCTCTTGCGAGTTCAATGTCGAAACTTTAAGCCCCACTTACCGCCTCTTGATTGGTATTCCTGGCAAATCCAATGCCTTCGCCATTTCCCGCCGTCTGGGACTTCCCGAAGAGGTTATTGACGCCGCCCGCGTCCAAATGAGCGGCGACAGCGTGCGCTTTGAAGATGTCCTCACGCAGTTGGAGGCAAAACGTCAGGCTCTCGAAAAACGGGAGCAGGAAACGGAACAGCTCTTTCGTCAGAGGGAGGAGGACGCCCGTAAAGCCAGGGAGTTCCGGGAGCAGATGGAACGCGCTAAGGAAAATGCCCGCAGCCGCGGCGAGGCGGAGGCGAAACGGATTCTTCGTGATGCGAAAGCAGCCGCGGATCAGACATTTAATGAATTGGCAGAACTGCGCCGTTTGCAAGCTCGGGCCGACGCCGCCCAGAATATTAACGATGCACAAGCCGCCATCCGACAGGGCTTGCATCAGGCCGAAGAACGCTTGCAGTCTCAAAAGGATGTGCCTGCGCCGATTCCAAAACCCAGCCGCCCGATTCGGGCAGGGGATCTCGTCGAAATTCCAGGCGTCCGTCAGGCCGCCGAAGTCGTTGCTTTGGGTAAGGATGGTTCTTTGCAGCTTAAAGCCGGCGCGCTCAAAATGAAGGTTAAGGCGACTGAAGTGCGCTTGATTGAAGAGGATGAACGCGCCGCCAGAAAACCTTCTGCGCCGGTTTCGTCCTCTGGAAATCGTACGCTGCGTACCGCCGCTTCCAGAGAATTGGATATCCGGGGACTGGAAACCCTTGAGGCCGAAAGCGTTGTCGAAACCTTTCTCTCCGCCGCCGTTATGGGTAAGCTCGAAACCGTTACCATTATTCATGGTAAGGGGACTGGCGCTTTGCGTAAAACGGTTCATGATATCCTGCGCCGCAGTCGGGCCGTGAAGTCCTTCCGTTTAGGCGTCTACGGCGAAGGCGAGAACGGTGTCACCGTTGTAACATTAAAGTAAAAAACAAGTGCCGCACTATTTCGCACACCCAATATACCAAGCCGTTCCGCGCACCGCAGCAGCGGCAGCGGAGTCAGACGCACCGGCAAGTCGATTTGGACTTTTTGCTGCCCTTCCGCCAAGTCAAAAGTTTCCGCCAGTCTTCCCAACGCTCTTTTCTCTTTGGACCGTGAACGGCCCGTTTCTCTTTTCTCTCGGAGAGAAAAGAGAAATGGGGGGTTCAAAAAGGACCAGCCATTTTTAATGGCTGTCTTCCGCCCGCGCCGCGAGGCGCGGCCGCCTTTCTAAAGAATTGATATTGAAAAACTCGCGGTCATTCGCTATAATGGAAGAAACCCTTCTGGTTAAGAGAATGCGAGGTGTGATCTATGCAGCAGTTAAAAAAGCAATACCATATTTCTTGTGCGCCCGGTGACGTGGGACGCTACTGCATCCTGCCCGGAGATCCGGGACGAGTGCCCGCAATCGCCGCCCTGTTTGACGACGCGAAACAAGTCGCCTGTAACCGGGAGTTCAATGTCTGGACCGGTACACTGCTGGGCGAGAAAGTTACTGCTTGTTCTACTGGTATCGGCGGGCCGTCCGCCGCTATCGCTATGGAGGAACTTCATAAGTGCGGTGCGGATACCTTTATCCGGACCGGTACCTGTGGCGGTATCGACCTGAATGTTCAGGCCGGTGACGCCATGATCGCCACTGGTGCAATCCGTTTCGAACATACCAGCCTCGAGTATGCTCCCCTCGAATTCCCCGCTGTCTCTGATTTCCAAGTCGTTTCCTGCCTTGTGCAGTCCGCTCAGGAAATGGGGCTGCATTTCCATACCGGCGTGGTGCAGTGCAAAGATAGTTTTTATGGGCAGCATGACCCCGACGCTTCGCCTGTTTCCTATGAGCTGAAGCAGAAATGGGAAAGCTGGAAGGCTTTGGGCGTCAAGGCCAGTGAAATGGAATCCGCCGCTTTGTTCGTTGTCGCAGCCGCTTTGGGCTGCCGGTGCGGTTCCTGCTTCCATGTCGTTTGGAACCAGGAACGGGAAGCCGCCGGTCTTGATCAGACGATGACCGAAGATACCTCTACCGCTGTGCGGTTAGCCGTCGACGCGTTGCGGCGCTTGATTAAAGCGGATCGTGAACACGCTGGCTGACAATTATTTATCCCCCGTTTCAACTTGACGAAGTGCAGCACAAAACGGACGGTGTTGCCAACACCGTCCGTTTCCTTGCTTTATATCAGGCAAAAAAATCCCGAACCGTTGAAAACAACGATTCGGGACCTGGTGACCCGGCGGGGATTCGAACCCCGGACCCATTGCTTAAAAGGCAATTGCTCTGCCAGCTGAGCTACCGGATCATATGAAAAAAGAAAACAGAGGAGGCACAAACAAAAAGAAACGCAAGACAAACCAAGCAGGCACTCTGCAACCGGCCCGCAGGCCGGAGGTCTCCGAAATCAGCTGCGAATCCAGCGAAGCGAATCGCAGCTGAAGGGCGAAGAAATTTCCCGTCCGGCGGAACCCTCGCCTGCGGCGGGGGTGGAGCGGTAAGGGGAATTTCAGAGCGTGGCAGGGACGGCTGGACTCGAACCAGCGAATGAGGGAGTCAAAGTCCCTTGCCTTACCACTTGGCTAC
>CANDBG010000095.1 GCA_947382875.1 uncultured Oscillibacter sp. | reverse complement strand
GCAGAATGGCGGCCATCTTCTCAATGTCCTCCGTAACCTCCTCCTGCAAAACGTCCATTGCGTCATCGACCGTGACAATGCCGACCAGGCGGTTTTCCTTGTCCACCACCGGCAGCGCCAGAAAGTCGTATTTGCTCAAGGCGCGGGCAGTGGTTTCCTGGTCGTCCAGCGTCTGCACGGCAATGATATTTCGTTCCATGATATCGCCAATGATATCATCTTCCTCCGCCAGCAGCAGCGTACGGATCGACAGCAGTCCAATCAGCCGCCGGCCTTCGTCAATTACATAACAAATGTTAATGGTTTCCTTATCTGGTCCTGTCCGGCGGATACGCTTTAATGCATCTTCCACCGTCATGGTCTCCTTCAGGTCCACAAACTCCGTTGTCATGATGCTTCCGGTGGAATCGTCCGGATATTGCAGGATCTCGTTAATGCTCTTGCGAATTTCCGGGTCCGAATGACGCAGAATCCGTTTTACCACATTTGCGGGCATTTCTTCCACAATGTCAACGGTATCGTCCAGATATAGCTCGTCCAGCACTTCACGAAGCTCCGTATTTGAGAAACTGGTAATTAACAGTTCCTGGTCATCGCTGTCCAGCTCCACGAACACCTCTGCCGCCAATTCCTTCGGCAGCAGACGGAACATCAACGGAACCCGTTCGTCCAGGTCCTCGCACAGCGACGCAATATCCGCTGCCTCCATGGGGAGCAGCAGGTCCCGCAGCTCCGCATAGCGTTTTCGTTGGAACAATTCCTCAATTTCTTCCAACAGCTCGTCTCTTTTTTCAAACACAGCCCAGGACCCCCTTTCTGTAATCCACGATCCATATATAACAAAAATCTTCAATCGTCCCTTCCGGTGCGATTGAAGAACCTGTTCTATCAGGCGAAGGTTTCCCCCTCCCCCTGCCGTTCGAGCTTTAGCCTCACAAGGCGGTGAAATTGCATTAGATGATACCTTCCTGTTCGATACCGCCTGTTCAAACCAGCTTGGGATGTCTCCATCCCTTCGCGGCAACAATCCATATCCTTGTGGTAGCCTTACCTACCGGACCCTATTCAGTTTTGCCGGATATTTCTATTTTATGCCGTTTTTTCGTTTCTGTCAAGGTTCTGTTAAGGTTTCAGAGAAAATCCCCGCTGTTCCCCTGGACTGGCCTTCCATTTTTTATTCCTTGACGGTAGGAATTGGCTGGTATATAATAGAAATTGAAATCAGGCGTTTTTTCGCCGGAAAGAAGGGAGTTTTTTATGAAACGCATATTAACCATCCTGTTTGCCACGCTGCTGCTGACAGCGGCGCTGTGTGTCAGCGCGTCCGCTTCCAGCTTCGACGACGCGGCGCAGGAGCTGTCAGCTATTGGCATTTTTAAGGGTTCCGCCAGCGGCTTCCAGCTGGACCAGGTTCCCACCCGTTCCCAGGCCGCGATTATGCTTGTTCGGCTCTACGGCGCTGAGGACGAGGCCAAAGCTGCCTATGCAGCTGGCAGTATCACGTGTCCCTTTGCTGACGTAGGCGAAACCGCCGCGCCTTATGTTGCATGGCTGTCTGGCAAGGGCCTTGCAAACGGTGTGTCCGCAGATTCCTTCGGCGCAGCCAATCCCTGCACAGACAAGGCTTACACCATCTTCCTCCTCCGCGCCCTTGGCTATAAGGACAACGAGGACTTTACCACCGCAAACGCTCAGGAGTTCGGCGCAGCACTGGGCCTGTTCAGCGCCTCTGCGCTTACCGGAACCTTCCTTCGGGATGACCTCGCAGCGCTTACTTACCAAGCCTTGGGCTGCGATTTGAAGGATGGCAGCACTTACCTGCTGGACAGCCTGATTCAGAGCGGTGCAATTGACGCGGCAGCAGCCAGCTCCCTTACGGAAAAAATCGAGACGTACCGGAACCTCCAGGACGTTACCATGGAGGCAATGGACGGCAGTATGGATGCGGACCTGGATGTAAAGGCAGGCTTTGCCTACTCCCTGAAGGGTCAGAGCCAGGGCGAAACGCTTGATATGTCCGAAAACATGGATATTACTGGTACTGGCAATGTCAAGGTTTGCACGACTGAGGACGATATGGAAATGGCCATGACGCTCAGCCTCAAGGCAGAAGGTATGCCTTCGGGTGAGGATGATACCCTGGAGATGGGGATGTGGCTGAAAGACGGTGTGATGTATGTTCGTTCCGGCGAAGAAATGCTCAAGCAGGAAATTCCCGGTCTGGCGGAAATTTATACGTCTGCAATGTCCGCCAAGGCGAACGCCGCCCTCCTTCCCTTCCTGAAATCCATTACAGCCAAAACCTCCGGCACGGACACCGTTTACGCCATGGCCCTGAACGACGCCCTTGCCAACACCATGGACAGTCTGGCTTCTGACCTTACCGGTCTTATGAATGTTCCCGGCGAAGCAAAAATGAATTTCTCCATGGATGGCTCTGCGTTTACTTACACCATTGACAAAGACGGTCAGCTGAAAAATGCCGCGGTTGTCTTTAATATGGATATGGGTATGGATATGAACCTGGGCAAAGGCGAACAGGGAACCATGGAAATATCCATGAAAATGGATATGAATATGGACGTTAAAGCCACTGGAAACGATGTGAAAATCACTTTCCCTGATTTCTCCGAATTATAAGTAAACAACACAGAAAAACGCTGAAAAAGCCATCCGGCAACACACGCCGGATGGCTTTTTTCTTATCCTCCCGCGTCTTCCGACGCCAGTTCCTCCTTTGCCTGCTGCAACACTTTTTTCTCTGTCTTGGTAGTCAGCTGGCTTTCATCAAAACTCGCAAACAGGTCCGGACGGCGGCGCATGGTTCGCTTGTAGCTCTCTTTCTTCCGCCAGTCGGCCACTTTTCCGTGGTCGCCGGACAGCAGAATTTCCGGTACTTCCCGTCCATGCCACACTGCGGGCCGCGAATACTGCGGATACTCCAAAAGGCCGTTCCAGTGTGATTCCTCTTCAAAGCACTCCGCGTCCGGCAGCACGCCTGGAACCATCCGGCACACGGCGTCCGCTACGGCCATTGCAGGAATTTCCCCGCCCGTCAGGACGAAATCACCCACGGAAATTTCTTCATCTGCACACTCGTCCAAAAAACGCTGGTCCACGCCCTCATAGTGCCCGCAAACCAGGATCAAATGTGTATACTGCTCTTTCAGTTCCTTCGCGACTTCTTGTGTGAACGTCCGGCCGCAGGGCGACAGAAAAATTGTCCGTCCGGGGCCATAGGTCTCCACCACATGGCTCCAGCACCGGAACAATGGGTCCGCCTGCATAACGGCTCCCCGTCCTCCGCCATAGGGATAATCGTCTACCTGCATCTGTTTGTTTGTCGTATACTCCCGAATCTGATGGGTGCGAATTGCAATATGCCCCCGCTCCTGCGCCCGGCCCAGAATGCTCACATTCAACATCGCGTCCACGGAAGCCGGGAACAGCGTCAGAATGTCAATCTGCATCACATACCCTCCCAGATTCGGACGTCCATCCGGTTCGCTTCCATGTCAATCCCCTGAATGAAAGCGTCTTTCACGGCAGGAATCAGGTATTCCCGTACGCCCCGCACGGTGTAAACCTTGCTTGCCGGGTAATCCTCCACCCGTACCAGCTCCCCCACACACGCGCCGGTTTCACTGTCGTAAACATCCAAACCCAGCAGCTCGTCGTCAAAATACTCCCCTTTCGGAAGCCCTGCGTCATCCCGCAGGATATACAATTCCTTCCCTCGCAGGGCCTGCGCCGCGTCCCGGTCCTCCACTCCGGCGAATTTTAACATCGCCAGACTCTTGTGCGTTCGAAAGCCCAAGAGCGCAATTTCTTTGCCATCCAGATAAAAGGTCTGAAAGCGTTCGAGAAACGCCGGGTCCACATTGCGCGGCTGGACCTTCAGCTCTCCCCGGATGCCATGGACGCCCACGATGCGTCCAATACGGATTTTTTCCAGTTTCATCGGTTCTCTCCGTCTATGAAATACCCCGGATGCGGCTTTACCACATCCGGGGGGTTGGTTTCCTTACACCAGCTCGATCACAGCCGTTTCCGCCGCGTCGCCGCGCCGGATGCCGGTACGAATGATGCGGGTATAACCGCCGTTCCGCTCCGCGTAGGTCGGGGCGATTTCCTTAAACAGCTTTTTACACACGTCTTCCCGCGTAATAAAGCTCATCGCTTTGCGGTACGCGGCCAGATCGCTCTTTTTGCCAAGGGTGATCATCTTTTCCGCCAAAGGCTTGATCTCCTTGGCACGAGTGACCGTCGTTTCCATCTTTCCGTGATCCAGGAAATCCGTGACCTGCTGGCGAAGCATCGCCATACGCTGGTCGGTGGTCTTGCCAAGTTTCCGAGTTCCGGGCATTTCGGTTCCCTCCTTATCGTATTCGTCTCGCCATCTGAACACAGACAGCGGTTTAATTGTTCTCCTCGTCAGCCAAGTGCAGGCCCATCATGGCCAGCTTGTTGATGACCTCCTCCAAGGACTTGCGTCCCAGGTTCCGGACCTTCATCATTTCGTCCTCGGTCTTGGAAATCAAATCCTCCACCGTGTTGATGTTCGCCCGTTTCAGGCAGTTGAAGCTTCGGACGGAGAGGTCCAGCTCCTCGATGGTCATTTCCAGCACCTTGTCCCGCTGTGCCTCCGCCTTTTCCACGACGGTAGGCTTGCTGCCGACGTTCTCCGACAAATCGGTGAACAGCGTGAAATGGTCGCACAAAATCTTGGCTCCCAGGGACACGGCGTCCCGGGCGGAAATGGTTCCGTCCGTCCACACCTCCAGCAGCAGCCGGTCGAAATCGCTGGACGTACCCACGCGGGTCGGCTCTACCGAGTAGTTCACCTTATACACCGGCGTGTAGATGGAGTCCACGGCGATGGTGCCGATCACATTCTGCTGAGGTTTGTTCCGGTCGGCGGGTACATAGCCGCGGCCATGGGAAAGTGTGATCTCCATATTGAGGGACGCCCCATTGTCCAGCGTGGCGATATGCATATCCGGGTTGAGGATCTCGACCTCGCCGTCAGCCTTGATATCGCCCGCCGTCACCACGCAGGGACCTACCGCCTCAATATAAACCGTTTTTACCGAATCGCTGTGGAGCTTTGTCAAAAGCCCTTTCACGTTCAGGACGATTTCCGTCACATCCTCCTTTACGCCCGGGATGGTGGAAAACTCATGCTGAACGCCTGTGATCTTGATGGTGGTCGGGGCCGTGCCGGGGAGCGACGAAAGCATGATGCGGCGAAGCGCATTTCCCAACGTGGTTCCATACCCGCGCTCCAGGGGTTCCACGACATATTTTCCATAGGTCGCGTCGCCTGGCGTTTCGATACATTCGATCTGGGGCTTTTCAATTTCAATCACGCAGTACCCTCCTTCATCTTCTCAACGCGGCGATGCAAACCGCCGCCTGCGGTTCGTGTCATGGTTGAGGGTATCCCTCCGATTACTTGGAGTACAGCTCAACGATCAGATGCTCCTCTACCGGGATGTCGATATCCTCACGGGCGGGAAGGCGCAGAACGGTACCCTTCAGGGTGTTCTTCTCCCGCTCCATCCACGCAGGCAGGAGGAAAATAGGAGCGTCCTGTCCGGTCAGGCGCTTGAACGCCTCGGAAGAACGGCTGCCCTCGGCAACTTCGATTACGTCACCCGCCTTCACCAGGTAAGAGGGAATGTTGACCTTCTTGCCGTTCACGGTGAAATGGGCGTGGCTCACCAGCTGGCGCGCCTGACGGCGGGTCATGGCGAAGCCCATGCGGTAAATCACATTATCCAGACGGCGCTCCACCAGAATCAGGAGGTTGTCGCCCGTTTTGCCGGGGGCGGCGGCCGCCTTCTCATAGTAGCTGTGGAACTGCTTTTCCAGGATGCCGTAAATGAATTTGACTTTTTGCTTCTCGTTCAGCTGGATGCCATATTCGCTTTTCTTCTTCCGCATCTGGCCGCCGGGATTCCGATTGGTTTCCTTCTTGGCGTAGCCCATGACGGCGGGAGAAATGCCCAAAGCCTTGCAGCGCTTGGCAATCGGCTGCATATTCCTTGCCATATTGCTTGTTACCTCCTCTTTCGATTACACACGGCGGCGCTTCGGGGGGCGGCAACCGTTGTGGGGGATCGGGGTGACGTCTTTGATCATGGTCACTTCCAGTCCCACCGCCTGCAAAGCGCGGATCGCGGCTTCGCGGCCCTGGCCGGGGCCTTTCACGAATACTTCCACCGTTTTCAGCCCGTGTTCCATGGCGGCGCGGGCTGCGGTCTCAGCCGCGGTCTGAGCGGCGAACGGGGTGGATTTCTTGCTGCCCCGGAAGCCCAGTCCGCCGGAGGAGGCCCAGGAAATGGCGTTGCCCTGGGAGTCGGTGACGGTTACCATGGTGTTGTTGAAGGAAGACCGGATATGGACCTGTCCACGCTCGATATTCTTCCTCTCGCGGCGGCGGCGGATGACCTTTTTGCCGCCAGTTTTTGCTGCTGCCATATTGGTTCTCCCTCCTTACTTCTTCTTGTTCGCAATGGTCTTCTTGGGACCTTTGCGGGTGCGGGCATTGGTCTTGCTGCGCTGGCCCCGGACCGGCAGGCCCTTGCGGTGACGCAGGCCGCGGTAGCAGCCAATTTCGCTCAAACGCTTGATGTCCAGCGCCGTCTGGCGGCGCAGGTCGCCTTCAACGGTATAATCGTCAATGGCGTCACGGAGCTTCTGCTCCTCGGCGTCCGTCAGGTCCTTCAC
>CANDBG010000094.1 GCA_947382875.1 uncultured Oscillibacter sp. | reverse complement strand
TATTACTTGCTTTCCCATAATGATAATCTCCTTTTGAATAAATTGAAATGGCGGTTTGCTGCTTGCTGCCTTTTTATATAAGCAATTTTTGTGCCAAGATGACTTTTTTGCCGTATTTCTAAAAAACCGCGAAATCGCCGGGTTCCCGGACGCATATGACGCCGTTTGACGGGATATGGACGGTGCCGTCTGTTGCGGTTTTGAATGTCCGTTGCAGACCGGCAACAAAATCGCGGGAACGAAACAGTCCTTACCTTGCGCCGTTGGCGGCACGATAGACGTCCAGCACCTCCGCCTTGCGCAGCGGACATAAGACGCCCAGCGGGCGGGTTCCATGGTCCGTGCAGTTGGACGCAAAAACATACAGAATTTCGTCCTGCACCACTCCCGCAGGGGCTTGCGCAAAGGAAACCGGCAAGCCCAGTTCCTGGAAATACGCCGCAAAAGCATGGATACAGTCCGCGGACGCCTTATCCACATCCGGTTCCGCAATGCCGAAAACCTCCCGGCCCAAACGGGCCAAACGGGGGGCAATCCGGGAACGTACGGCCTGCGCCCAGTGGGACCATAGAATCGTCAAACTCATGCCATGCGGCAAGTCGTACCGCGCGGACAGCTCGTGACTCAGCTGGTGGACCGGAAACTCGTTGTTTCGTCCCAGACCGGTGAGGCCGTTGTGGGACAGGCTTCCGCAACACATCAGTTCCGAACGGGCCTCGTAATCGTCCGGCTTTTCCAGACAGATTCTTCCATAATGCAGCGTCGTGCGCAGCAGCGCCTCGGCCATGCCGTCGGTAAGCGCGTTGCCGCCCAAATCGGAACAGTAGCGTTCCAAGGTGTGCATGAGAATGTCCGCCACGCCGCAGGCGGTTTGCAGGGGCGGGGTGGTGTAGGTCAGTTCCGGGTTCAAAACCGCAAATCTGGGCACCAGTTTTTCGTCGGTGTACACCAGCTTTTCGTGGGTATCGCCGTTGGAAAGGACCGCCGTGGGACTGGTTTCACTGCCGGACGCGGCCATAGTTACCACCGCTCCAACGCCTAATGTGCGCTTGAGTACGCCCTGTCCCTGGAACGCCGCCGTCATTTCCTCCGGAGAGGAGGCCAATCCTGCGGCTGCGGCTTTGGCCGTATCCATGACACTCCCGCCGCCGATTGCCAGAACCAGTTCAATCTCTTTTTCCCGGAACTCCCGCACGGTTTCCAGTGCAAAATCCATCCGGGGATTGGGACGCACGCCGCCTTTGACGAAGTACGTAATTTCCGCCTGTTCCAGCGACGCCTCCACCCGGGCCAGCAGGCCGGAACGCACGGCGCTTCCTCCGCCGTACAGAACCAGCGCCCGCTGGACGCCCTCCGCCTGCACGACCTGTCCGGTTTTTTCCTCGGCCTTCGGTCCGAATAGGATTTTTGTGGGAACACAGTATTCAAATTCCTGCATTTTGATTTTCTCCTGTTTCATGAAGTGCCGGTTGGTTCCGCTCCGGAGGACCAGCCGTTTTTCGGAACTTTCTTTTGTTGCAGATCGGAAACAAAACAGTGGCTTTTCCGTGTGCAATATGTTATACTAGCACCATGTATCCGCATGCCATGCCATTCTGTCTGGGAGGGATTTCGATGGATCAATATTTAGCAATCCGCGCCGTACGGGCGATGCTTCAACAAATTGTGCAGACCATAGAGAACCCGTCTTTGGCGGAACAGCTTCAGGCCATCGACCGCAAACTGGAAGTATTCCATGAAATCGGAATTGATTTCAAAGAGGTGGTGGACAGCTTGGACAACAGCATTCTTGTCACTGACGGCAAGGGAGAAGTTCTGTACATCAATCCGGCCTATACCCGCAACACGGGCATTACTGAAGAGGATGTGCTTGGGAAAAATATACAAAGCCTGATTGGGCCGAATAAGCTCTTTACCGGCGGCGCGGTGTGCAGCGTCATTCAAAGCAAAAAAAGCGCGTTTCGCCTGTCCACTACCTACAAAACGGGGACACCCTTGGTTGGCTACGTATTTGGAACCCCGATTTTCGATGAAAACGGCGAGCTGCGTCAGGTGGTGGCGTGCAGTCTGCCCATAGTGTCCCTCAGCTCCTTGCAGGGGGATTTTGAGGGGTTTTTGAAGGAGGTCAACAGCCTGCGGGAACGGAAGAACCTCTCAAAAGCAGGGGAATCCGCCGCCGGCGGAATGCTGGATCAATACGATTCCCTCAAGCAAATCCGTACCCTGATCCAGCGGGTAGCCTCCACGGACGCCACGATTCTGATTACCGGAGAATCCGGCGTAGGCAAGGAAGTGGTGTCGGACGAAATCTACCGGCTCAGCGCCCGGCGGGACAAGCCCTATGTAAAGCTGAACTGCGCCTCCATTCCCGATCACTTGCTGGAATCCGAGCTGTTCGGCTACGAACGCGGTTCCTTCACCGGGGCCAATACCAAAGGCAAAATCGGCCTGTTCGAGTACGCCAACGGCGGCACGCTGATGCTGGATGAAATCGGAGACATGCCCATGGATCTCCAGGTAAAGCTGCTGCGGGCGATCCAGTCCCAGGAGATTACCCGAATCGGCGGTACAAAGCCGATCAAGCTGGATATCCGCTTTTTGGCGCTCACAAACGCTGACCTGAAAAAGAAAGTCGCGGAGGGCACTTTCCGGCAGGACCTCTATTTCCGGCTCAATGTCATTCCGCTGAACGTTCCGCCTTTGCGGGAACGGTTAAACGATCTGGGAAAATTGTGTCAGTATTTTATAGACCGTTTTTCCGAAAAATACCACTATTCTTTCCGGCTGACCGAACAGCAGCTGGAATATATGAAGCTGTACGCCTGGCCGGGAAACATCCGGGAACTGGAAAATATTGTGGAATATATGGTGCTGGTCAGCTCGGGCATCGGCTACATTGAAGACGATGTTCTCAAGGGACTGCTGAATATTACCGAAGAAGTATACTCCGCCGCTCTGCCGGCTGCACCGGCTCCAAAAGCGGCGCCCATGCCGGACGCGCTGCGTTTTCCGGCGGTGAACGTGGAGCAGGGAATTGACTTTGCGCAAGCGGTGGCGGATTACGAAAAGCTGCTGCTGGAACAAGCCATTTACAGTTCTGCCAATCTGCGGGAGGCCGGGCAGAAGCTGAACCTGAACGCTTCCACCGTCAGCCGAAAGATCAAGCAGTATCACATCGATTACTGGCACAGGCGCACATAAACACATCCATCAAAAGACTGCGGAACCCCAAAAAGGGTTCCGTGGCTTTTTGTGTCCGAAGATCTGCGGCTTTCCGCTTGCGTTTAAGCCATATCTTTTTCTGCGGCAATATCCTTGTTGTATTTGGTCGGATTGATGAGGTAAGTCAGAATCATGTTGACCACCAGCAGTCCAATGTACACAATGTATGCGCCCCGCAGGCTGCCGGTGATTTTCAGCGCGGCGGCATTGACGGCGTAGTTTGTAGTAAGAACCATCTGCATCAAGGGAAAGAATACGGAGTTGACCATGGTAAAGCCTTGGCGTCCAAACACAGAGGCGGGCAGGGATACAATGAAGTTGGCCGCAGCGCCTACGGCCACGCCGATCATGGCGACGGAGACATAGACACCAATGGTCGTGTCGGTGCAGTTCACGGCCAGGGCCACGCAGTACCAGGCCAGGAACATCAGAATTGCCCTTTTCACGCCCAGTTTCTGGTCAATCGCGCCGAATGCGTAGGAACCCGCCACACCAATCAGGGCGCATACGGTCATCAGTCCCACGGCGGCCTCCTGGGTGAAGCCAATGCCCACGTTACGCACCACCAGCTGACTCATGACGCCGGTCGTAACCAGCTGGTTAATGCCAATAATCAGAGCGCACAGCCACATTTCCTTGGTTTTCAGCAGCTTTCCCACAGTCCAGCCGCCGCTGCCTTCGGAGTCGCCCTGGAAGTATTCTTTCTCATAGACCTCCCTGGACACGTTGTCGGGGTACATCCCGCATTCCTGCGGGGTATTGCGGACAAAGAGCAGTCCCGCAACGCCTAACGCAAGGGCGATAACAGCCAACAGGCTCAGTCCGCTGGCAAAGCCGAAAGCGGCAATCGCGGCGGACACCAGCGGGACGTAGAAGGCGGAACCGCAGTTGTGTCCCATGGTGGTGAAGCCGTTCGCCAGACCTTTTTTCTTGGGGAACCATTGTGC
Source organism: uncultured Oscillibacter sp. (assembly GCA_947382875.1). Lineage (GTDB taxonomy): Bacteria > Bacillota > Clostridia > Oscillospirales > Oscillospiraceae > Oscillibacter. Next base: position 3,896 of record CANDBG010000094.1, on the reverse strand, counting down.
AATTAAGGTATTGCCCGCGATATAGGCAGCGCTGTTGATGAAACAGGTTACCAGGGTAAGGGCGATGCAGTAAGTAACCAAGGTAGAGGTATGGCCCAGGAAAATATAGGACAGGCCCGCGCCGATCAGACACGTGCCGGACAGGATGCGGGGACCAACTATGACGTTAATGCGGCCCACGAAGATGTATGCCACAATCCCGATAAGACCGGCGACGGTAGCCATGCTCAACACACTGGGGTAGTCCACGCCGCTGGCCTCGGAGAAAGCGGGGGCCACGATATTCAGGCCGTCAATGGAAAAGCCGATCAGGAGGAAGAACATCAAGGCCTGATACAAAATGATGCCCCAGCCTTTGGAAAAATTCATACTCATGTTTTCGCTGGCGGGTTTGTTTTGGTTGTTGTTCATGATAATACTCCTCTTCCGTCAATAATGGCAAGTCCTCAGCCCTGCGGGATCTCTATGAGTACAGCGGTGCCCATGCCTCCTCCGGCGCACAGCGTGGCGATGCCATAGCGATTTCTCCTCCTCCGCAGCTCGTAAAGCAGGGAAATCACGATTCTGGCTCCAGTGGCGCCGACCGGATGGCCCAGAGAAATACCGCCGCCGTTCACATTCAGCTTGTCCATGTCGATTCCCAGCGTACGCTGGCAGGCGATGCACTGGGCGGCAAAGGCTTCGTTGATCTCAAACAGATCGATATCTCTCACAGTCAGCCCTGCTTTGGCAAGGGTCCTTTGGGTGGAACTGATCGGTCCGATGCCCATCAGCTCCGGGGCTACGCCGGTGGTGGCGGTGGCAATTATCCGGGCTAAAATCGGCATCCCCAGCTTTTTTGCCATGGATTCTTCCATGAGCAGCACGCCGGAAGCGGCGTCATTCATGCCGGAGGAGTTGCCTGCCGTTACCTTGCCGCCTTCTTTGAAGGACGGTTTCAGACGGGCCAGCTTCTCAAGAGTTGTATCCCTCTTGGGATATTCGTCGGTCGAAATCACCGTATCTCCCTGACGGGTATGTACGGTGACAGGTACAATTTCGTCCAGAAATTTTCCCGCGTCAACGGCAGCGGCGGCCCGCTGCTGGGATTGCAGGGCGTAACGGTCCATTTCCTCCCGGGTCACGCCATAGACTTCCGCCACGTTTTCCGCGGTAATGCCCATCGCCGGACCAACGCCAAGGTTTGTCAGGGAGTCCCACATGGAATCCCTCAGTTCCATATGGCCGTACTTCTTTCCGTTCCGGATGCCGAACGCCATATGCGGGGCCGCGCTCATGCAGTCCGCGCCGCCCGCCAGAATGCAGTCTGCCTCGCCCGCCAGAATCTGGTAAAAGCCCATCTGGATGGAAGACATGGAGGATGTACAGTTACGGTGGACGGTGATGCCAGGCACCGTATCCGGCAGTCCCGCCTTGACGGCGGCTACACGGGCCAAATTATTTTCTAAATAGGTACGCTGATAGTTGCAGCCCCAAATCACGTCCTCAATTTGCTTGGGGTCTATGCCGGAGCGTTCCACCAGACCCTGCATCACGGGGATGGACAGGTCCAAGGCGGTCAGCGTTTTGAACTGACCGTTGATGGTGCCGATTGGGGTGCGGCACCCTGCGATGATTACAACCTTTCGCATTTGCATTCGTCTCCTTTTATCAAAATGTGGCTGCGGTCTTTTCATTAAGATAAGCAAAACCTGTGCCAAGCGGGAGCGGCTTGAAAAACGTGAAAAATGCCGGTTTGTTGCAATATTGCAACAAACCGGCAGGCAGACGGGCGAAATCGTTTCCGGAATGCAACAGGACCGCGAAAGAGCCGCTCTTTTGCGGCAAAATGCGGTTGGCACGGAATTTGCTGTTAAATTTAAGCAATGGAACGTATCAGACGCCATATTTGATTGAGGAGGAATCATACTTATGAACAAAACGATCATCACGGTGGCTACCACTGGCGCACATCCCATGAAAGAAAACAATCCGAATGTTCCCCTGACTCCCGTTGAAATTGCCGAGGATATCTATGACTGCTGGAAAGCTGGTGCGGCGGTCGCTCATCTGCATATGCGGGATGACCGCGGCATTGGTACCATGGACAAGGAAAAGTTTCGCCAGACCGTGGAGCTGCTGCGCACGAAACATCCGGATTGTAATATCGTGCTGAACATGACCACCTCCGGCGCGCTGGGGGCCTCGGATGAAGAACGTATGGCGCACGTTCAGGAACTGCACCCGGAAATGGCTTCCTATGACTGCGGTTCCATGAACTGGCTGCACACCAGTGTGTTTTTGAACACACCTCCGTTTTTGGAGGCGCTGGGCAAAAACCTTCAGGAATGGGGGGTGAAGCCGGAGATCGAGGCGTTTGACCCTGGCATGATTGCCAACGCCGCTTATTATTTGAAAAAGGGTGTGCTGAAAGCTCCGCTGCATTTTCAGTTTTGTATGGGCTGTGCAAATGGTATTACTGGCACAATGAAAAATTTGATTTTTATGAAGGAGACCATGGAAGAACTGTGCCCAGGTTCCACTTGGAGCTGCTTCGGCGTGGGGCACTCCGCCCTTACAATGCTGTATGGAGCGGTGGCTTTGGGCGGCCATATCCGTGTGGGGATGGAGGATAATGTGATGTATGCAAAGGGACAGCTGGCGGAGAGTAATGTTCAGTTTGTAAAACGCGCTGTACGGGTGATTGAGGAGTTTGGTGGACAGGCAGCCACTCCGGATGAAGCCCGGGAAATTCTTGGGTTGAAATAACATGGTCTCTTTGCTGTGTTCTAAAAGAAAGCATTTATAAGTTGCTTTTAGGTTTTTTAATGAGCTCAAAAACTGCGACGCTTAAAAAATATGAAATTTTTTATTTGAATTTTTCTGATACAATCACTCACTGGACATGGTTCTGGTGAGTGATTTTTGTGCCTGTTTTCGTTGTGCACCCCCCTTGACGTCTTTCAAATATTTTTTCAACTAAAAGGGAAGAAAAAGTTCTCTTTTCAGTGTTGGAGATTGTGGCAGGAAGATACTCCCTTGTTATTTCAACGATTCCACCAACATTTCTGCACTCTCCTCCGCCGGATCGTTGGTACCCAGCTCGCCGCGGAACGCACGGGCTAAAATCGCCTTTTTCATGCTGTCGATCTGGGAGAGGACCGCTTCGGCGGCGGCTTTGGCGCGTTGCTCTTTTTCCAACAAATTGTTTAAGATAACAACAATTTCTTTTTGCTCAGAATAATTCGGCAGATTCATGTTCATTGCCGAGATACTCCTCAAGCTAACATTTGCACGTGCAGTTTCAACTCTATTTTCATAATAATATGACTGCGCAATTGGCGCGTTCAAATATGCGCATACAAATTCATTGTTAACCCCTGTTTTTAGCCGTACAATACAAACAGCTTGGTTTGTGTTTGCTAATTGATGCAAATTGTAAATTGCAGCGCGTCCAATAGATGCTCCAACAATATTGACTAAAATGTCTCCATAGTTCAAAACAGAACGTTTTTGAATGTCATTTATTTTATTGCTTAGATACTTTTCCTTCATTAAATCTAAATAGCCTTCCCGTACATTTTCACTAGTTACGAATAAGGTTTGAGATTTATCATCTGTGTATTCAATACCCTGCCAGCGTGGAGAAGCACCTTTGGTTATTAGCTCTGCTTGTTCACCAATCGTTGTATTTGTCCAGCTATCCAACCCCACCCCATGATCTTCTCTCCATTTTGCCGTCAGTTCCCCGGTAAACGCCTTATGCAGAATCGCAGATTTTCGCAACTCAAACCCGTCCACTACGGCCTGGGCCTTTTCCTTCGCCTCGTCCAGCTTGGAAAACAGGCTTTCAATGTGGGAAACAATGCGGTGCTGTTCAGGGAGGGGTGGGAGTGGGCACACCGCGTCTAAAACAA
>CANDBG010000093.1 GCA_947382875.1 uncultured Oscillibacter sp. | reverse complement strand
GGGGATTGTTCAGCTCCTTGATGCAGGTCAGGAGGCAGGGGGTGTTGGTCTTGATGGTCATGTAGCCGTCTTCCAGCATACGCTTCACAGTCACAGTATTGCCGTCCTTGGTGATATCAGCAGCATAAGTGATCTGGGGCAGGTGCAGCTTTTCCGCGATCTGCGGGCCAACCTGAGCCGTGTCGCCGTCAATGGCTTGACGCCCGCACATCACGATGTCGTCAGACTCCACGCCAACCTTGTTGATCGCAGCAGCGAGAATCTGGGAAGTGGCATAAGTATCGGAACCGCCGAACTCGCGGGCGGAAACCAAGATCGCCTCATCCGCGCCCATCGCCAGAGCTTCGCGCAGCATTCCGGCAGCGGGAGGGGGACCCATGGTAACAACAACGACTTTGCAGCCGGTTTCGTCCTTCAGCTTGAGAGCCGCTTCCAGCGCGTTCATGTCGTCGGGGTTCGTGATGGTCTGCATGGACGCACGGTTCAACGTACCGTCCGGATTCACCGCGACCTTGCCGGAGGTATCGGGTACCTGCTTAATCGAAACAATCACTTTCATGTTAACCTTTACCTCCTGTCTTATTTCAAACCCATCTGTCCAGAGATCACAATACGCTGAACTTCAGACGTTCCCTCGTAGATTTCTGTAATCTTCGCATCCCGCATCATCCGCTCCACGGGATATTCACGAGTATAGCCGTAACCGCCGAACAGCTGCACAACCCGGCGTGTCACATCGCTGGCGTTTTCAGACGCGTACAGCTTCGCCATCGACGAATATAATCCCAGCTTCGGGTCATGCGTGTCCTTCGCCGACGCCGCACGATATACCAGCATCTGGGCCGCGTCGGTTTTTGTCTGCATATCCGCCAGCTGGAACTGCGTATTTTGGAACTGGCTCAGCCGTTTCCCGAACTGTACGCGCTCCTGGGTGTACTTCACCGCCTCGTTGATCGCTCCTTCCGCAATTCCAAGCGCAATCGACGCCACGCCCACGCGTCCGCCTTCCAGCGTCTGCATGGCGACTTTGAAGCCCTGGCCTTCCTTACCCAGCAGGTTTTCTTTCGGAACAACACAATCCGCAAAGATCAGGTCGCAGGTCGCGCTGCCGCGAATGCCCATCTTTTTCTCGTGCTTGCCAATAGAAAATCCAGGAAAATCCTTCTCCACGATAAACGCCGAAATACCGCGGTTCCCCGCCTTCGGGTTCGTCATCGCCAATACGATGAACACGCCCGCCTCCGACGCATTTGTGATAAAGCATTTTGAGCCGTTCAGAATGTAATGGTCTCCTTCCAGCACCGCCGTCGTCTGCTGGCGCGACGCATCGGAACCGGCGCCGGGTTCCGTCAGGCCAAACGCACCCAGCTTCCGCCCGGCCAGCAAATCCGGAAGGTATTTCATTTTTTGTTCTTCCGTTCCCCAGTCGTGAATCGGGTTGCAGCACAGGGACGTATGCGCCGCAACGATGGTACCCGTTGTGCCGCATGCCTTTGACAGCTCCTCAATCGCCATCGCATACGCCATGTTGTTTCCGCCCTGGCCGCCGTACTTCTTCGCGTACGGAATTCCTAAAAAGCCATATTTCGCCAGCTTCTCCACCGTTTCCGCCGGAAACCGTTCCTCCTCGTCGATCTCCTCCGCCAGAGGCTTCACTTCGTTTTCCGCAAATTCTCGGTACATCTTCTGCGCCATTTTCAGCTCGTTTGTCAGTGCAAAATCCATGTAATTTACCCCTTTCCGTATTTTCCGGCTTTCGCCGGAATTCTTTATACCTCGTCTGTAACCTCAATGCCCGCCAAATGCTTGGCAATGTTGATTTTGGATTTCAGGTCGTAGGAACCAAGAATGGCAATGTCCTCCATAATCGGGGACCCGCCGCCGTGGACGCCCGCCACCTGGAAAATTACGGAACTGTATTCGCCGCAGAGCAGGTCGTTTGCCAGCAGGAAAGCCCGGTAGCAGTCTTCCGAAGACACGCCCTTCCGCCGCGTCACGTATTTCTGCACAAACTTGCCAATCTCCGGATTGTTATATTCCTTGGTCTGGGGCACCGTCGCCGGCAGACCGCCCGAAATGTCACACAGAGAGTTGAACTCATGATAGATGTTATGGCCTGCGTGCCGCCGTCCCACGTTTGCAAAAATCACGTTCGGCACCTGTGTCCCGGAAGTGGCTTTCGTGGATTTCACCGCCGCCGCGATGCCCGCCGCATACGTCAGCTCCGCCACGCTGATCATTTCCGCCAGCTTTTCCTTTACATGGCTCTGCTTTTTGATATTCTGATAATCGGCCAGCAGGGCGGTCGTGCCCATGATTACGTCGCCAATGCCAGGCTTGCAGCCGGTGTAGGAATGCCGGTGATACAGCGCAAAGCGCAGCGCCAGCTGTCCCGCGAAATCGACTTCCCCGTTCAGGAAAATCCGCTCGTTGGGAACAAACACATTATCAAATACGGTCATGCTCTCCAGGTCGCCCGCGGAAGTGATCGGCGCGTCCAGGTTTGCCTCCCGCTGCTGGGAGAACGCTTCCCGTGCGATCAGATACACGCCTTCTGTATCCGCCGGAATCGCAAACGCGATGGCATAGTCTTTCTCATCCGGTCCCATTACGCGGGTTGGCAGGGCAATCAGCTCGTCGGCGTAGGGCGCCATGGTGTTATGTACCTTGCAGCCCCGAACGACCACGCCATCCGGACGCCGTTCCACCACGTGCAGGTACTGATCCGGGTCCCACTGCTCCGACGGCCGCGCCGCCCGGTCGCCCTTGGTGTCGGTCTGGGAGCCGGCGCACACCAGATCGTTTTCCTGGAAATATTCCAGGAATTTCAAGAAACGGTCATAGTAAGGCGTTCCATATTTTGCATCCACGTCCTTCACGACGGAGGACAGCGCGTTCATCATGTCAATGCCCATGCACCGCTGCACGCAGCCGCCGCACTGTCCGCAGATTTTTCGCGTCAGCTCCTGCTTTTTCAGCAAATCCTCCTGAGACTGGTGGATGTGTGTAAACCGATTGATGGTTTTTCCGGTGATATGCGAAGTGGCTGTAATCAAGCCGTCATACTCCGGGTTGTTCACCACGCTGAACGTCATCCGAATGGCGGAACTCGCCCGAATCACACGCGGGTCGTCCCGGCCAATCTTTTCACCGTCCAGATAGATGTTGGGCCGCATCCCCTTCAGCTTTTCCAAATATTGTTCCTGAGTCCTCATAAGTGGTTCCTCCTGATCAAAATTCTGTTTTTCCCTTTCTGTTGACTGTCCGTCCAGGGCCGTTGTTGAATTGAATATACATCTTTTTCAAGATATTTTCAACAAATGATTCCACTATTCGAAATCAACAGCTGTAAAAATTTTTCAACCACATTTATAGACTTTTCACAAAAAAGCATTATATCTATGATATTTTCTTGATTTTGCACCAAGTAAACGGCAAATCATTTTATTGTATTGTCTATTTTATCATTTTAAAATTCCACTTCCCAAAGTTTTATATTGATTTTTATGGAATTTTATAATACTATTATTTTGAAAATAAACCGATAGAAAGGATATAAATCAAAATGCCGGTTACTGTCTTATCAGAAAAATGCATTTCATGCGGAGCCTGCGTCGTTCTCTGCCCGCAAAAGGCCATCACGCTGCAAAGAGGCGGCGCACAGGTTGACCTTGCACGCTGTACAGGGTGCCGCTTGTGTGTCAACAAATGCTATACCCGCGCGATTCGTGTCATATAAGCGATTTTCTCCCTTGCAAATCGACCGATTTGTGTTATACTGTGTTTTAGTAAAAAAACAGCTCGTACTGGAAAGGGGCCCCGGCCTATGAACAACAATAACTTGTTCACGTCAACCCTGTTAAAATCTTTTGACATTCTGGATTGTTTCGCAAGCGACCGGCAGGAAATTGGAATCAAGGAGATCGCGAGCCAGATCGATATGCCTCAGAGCTCCGTGTATCGGATTGTTCAGACCCTGGAATTCACAGGCGCGCTTTTCCAGAATAAAGAAAACAAGAAATACCGTCTTGGTCCAAAGTTCATCTCTCTGGGCAACAAGCGCGGCTATTTGGATGACTGCCGCCGCATCATCATCAAAAACATGGAGGCCCTTGGACGGGAAACCGGCGAAACGGTAAATCTGGGGATATTGAACTGCGACAAAATCACTTACATTCATCGGGTAGACTGTCAGCATGTCCTGCGTCCGAATTTTGACCTGAACGCCTCCTATCCGGCACATACAACCGGCTTGGGGCGTGTGCTTCTGGCGGACTTGAGCGATACCGGACTGCTATGGGTCTATCAGAACAACGCCAGGGACTTCGATTTACCTTTCGAAGCGTTTCTGGAACAGATGCATCAAATCCGTAAGGACGGCTACGCCTTTGATGATCAGGTGTTTTGCTCCGGACTGCGCTGCGTAGCCGCACCGGTTGCAGGGCTTGGCGGCAAATCGATTTTTTCCATCAGCGTTTCGGCCCCGATTACGCGGATGGGCGACGACATCTATCAGGCGACTCAAAAACTGGTCGTAAAATATGCGCTTGCCGCCACAGACGAAATTCTCAGCATGAATTGAACCAGCCAAATAACACACAGGTTTACGCACAAAAGCGCCGGGCTTCCCTCTGGAAGCCCGGCGCTGCTGCATGATTCCGTTATATTATTCAACGGTAACGGATTTTGCCAGATTGCGCGGTTTGTCGATATCGCATCCCCTCTGCAAAGCCACGTAGTACGCAAACAACTGCAGGGGCACAATCCCCAAGGACGGCTGCAGCAGCCGGTGCGTTTCCGGAACCGCTATCACTGCATCGGCCGTTTTCTCCATTTTCTCCCGGAAGCCCTCCGTTGTCACGGCCAGCACCGTCGCGCCCCGCGCCTTGACCTCAACCACGTTGCTCATCGCCTTGTCAAACAACGGCCCGTGGGTTCCCAAAGCCACCACCAGCGTACCCGGCTCGATCAGGGAAATGGTGCCGTGCTTCAGTTCTCCGGAGGCGTAGGCTTCCGAGTGAATGTAGCTGATTTCCTTCAGCTTCAGCGACCCTTCCAGGCCCATCGCAAAATCCAGATTCCGCCCAATGAAGAAAATGGAATCGTGGTTGAAGTAGAGCGAGGCGTAGTACTGCGTTTCCTCGTAATGCTCCAGGTATTGCTGCATTTTCTCCGGCAAAACCTGTAACTCCGTCAAAATTTCGTCATATTCCTCCCGGCTCACGCTTCCAAGCAGATCCGCCAGATACAATCCAATCAAATCCAGCGCTGCCAGTTGTGTGGAGTATCCTTTACTCGTAGCAACGGCGATTTCCGGTCCTGCCCAGGTGTATAACACATCATCCGCCTCGCGCGCAATCGAGCTGCCCACCACATTGCATACCGCCAGTGTCCGCCCGCCGAGCCGCTTTGCTTCCCGCAGGGCGGCCATGGTGTCCAGCGTCTCACCCGACTGACTAATCGCAATCACCAGCGTATTTTCGTCCACCAGCGGGTCGCTGTACCGAAACTCAGACGCAAGAACCACCTCCACCGGACGCCGCAGCAGCTGTTCCCAGACGTACTTGGCAACCGAACCCGCGTAAAAAGCGGAACCACAGGCGATCATGTAAATGTGAGAGATGTTTTCTGCATACTCCGCGGTCAGAGAAATGTCGTCCAGCACAATGCGTCCGTCCCGGATGCGCGGCGAAATCGTTTTTCGTACGGCCTCCGGCTGTTCCAGGATTTCCTTGAACATAAAGTGCGGATATCCGCATTTTTCTGCCGCCGTTACGTCCCATTCAATAAAACTGTGTTCTTTTTCCAGCGGCGTCATTTCGCTGTCAAATACGTCAATGCTGTTTTCGGTCAGCACGGCGATTTCTCCGTCGTTCATATAGGCGACATCCCGGGTGTGTTTGATAATCGCCGTAACATCGGAGGCAATAAAATTACCGTTTTCGCCGTAGCCGAGAATCAGCGGACTGTCCTTCCGGGCGGCAATGAGGGCGTTCGGATAATCGGAACAGATAATGCCGAAGGCATAAGACCCTTCAATCCGCCGCAGCACACGTCCCACGGCCTCAAGCATGCTTCCGCACTCATTATAGTGGAACTCCAAAAGCTGTGCAACAACCTCCGTATCGGTGTCCGAGGCAAAGGACACCCCCTGACGGGCAAGCTGTTCCTTGATTTCCAGGTAGTTTTCGATAATACCGTTATGCACAAGGGCTATGGCGCCGTTTTCGCTGACGTGAGGATGCGCATTGATATCATTGGGTTCACCGTGGGTTGCCCAGCGGGTATGGCCGATCCCGAGGCAGCCGGAAACATCCGTGCCGTTGTGGGTCAGGTCGGCCAACGCCTGTAAGCGTCCCTTTGATTTTTTGACCTGCAGCCCTTTTTCCGGCGAACGGACCGCGATTCCAGCGGAGTCATAGCCGCGGTATTCCATTTGCCGCAGACCTTCCAGCAAAATCGGAGCAGCTTCTTCGCGGCCCACAAAGCCAACAATTCCACACATAAAGGATCAATCCTCCTGAATCAAAATTTCACAGAGCCACTCCGCCTCCCCCTTTCCGGAAGGGCGGAGCGCTTCCGCACGTTTTCTTCTGCAATTTATGCCGGAGCGCTTTGCATTATACTGTAATGAACTAGGAATGTCAACACCTGCAGTTTCTTCTGAAAAATCGTTCCGCCTTTCATGCCGGCCATTCTGCCGCTTCATTGAAAAACGAAAAGTATTTATTGTTTTTCGATAAAAAAGAATTGACAAACAATAAAATCTATGGTACCATACCACCCAAAGGAGGAGATACGCCATGGTTCAGAAAATCGCGCGCGTTTTGAACGTACTCGTCATGATTGCCCTCATTTGCAACATCCTGATTTTGTATTTAATTCCAGCAATTGTACTGGTTTCCCAAGATGCCAGTCTGCTGGAAGGCGTAAAAAATTACTTTGCCGCCCAGTTCTTTCCCGACGAAGACGACATCGTTATCGCCGGATATATCGCCCCGGCGGTTATCTGGCTCGTCGGCTGGTTCGAGACGGACACCCCTCACATCGTTCTCGCGCTGTTTCTGATATTTTCGGGCATTCAAACCGCGATTATACTCAAACAAGCGCGCCGTGTTCTGGCAACTATCCTGCGCGGCAACCCCTTTTCCATTGAAAACGCCGTAAGCCTGAACCGCGCCGCCGTGTGCTGTTTCATCATCTCGATTGCCGCTTTGATCCGGGTTGTTTTCAGCATATATCACTATCATTCCATGCTGCCTCTGGCAAGCTATAACGCTTTGTTCGTCCCGCTGTTTGCAATGGCCGGACTTCTCTGCCTGGTCATGTCCGCTTTGTTCCGGCAGGCCGCCGAGCTGAAGGCGGAAAACGACCTGACCATATGAGGTGGGATATGATTGTAGTAAATTTAGATGTGATGCTTGCAAAACGCAAAATGACCCTCTCACAGCTCTCCGAAAAGGTCGACGTTACCCTCGCAAACCTGTCCATATTGAAAAACAACAAGGCAAAAGCCGTACGCTTCTCGACCCTGGAGGCCATCTGCGCCGCCCTGAACTGCCAGCCCGGCGATATCCTGGAATACACGGAGGACAAATCATGAAATACTTCAAATTTCTGCTGGAGGTTATGAGCCTTCTGTTCCTCTTCTTTCTGCTGGCGCTCATCCTGACGGTCCTCACAGCCCCCACCGGCTGGGCGAGTATGTAACCCAAACAGAAACAAGCGGCTGTCCGTTTGTGACGGACGGCCCGGATAGGAGAATTTGAAATGAATGAACATGAAAACGCCCTGCCGTCGGGAGGGTCGATGAAATCTGTCTTAAAGCCGGCAATTCCCCCGGAAAACCTTACGCGCTGCCGTCTTTTTCTGCTGTGGACCTTCGGCTGGTGTCTTCTGGTGGCGTACGCCGAAGTTTGGGAGCACGGCCCCTGCGCCGGTCTGACGCTCTGCATTTTGGTCTGGTATCTGATTCTGTTTTTCTGGAAGGGCCGGACGGTTCTGCAAAGACATCCCCTGCTCTTTACCTGCAATTTGTTCCGGCTCTTCCAATTTTGTGGTGGATAGCCCCTAAATCAACCCTCTTTTTACCGC
>CANDBG010000092.1 GCA_947382875.1 uncultured Oscillibacter sp. | reverse complement strand
CCCCGGTTTGCCACAATCAGCGCAACTTCGCCGCGGCATGCCATGCCTGCGCCAACCTGTACGCACTCCATTCCCTGGAACCCGCACAGCTTCGCACCCAAACCGCAGCCGATGACTTTGGACAAAATGGCCGTCGCCAGCAGCGCCAGCGAAAACAGCAGCAGTCCAACATTTAATTCTGGCAGCTGTACGTTTATACCGATGTTGGAAAAGAACACCGGCGTCAGAAGCAGGTAGCTCAACGGCTCGAACTTCAGACGGATATACTGCGCCTTTGGCGTCGAAGCTACGATCAGGCCCGCGACAAACGCGCCGATAATATCCGCAACGCCGAAAAATTCCTCCGCGCAGTACGACAGCAGCAGGCAGATTACAAACGCCAATACCGGATAACGCCGCAGGTTTTTTCCGTCCGCCTGATTGATCATCCAGCGAAGCAGCGCAATCCCCGCGCCTGCCATCACAATGGCAAATACAAAGAACAGAACGATCTTTGCCAACACCCACAGCAGATTCGCGGACTCGCCTGCCAGACTTGCAACCACCGTCAGGGCCACCAGACCAAGCACGTCGTCAATCAGCGCCGCCGCGAGGATCGTGTTGCCGACCTTTGTGTCCAGACGCCCCAGTTCTTTCAGCGTCTCGACTGTGATGCTTACGGATGTGGCTGTCAGCACCGTGCCAAGGAAAATGGATTCCAACAGGTTTGCCTCCGGAATCCAGCCCGCAAACGCCGCCAGATACCCAAAGCCTGTCCCCATGACCAGCGGAACCAGTACGCCGCACAGAGCAACAAAAAAGCCTGCTTTTCCTGCATTGCGCAGCTCCCGCAGGTCCGTGCCCATGCCGGCGGCAAACAAAATGACAATCACGCCCAGCTCGCTCAGCTGGGACAAAAATGCCGTCTCGGACAGCATATTCAGCACAGCCGGACCCATCACCAGACCCGCCAGCAGCGAACCGACCACACGAGGCATCTGGAATTTGCCCGTTGCAATGCCCAGCACCTTTGTCGTCAGCAGAATCAGCGCCAGGTCCAGCAAATAATGATAGGACATGGAAAATCTCCCCTTTCTGAAACCGTCCCCCAAAAGAGCGGTTCTTCCGGAGGACCGTTCTTTATCATAACGCTTTCTTATGGATTTGCAAGAGGCGAATTGCACGAAAACACACGCGTTTGGCGTTCCGGTTTCGTATGGAAAATCCTCACTTTTTTTCAAGCCGCGCCAGGAAAAACGCCAGAGCGAACCCGCCTGCGCAACAAAGTGCAGAGAATACCATCTCGACAAGGCCGCTGTATTCCAAGGGAATAATTACCAGCGTGGACGCCAGAACAAAACCCAATATGCCATGAAAGGCAATGGCGTAGTGCGTCCGGAAAAACCACGTCACCAGCCGCGCCAGAAGCAGTACAGCCAGCACCATTCCCGGCAGGCTGGCTGACAATACCAGAAAGTCCAAATTCGACAAGCCTTCCAAAACCGGCTGGTACAGCCCCAGCGCCATCATGATTGACGAGGTGGTCATGCCAGGAATGACAATGCCCATCCCCCACAGAACCCCGCAGAAATTGTACCACCAGAAATTCGGCTCTACCTCCATGTCCGCAACCCGGCTGATATAAAACAAAGCTGCAAAAACCGCCGATGCGCACAAAAGCAGGCTCGCCCAGGCGCTGAACCCGCGCCCCTTCTTTCCCGCCTCCCGGAACAAGGACGGTACCGTTCCCACAATCAGACCGATGAACAGCCACGTCGTCACCGCGTCCGACAGCAAAATCGCCGCCGCGATGCCCTTGGCAAAGCCCATAAACCCGATGCACCAGCCCAGCCCCAGCGGAAGAAACCACCGCCAGTATTTCGGCAGCGCCGTCCGGGGACGGGTCAGCAGCTCCATAAACGGCTGATAGATGCCGAACACCACCGCCAGCACACCTCCCGATACGCCCGGCAGAATCGCCCCCGCTCCAATCAGAATTCCGCACAGCAAGTACCGCAGCCCATGCAGCGTATTGCTTCGATTTTCCGCCATTTGGCTCTCTCCCTTTTCCAGCAAAATTCTCATCGTTATAATAGCAGTTTTACCGCGGTCTTTCAATCCGATTCCGCCCCTCATCCGGAAAAAATTTACCACATCCGGTCTTTGTGACACCTGCACAGCAGATGCCGTATTGCCGCCGCGGATTCTGGAAAAAACGCCTGTTGACAGAACCGCGGAAACCGTGTAATCTATTAGCTAAGTTCATAACTGGAAAGACGATGAACAGGAGAGTACGCCGGACGATACGTCCCAGAGAGCCTCGGCAGGTGAAAAGAGGCACGGAAGGGCCGGCAGAAGATGGCCTGGGAGTTGCATGGCCGACCGCAGCCGCGCAGGCCATGACGTGTGCGCACGTGACAGCGCAGGAGCGTGTTGGCGCTCCCAAAGGCCGTCTCTGCGAGGAGACGCGCGAAACAAGGTGGTACCACGGCGCGGAAACGCGCTCGTCCTTGAGGCTTGCGCTTCAAGGGCTTTCTTTTTGTCTGCCCGGTGAGGAAGGAGTGTCAGAATTGAGTGAACCCATTATCCAGATTCAACATTTGAGCAAGCTGTTCGGCGGCGGCGAGGACGCCGTCCGCGCCTTGGAGGACATCAACCTGGACATTCAACAGGGGGAAATCTTCGGCATCATCGGACTTTCCGGCGCGGGTAAGTCCACACTGGTCCGGTGCATGAACCTGCTGGAACGCCCTACGGAGGGCCGCGTCCTGGTGGACGGCCAGAGCCTGACCGATCTCTCCGATAAGGAGCTGCGGGAAGCCCGTCGGAAAATTACTATGATCTTCCAGGGATTTAACCTGCTCATGCAGCGGACATGCCTGAAAAATGTGTGTTTTCCTATGGAAATCAGCAAAGTTCCCGCCGAACAGGCCCGGAAACGGGCGATGGAGCTTTTGGAGTTGGTTGGCTTGGGGGACAAGGCCCAGGCGTATCCAGCCCAGCTCTCCGGCGGACAGAAACAGCGTGTGGCCATTGCCCGGGCGCTGGCCACGAACCCGAAGGTTCTTCTTTGCGACGAAGCCACCTCCGCCCTGGACCCTACAACCACCATTTCGATTCTGAATCTGCTGAAGGACCTCAATCAAAGCCTCGGCGTGACGGTGGTAGTAATTACGCATCAAATGAGCGTAATCGAGGAAATCTGTTCCCGTGTGGCAATCCTGGACGGCGGTTCCGTAGCGGAAATGGGAGATGTGCAGGAAATTTTTTCCAACCCTACCACCGACGCCGCCCGGCGTCTGGTCTATCCCGGCGGCGTGACGCCGGCGCAGTTCCCCACAGGCGGACACGTCATCCGGATTTCGTTCAACGGCGGTACCGCCTACGACCCGCTGATCGCTTCCCTAGCGATTGACTGCGGCGTAAAAGTGAACATCCTGGGGGCTGATACCCGCAACGTGGGCGGCAAGGCCATCGGTACGATGCTGCTGGGTCTTCCGGAGAACCGGAACGACGCCGCCAAAGCCCTGAATTACATTCGGGCACAGAAAAATATTACCGTGGAGGAGGTGCCGGACTACCATGAGTGAAACGCTGATTGCCCTGTTTGAAGGCTGGGGCTTTACCAAGGTCCCGGAACAGATCACATACCTCTCCGATTTCGGCGCGCTGGCCTTCTCCATCTGGGAAACCATTTACGCACCCGCCCTGGCGACCTTGTTCGCGTACATCATTGGCCTGCCTTTGGGGATTATTCTGGTCATCGGCGAGCCGGGCGGCGTACGCCCCCTGCCAAAGCCTTTGATGAGCTTTCTGAATACCGTTGTCAATCTCCTGCGGTCTGTACCGTTCCTGATTCTGATGGTTATGGTGTTTCCCCTGTCCCGTCTGATTCTCGGAACCAGCGTAGGCACCGCGGCAACCATCGTTCCGCTGACCGTGGCGGCGGCTCCGTACGTGGCGCGGCTGGTGGAGATCTCCCTGCGGGAGATGGACCGCGGCGTTATTGAAGCGGCCCAGGCAATGGGCTGTTCCGCCTGGCAGATCGTGACAAAGGTCATGCTGCCGGAGTGCCGGCCCTCCCTGATTAACGGCGCAACCAACGCCGCCATTACCATCCTGGGGTATGGCGCCATGGCCGGCGCGATTGGCGGCGGCGGCCTGGGTTCCATCGCCCTCATGCGGGGCCATGGGCGCGGACAGAAAATCGTCCTGTATGCGGCGGTGATTATTCTGGTTATTTTGGTCCAGGTCATTCAATCCATCGGTACCGCCTGGTCGGTGAAATCGGACAGGCGTATCAATCCAACCCAATCAAAAAGGAGAACGTAACATGAAAAGAAGAATTGCAGCACTTGCACTGGCGGCCCTGCTGGTTCTGGGCCTCACCGCCTGCGGCGGCTCCGGCGGCTCGAACGATTCCGGCAATGCCGGTACGGACGGAAACGACTCCGGTTCCTCCGGCGAAGCCGTTACCATCAAGGTCGGCGCAAGCCCCGCGCCTCACGCGGCTATTTTGGAAGTCGCAAAGGAAATCCTGGCCGGTGAGGGCTATAACCTGGACATCGTGGAGTTTGACGACTATGTGCTGCCCAACGAGTCCCTGGAAGACGGTTCCCTCGACGCCAATTATTTCCAGCACATCACCTATATGAACGAATTTAACGAGTCCAATGGGACGCATTTGGTCAGCGCGGCGGGCATTCACTACGAACCGTTCTGCCTGTATGCGGGCAAGTCATCCGCCGAGGAGCTGGAAACGGCGCAGGGCGCGCAGATTGCTGTGCCCAATGACGCTACAAACGAAGCGCGCGCACTGATGCTGCTGGAACAGGAAGGTCTGATTACGCTCAAAGAGGGCGCAGGCCTGTCCGCCACCAAGAGCGACATTGCGGAAAACCCCTATAATTTTGATATCGTGGAAATGGAGGCCCGTCTTCTGACCACCACCCTTCAGGACGTGGATTTTGCGGTCATTAACGGCAACTACGCCATTGATGCCGGTCTGAAAATTTCGGACGCCATTGCCGTGGAAGCCTCCACCGGCGCGGCGGCGGAAGCCTATGTAAACGTGCTGGCGGTGAAGGAGGGCAACGAATCCAGCGAATCCATTCAGGCGCTGGTGAAGGCGCTCCAAAGCGAGCAGGTCAAGACCTATATCGAAGAAACCTATGACGGCGCGGTCGTCCCGCTGTTCTGAAACGTTTTGCCGCGAAAGACGGTGCAGCTGACCGCTGCGCCGCCTTTCCGCTATTCCATAGGAGGAAACCGGTTGTATGGGACAGAAAGATTTGACGAAGGGTTCCGTATTCCCGACGATGTGTTTCTTTGCCCTGCCGATGATTTTCGGCAACCTTTTGCAGCAATGCTATAATATTGTTGACACCTGGGTCGTAGGACGGTTCGTCGGGCCGGGCGCGCTGGGAGGCGTCGGTTCGGCGTTTGCGCTGATGACCTTCCTGACCTCCGTGCTGCTGGGGCTGTGCATGGGGAGCGGCGTGGTGTTCTCCCTCTGCTTCGGGCAGCGAGACGAAAAACGTCTGGAACAGGGTATCTGCGCGTCGTTTGTACTGGCGGCGGCCATTACGGCGCTGCTGACGGGAGCCTCACTTCTGGGCGTGGACGCCATTATGGTCTGGATGAACATTCCCGCGGAAATCCTGGATATTACCCGTGTGTATTTGATTCTGGTGTTCTGGGGGATTCCGGCGGTTGCGCTCTATAACTTTTTCGGGGCGTACCTGAAAGCTCTGGGGAATTCCGTTGCGCCGCTGGTGTTTCTGGGCGTCGCCACGGCGCTGAACATTGTGCTGGATATCCTCCTGGTGGCCGTCTATCCCTTCGGGACCGCCGGGGCCGCCGCCGCGACAGTCATTGCACAGTATGTCTCCGGAATCGGAATCGGAATTTACACCATCGCCCGAGACGCGCAGCTCCGGAGAGCCTTTCGGAAGTTTCAGATTCGGAAAAACAGTCTCAAAGAAATTGCCAGCTATTCCCTGCTGACCTGTATGCAGCAATCGGTCATGAACCTGGGAATCCTGATGGTACAGGGGTTAGTCAACAGCTTCGGCACGGCGGTCATGGCGGCGTTCGCGGCGGGCGTGAAAATCGACGCCTTTGCCTATATGCCCGTGCAGGAGTACGGCAACGCCTTTTCCACGTTCATCGCCCAGAACATGGGGGCCAAACAGCCGGAACGGATTCGGCAGGGCGTACGCTGCGGCGTGCAGACGGTGGTTGTTTACTGCGTGATTACCTCCTTGATTCTCTGGTTCCTGGCGAAGCCGCTGATTCTTATTTTTATTGATCCGTCCGAAACAGCCATCGTCGCGGAGGGCATCCGCTACCTGCATACCGTGGGTCCGTTTTACTGCGGCATCGGGTGTCTGTTCCTGCTTTACGGCCTGTTCCGCGCGTTAGGCGCGCCGGGCATCTCCGTGGTTCTGACGGTGATCTCCCTCGGCACCCGGGTTGCGCTCTCCTACGGACTGTCCGGAATCCCGGAAATCGGCGTGGCAGGTATCTGGTGGTCCATCCCCATCGGCTGGGCCCTGGCCGATTTCACCGGTTTCCTGTGCTATCGGAAAAACAAGGAACGGTTTTTGAAAATCTTATAATTGGAAAGGGGATCCTTGCTATGCTGTTTTTGCACTATCCCAAATGTACCACCTGTCAAAAAGCAAAGGCGTACCTGACGGAAAAGGGCGTTGCCTTCGAGTCCCGTGACATCAAACTGGAAAATCCGAACGCAGAGGAGCTGCGGGGCTGGTGGAAAAAAAGCGGCCTGCCGCTGAAAAAGTTCTTCAATACCAGCGGTCTGCAATACAAGGCCCTTGGCCTGAAGGATAAGCTTCCCGGCATGAGCGAGGACGAACAGTTACAGCTCCTGGCCATCGACGGAATGTTAGTCAAGCGTCCGATTCTGGTGGGAGAGGATTTCGTTGTAACGGGCTTTCGTCCGGCGGAGTGGGACGAAAAACTGAAATGAGGGTAGACTTTGCGCCGCTGGACGGCATCACAAAGGCGGTGTTTCGTCAGGTCTGGGACCGTTTTTTCGGCGGTGTGGACCGGTACTTTATCCCCTTTTTCTCCCCGACAGACCAGCACATCCTCACCGACCGCGACCGCCACGAGCTGACCGGCAGCATGGACCTTCCATGCGTTCCGCAGGTGATGACGTGCCGCGCGGCGGACTTTCTCTGGGCAGTGGAGCGGCTAGCCGACCTGGGCTTTTCGGAAGCCAATCTCAATCTTGGCTGTCCCTCCGGGACCGTGACAGCCAAAGGCAAAGGTTCCGGCTTCCTGGCCCGTCCCGACGACTTGGACCGCTTTTTTGACGAAGTGTTTTCCAAAACGCGCCTGCCGGTTTCGGTCAAAACCCGCCTTGGCTATCAGGAGGCGGGGGAATTCCCCCGTCTGCTGGAAATCTTTAACCGGTATCCGATTCAATGTTTGACCATTCATCCCCGCATCCGGGCGGAGAAATACCGCGGGGAAATTCACATGGATTGCTTTGCCCTGGCGATGGAATCCAGCCGGAACCCGGTTTGCTGTAACGGCGATCTGCAAACCGTGGAGGATGTGCGGCGTCTGGAAGCCCGTTTTCCGTCACTGGAAGCCGTTATGATCGGCCGCGGGGCCATCGCCGACCCGGCCCTTCCCCGCAAGCTGCAAGGCGGTCCGGCGGCCACGCGGAAAGAGTTGCAGGCGTTTGCCGCCGCGCTCTACCAGGGCTATCAGGAATTTTACGGTCAGGCACACCCGGCATCCCAGCGCATGAAGGAAATTTGGTTTTACCTGATTCATCTCTTTGAAAACGGCGAACGTCTGGGCGGACGCCTCCGGTGTTCCCGCGGCCCGAAGGCTTACGAGCTGCTGGAAACCGAAATTTTTCAGACGCTCCCGCTGCGGGACCACGCCGAAGGGGACCTGTTTTAATCAAAAAGCTTGGACGGCTGTAAAAAATGACAGCCGTCCAAACTTTTTTCGTTTCTGAGCCGTCTAATATATAGAAGCTGCTTCGAAGACCAAGCGGAAGGGAGGTGTAGCGATGCGGGAAGATGCTTTAACCGCTTATCTGGTGGAAGAACAGGCCCGGTTTTACCGTCTGGCGTACAGCTACCTGAAAGACCGTGACGAAGCGCT
>CANDBG010000091.1 GCA_947382875.1 uncultured Oscillibacter sp. | reverse complement strand
CCTGGTGCGCGAGGCGGGACTTGAACCCGCACGTCCGTAAAGGACACTAGAACCTGAATCTAGCGAGTCTGCCAATTCCACCACTCGCGCATAAACAGGGGCTTATTCCAGCCCCCTCTGGTGCGGCTGACGGGACTTGAACCCACACGTCGAAATCAACACCAGCACCTCAAGCTGGCCTGTCTACCAGTTCCAGCACAGCCGCATTTTTACAGCGCCCTCAAAAGCACTGCTTGATTATTATAGCCAATTCCTCGCCCGCTGTCAACCCAAAATTTCATTTTCTCCAAAATTTTTCCCCGCTCCGCCCGGGCGGAGCGGGGAATTTCATATTTAACGCTGTTCCATCGGCACATAGGCCCGCTGTCCTTCCACGCACTCATAGCGGGGACGAATCAGTTTTCCGCCGACGCTCAATTCCTCCATGCGGTGGGCGCTCCAGCCCGCAATCCGCGCTACTGCAAACAACGGCGTATACAGTTCCATCGGCAGGCCCAGCATCTCGTACACAAAACCGCTGTAAAAATCGATGTTTGTCGAAATGGCGTCCCTGTGGCGGCGCTCCATCAGAAGCTCCTTGCCAATACGCTCCACGTTTTTATACAAATTCAATTCCTGTTCCAGGCGCTTTTCCTCCGCCAGAAGGTGGACATAATGCCGGAAAACTTCACAGCGGGGGTCGGAACGGGTGTAAACCGCGTGGCCCAGACCATAGATCAAACCGCTGCCGTCAAAGGCTTCCCTGTCCAGCAGCTTCACCAGATAATCCCGCACACAGCCCTCGTCATCCCAGTTCTGCACGTGAGCTTTGATATCCTCCATCATCTCCATGACCTTGCTGTTCGCACCTCCGTGACGCGGCCCCTTCAGCGACGCCATCGCCGCCGCAATCGCGGAATACGTGTCCGTGCCGGAGGAGGTAACGACGTGATTGGTAAAAGTGGAGTTGTTGCCGCCGCCATGGTCGGCGTGGAGAACCAGGGCCACATCCAGCGTACGGGCTTCCAGCTCCGTGTACGCGCGGTCCTCCCGCAGCAGACGCAGGAAGTTCTCTGCCGTGGACAAATGCGGCTGCGGCACGTGTATGAACAGGCTTTCTCCCTGGTTGTACCGCCACGCCTGATATGCGTAAATAGCCAGAACAGGCATGTTGGCCGTCAGCTGGAGGCACTGGCGAAGCACGTTCTCCAAGCCGGTGTCGTTGGGCTTGTCGTCGTAGCAGAACAGCGTCAGAATGCCCCTCTGCATGGTATTCATCAAATCCTTCGGGGGCGTTTTCATGATGACATCCCGGAAAAAGTTTGTAGGCAGTGTCCGGTATGACGCCAGCTGAACGCAGAAATCTTCCAGCTGCGCCTCGTTGGGCAGTTCTCCGAACAGAAGCAGATAAGCCGCTTCCTCAAAAGCAAACCGCTTCCGCGCTGCGGAGCCTCGTACCAGCTCCCGGCAGTCGATGCCGCGGTAGTACAGAACACCGTCCGCCGGGGTGATGTGCTCGCCGGAGGCGTCCGCCACCACGTTGTAAGACTGAATCTCCGCCACGCGGGTCAGACCGGTCAGCACGCCCCGTCCGTCCTCGTCCCGCAGGCCCCGCTTGACGTTGTAATCCTTATATAACTGCGGATCAATGAAATTTTTCTTCTCCCACTGTTCTTTCAATGCCAGAATCGCGGGGGTGATTTCACAATAAGCATTTTCCCGGTTTTCGTCCCAAATCATGGCGGAAGCTCCTTTCGGGTGCAGTCTGCACCGAGGTTATAATGCAATTTTATCATATCTATCCTTCATTTTCAACAGCAAATTGCCGGAAAATACGGACTCACTGCAAAATTTTTGCATAAACTCAACAGAAACTTGCATAACGGGTAAAAAATACGCCGCCGTCCGGAAAAGACAGCGGCGTTTTGGCGTCCCGGCGCAGCGCTTACAGCTGGCCCAGCGTCTCCCCGATGGGGTCCGTAATAATCAGCCCGGCCCCCAGGTCCTTGGTCACTTCCGATTTGTTAATCAGCACCAGCTTGTTTCCCCGGTAATAGTTAACCAGCCCGGCGGCAGGGTAGACGTTCAGCGACGTGCCGCCAATAATCAAAACGTCCGCCTTGGCAATGGCGTGAATGGCGGAGCTTAGCGTCTGCTGGTCCAGACCCTCCTCGTACAGCACCACGTCGGGCTTGATGATTCCTCCGCAATCGCAGCGGGGAACACCGATGCTGTTGAGTATCACGTCCAGGCCGTGGAACTTGCCGCACCGCTCGCAATAGTTCCGGTGTACACTTCCATGCAGCTCATACACATGACGGCTTCCGGCGGCCTGGTGCAAACCGTCGATGTTCTGCGTCACCACCGCCCGGACCTTCCCCTCCTTTTCCCACGCCGCCAGCTTCAAATGTGCCTTGTTGGGCTTGGCCGACGGCGCCAGCATCTTTGCCCGGTAAAAGCGGAAAAATTCTTCAGGGTTGCTTTTATAGAAGGTATGGCTTAAAATAACTTCAGGCGGATACTGCCATTCCTGGTGGTACAGCCCGCCCGCACTGCGGAAATCCGGAATCCCGGATTCTGTGCTCACCCCAGCCCCGCCGAAAAATACAATGTTGTCAGATGCGTCCGTCAGGGCTTTCAGCTTCTGAATGGTTTCGGTCATGGAAAAACACCTCCCTAAAAATGTAAAAACCGTCAAAAGGAGAACGCTGTCTTATGAATATTCAAATCTTTGGTTCCTCAAAATGCTTTGATACCAAAAAGGCACAGCGATGGTTCAAGGAACGCCGGATCAAGTTCCAATACATCGACCTTCCCGCCAAAGGCCTTTCTCCGCGGGAATACCAGACCGTCAGACAGAAGACCGGCTTTGACGCGCTGATCAACGAAAAGAGCCGTGCTTATGAAACCTTGTACATGGCCTACATCACGCCTCAGGCCCGGGAGCAAACCCTTCTCGAACATCCTGAGCTCTTCCGGACGCCGATTGTCCGCAACGGAAAAGAGGCCACCGTCGGATTTCATCCGGAAATCTGGGAAAAATGGGAGTGAGTTTTTCATCCGGCGCATAAGCTGTCACCAGGATGGCGCGGAAAGGAGGGGAATCGATGTACCGGGTTCCCTATTTGCTGTTTCAGCGATACTTGCGGCACAACGTCGGAATGCAGAGCGCCGCGCTGGCGTTTTACCTGCTCTTTTCCCTGTTTCCGTTTTTAATCTTCATCAGCGCCCTGCTGGGCTTGCTGGATCTCAACGTCACCGCGATTCTCATGGCGTTGGGCGAACTGCTGCCCCGAGAGATCGTCGACATTGTACGGGCTTACCTGCTCCACGTGGGGGAAAATCCCAGTCTGCGTCTGATGCTGTTCGGACTCTTTTTCTCCATCTGGTTCCCAATGCGGGCCACCAACGCCCTGATGGTCTCCGTGCGGACGGCGTACCACCTGGGACCGCCCCAGCGGGCGCTGGTCCACCGCTTCAAGACGCTGCTCTATACGGTTCTGCTGATTCTCACCATCGCCCTGACGCTGGCATTGATGACGGTGGGCGAGCGAATTTTGTCTTACGCCGTGGGCAACTTCCGCCTTCCGCGGTTTGCGGCGGAATTGTGGGTGCGAATGCGGTTTCCGGCGGCGGCGGTTGTGGGGTATTTTGCGCTGTTTTTCCTCTATGCCCTGTCTCAGGACGGTTTCACCGCCTGGAAAAACGTATGGCCCGGAACCTTGTCGGCACTGGCGGCGTGGATGGCGCTGAGCTGGCTTTACTCGTTCTATGTGGAAAATTTCGCACACTATTCGATGTTATACGGATCCATTGGAACGGTGATTGTTCTGATGATCTGGCTCTACATGACAGCGAACGTTTTGATCCTGGGCGCGGAACTGAACGGCGTTTTGTCGTCGGTAAGGAGAGAGGAGTAAATCCATTATAATTCTTTTTTCCGCTTTGTGCAAGAAAAACCGCTGAATGGAATCCCGTCCGCCGAACAGAGCGCGTCTGGAGCTTGTTTGGGCCGGCGGGATTGTTTTTTGCGGTTCGGCGTGGTAAAATAGAGCGAATTTGCCGGATGGGCAGCGGAGGGGTGGAAACGATGAAATTGGTGTTTCAATTTGGCCGGATTTTGGTGGTCTGTTTTCTGGGGGAAGTGCTGGCGGCGCTGCTGCCGCTGCCGATTCCCTCCAGTGTATACGGCCTGCTTTTGATGCTGGCCGCCTTAAAAACGGGGATTCTCCAGCTGGAGCAGGTTAAGGAGACCGGAAATTTTCTGGTAGGGATTTTGCCGCTGTTGTTTATCCCGGCGGCAGTCGGCGTAATGGATTTATGGGACGAGCTGCGGGCAATGCTGCTGCCCTGTGTAATTGCCGCCGTGCCGGTGACGCTGCTGGTTATGGCCGTATCCGGCGTGGTTACGCAGAAGACGCGGCGGCTTTTGAAAAAAGAGGAGACGAAAACACATGTATGAACTTTTCGAGGCTTACCTCAGCCAATGCAGCGTATGGGGCGTTGTGCTGACCATCGGGGCCTTTGGCGCGGGAACGCTCATAAGGCGCAAAACAGGAAAAGATTGGTGTAACCCGCTTTTGCTGGGGAGTCTGTTTGTGATTCTGTTTCTTCGTCTGCTCCGGACGCCTTATGCGGAATACCGGACCAGCGCGGAACCAGTGAGCTATTTGCTTCTTCCGGCTACGGTAAGTCTGGCGATTCCGCTCTATGAAAAATGGCAGCTGCTCAGGGAAAACACCGTTGCTGTTTTTACGGGCATTCTGGCGGGCGTTGTGACGAGCTTGGGCAGTATTGTGCTTCTGGCCTGGCTTTTGAAGCTGGAAGCCTCCCAGGCCGCTACGCTTTTGCCGAAGTCCGTCACCACCGCAATCGGTATGGATGTCGCCGCAGCGCTGGGCGGAATCGTACCTTTGGCCAGCGCGGTGATTGTCCTTACCGGCATCGTTGGCGGCGTAAGCGCACAATGGCTGTGCCGCTGTCTGAAAATTACGGACCCTCTGGCGAAAGGAATTGCAATTGGTACGGCCAGTCATGCCATTGGTACGGCAAAAGCGTTGGAGATTGGCGAGGTCGAGGGAGCCATGAGCGGTCTTGCCATCGCTGTGGCGGGCGTTCTTACCGCTGTATTGGCTCCGGTTTTTGCGGGCTTTCTGCCCTGACGGCAATGCCTCCATGAATATTACGGAAATTATTTTATAAGGAGATTGCAGACGATGGAAATTACGGAACAGCAAAAGGAATTACTGAAACGGAATTCCTTCAGCTACCACAATTTTATGGAGCTGGAACAGGCCGAGCTGGATTATGCAGTTTATAAGCTGGAAATTCATCCGGAAAGCCGGAATTCATACGGCATGGTACATGGCGGCGCGTTGTATTCCATGGCGGACAACGCTGCCGGAACCGCAGCGCACAGCGACGGACGATTTTACGTAACGCAGACGGGCAGTCTGAACTTTTTGGACAACCGTTTCGACGGAACCATTCGTGCCGCAGCACGGGTGGTCCGACGGGGATATTCCACAGTATTTGTGGCCGTAGAGATCACCGGCGGCGACGGCGGTCTTTTGGCAACTGGCAGCTTTACCTTTCACAAAATCGAGCAGAAACCAAAAGCCTGACTGGACAAGCCTTTTTTCGATTCGGTAACAAAAACCGCCGTGTTACGTTTTTGTAACATGGCGGTTTCTTGCCTGCCAGTGATTAAGAACGTCCCCGCTTTTGCCGCTGGGCCGCGAAAATGTTTTGCGTAATCTGTTCCTGGTCGTCCTCTGTCAGCTCCAAAAACTGACAGCCATATTCATTCGGTCCATCCTCTTTTTCCGTCACGCGCACCACTTGGCTGAACATCGCCGATACCGGCCGGTCCTCCAAAAGCCGGACCTTCAGCAGAAACTTATCCCCCATATGATACCGGCTCGTTGTGGAAATGCTCGCCCCGCCAATGCTGATGTTTAACAGTGTACAGGGTTTTTCCCCTATTTCCAGGCCGCTGAACATGGTCGCCGTTGCATCCAGACTCGTCGACAAACGGAAAAAGGCCCGGTCGTTCCCGACCTTGCACACCTTCAATTCCTCAACTTTCCACTTGAGGTCCGGTTCCGGCGTGATAACGCCTTCCAGATATACCGCTTTCCGTTCATAATCGCTGTATCCGCGGATTTTTACCGGAATCGGTTCCTCCGACGTGGGGATTTCGGTCTCGGAATATTGATGCAGCTCCGCTTTGTCCGCGTGCAGGCCAAGCAGCTTTGCCACAAACAGCAATCGTCCTTCCTGCGTCGTCACCTCTACCCGCATTCCAGAATAAATATCCAGTTCTTCCGTGTCTTCTGCGCGTTCTTTCTCCTGGGGCGGCTGTTCCTTTGCACGCTTCCCGAATAAATTGAAAATTCCCACAATATCACTCCTGTTTTTGTCGAATGCCCGTTGTTTTTTCCATTATGTTTGCCGCGGCTTTTCCAGCAGCCGCTTCATTTGCTCGTCGGCCCAAATCACCCGGTTTCGACCTTCCTTCTTCGCATCATACAACATAGTGTCTGCAATTTTCAAGTAAAAAGTATAAGAACTTTCCGCCGACGGAATCACCGTCACGCCTCCAATGCTGACCGTAATCCACTGCGATACACTGGAATCGTGGGGAATGCGGAGGTCCTCCACCGCCTGCCGGATCTTTTTCAAATGTTCAAACATTTTCTCCGACGGCTCTCCCAATGAAAGCGCAACGAATTCCTCTCCTCCGTAGCGGGCGAAAAAATCCGTGTTGCGCTGCAAACAGGCAGAGGCGGTTTTTGCGACAGCCATGATCACTTTATCTCCGGCGGGATGCCCGAATGTATCGTTGTACACCTTGAAGTGGTCAATGTCAAACATACAAATGGAAATCGGAACGTTCAGCCGGACCGCCTCCTTCCATTTCGTGAGACTGTACCGGTCATACCGCCGCCGGTTGGCGATTCCGGTGAGCTGGTCGGTCATAGACTGTTGTTCGACTTTCCGGCGGTATTGGTACAGCTTTATGTGCGTTTGTACCCGCGCCTTTACTACCATGGGATTGAACGGCTTTGTAATGTAATCTACGGCACCCAGCACCAGACCCCGCTGTTCGTTCTCCGCGTCGGAAAGGCTGGTGATCAGAATGACCGGGACGCTCCGGGTAAGGATTTCTTCCTGCAGTTTCCGAAGCAGCGTAAAGCCGTCCATGCCGGGCATAACAACATCCAAAAGAATCAAGGAACAGTTTTTTTCATTGGCCTGACGGAATCCGTCTTCTGCGTCCTGCGTGATGGATACCTTGTATTCATCTTCCAAAATTCCTTTCAATTGAGCCGCCTGCAAGGGGCTGTCGTCAATAATCAGAATCTTTTCCATATCGATTTACTCCACTTCTTGTCGCGGTGGCTCAAACCCGCGATTCATCCATTATAAATAAACGTTTATTTACAAAATCGTTCAAAGAAAACCTCTCCATGCTTTTTGATTACCCGCCTTTCCTTTTCAGTTTCAGATAACCGCTCAACCCTGTGGTCAAAAGCTGAAAAACAGTATCTTCCGTTTCCTGATTGTCCGGCAGGATTCCCTCCACTACGTATTTTGCATACATTACCGTCGAGGTCAGAACATGGAGCCACAGCAAATCCTGATTGATCCGGTCCAAGCTTGGAAATACCTTCTTGAATGCGTGGACCATCCCGATGAACTTTTTGAAGTAGGTTACATCCCGGTCCTTGTCGTACTTGGGGAAGAAGGCACTGTCGCGAAAACGATGGTAAAAAATGGTTTCATCCGGGCGCGCCACCCAAAAACGGAAGTAGGGCAGCCATAAGGCTTTTACCGCTTTCATCGGGTCTGTAAGCATGGTTAAGGGATTAAAATGCAGATGGTCAAAAATTTCCGCCGCCTGCTTGTCCACGTAGGTGAAACATTCCACCAGCAGCTGATCCTTGCTGTCGAAGTAGCGGTAAATTGCTCCTGGGGAAATTCCTGCAAGCTCGCTGACGTTCTGGATACGCACACCTTCCAGGCCGTACTGACGTACGGCTTTCATCGCGGCATAAATGATGCGAGTTTTGGTGTCGTCCAGAATCATCACATCCTCCTGCGAGACCTGCTCGCGCTTTTTGTTGCTTAATTTTCGATTATATACCCGTTTCCCTCTTTTGGCAAGCCCTATTCCCACTAATTTCTACAATTCGTAAAGTAAAATTAGTATTGACAAACAGAACAGATAAATTAAG
>CANDBG010000090.1 GCA_947382875.1 uncultured Oscillibacter sp. | reverse complement strand
TACACAGTAGAGAACACTCTTTCCCTACACGACGCTCTTCCGATCTCGGCGCTGTTGTATGCCAGACGCCGGACCTCCTCCGCCACCACGGCGAAGCCTTTGCCGGCTTCTCCGGCCCGCGCCGCCTCGACCGACGCGTTGATCGCCAGAATGCCGGTCTGGAACGCAATGTCCTCGATGGCCTTGGCAATCTGGGTAATCTCCTGGGCGTTGGCGCGAATGTCATCCATGGCCCCGGAAAGCGCCGACATCTGCGTATTGGCGTCCTGAATCCGACGGGCAATTTCCACTGTTTTTTCCCGGGTCTGACCGGTGCTCTCCGTCACGTTGAACAGCTGCTCCTTTACGTGAGAGACCTCCTGCACCAGCGCCTCCGCGGACTGATTCTGCTCCATGGACGCGCTGTGCAGCTGTCCGGACTGACTGTTTAACTGTTCCGACATCCCGGACAGACGGACCGCAGCCGACCGGAAGCCTTGAATCGTCTCGTTCATCGACTGAAGAATCGCATGAAGGCTCGCCCGAATCCGGGTAAAATCGCCCTTGTACTCCACCTGCGGCTCTACCCGCAGATTGCCATCCGCCACCTGGGTCAGCACTTGTTGAATGTCCAATATGTAATGGTTCATGCTCTCTACGGTCTGGTTCAGGGTATGGGCCATGACTTCCAGCTCGTCGCCGGACCGGACCTGCGCCGTCTCGGTGTGGAGGTCCCCGTCGGAAAGGGCGACCATCCGTCCGGTGACATTCACAACCGGGCGGGAAATCGACCGCGCCAGACGCAGCACCAGCAAAAGTGATATCACCAGCACCGCCAGCGTCGCCAGCACGGCCATCAGCATGGCGGCATTGATAATGGAAGCATAATCCGCCTTGGGCACCTGAATCACCAGAGCCCACTGGGTTCCCCGAATCGGGGAAAACGCCGCCAGCATGGTCTCTCCGTTTACGGAGAATTCCGCCGCGCCGGTTTCGTCGCTGATTACGCGGCTGACGGTTTTCTGGTTCCCGCCAATCAGCTGCGACAGGGTGCTTCCCGCCAGAACCAGAGACTGGTCCGGGTGGCCGGTCACTATACCCTCGTCGTCAACCATACAGGCCGTGCTGTGCCGGCCCAGGTTGATGCTGCTGATCACGTCATTGAGGACATCGTATTTGTAAACGCCCACCAGGTACAAAGCGGTCTCTCCGTCCTCCTTCACCGGCATTCCGACGGTAATGCCCAGACGGTCCCGGAAAATGGTGGCGGAATCAATGGTCAGATTGTCGGTCTCCTGAAGATGCCCGAAAAAGTGACTCGACAAGATTTCCGGCGCGCCGTCAATCCCCTGAAGCAGACGGCCATCCAGATCGTAAAGGGCGATGGTGTACAGCTCGTAAACCTCCGCCGCCTCGTTCAGCACCCCGCTCCGGTTCGTCCGGAGTGTCTGCGCATTTACCGTCCCGTCTTCCCCGGCGGCGGAATCCGGATTCATACGGGGATCGCCTGCAAGGTTCATCATGCGGTCCGCCAGCATATGAATGTTCGCCTCTACGGTCTTTGCCGACTGCCGGGCCATGGGCTGCAGGCTGTCCAGCAGAATGCTGTTCGCCAGCCACTGCATTGCTCCCGCCATGATTGCGCAGCATACCACCACCATCGCCAGAATGTTGAGGGTGGTGTTCCGCAGAATTCTTCGGTTCAGACTGCCTTTCCGCTCCCGGCCTCGGGAGTCCGCTCTTTTCCGGGCCACGTTTCCTCTCTCCTTCTTGTCTGTTATAAGCAAAAAATGATATTTCCCAGTATAGCATATTCCTTCTTGAAAAGGAAGCCCTCTTTTCAGACAGCCGCAGAGGGCGGGACCGCAGGGGAGGACCGATGTACCTGCCCTTTCTTTTCGACTGCCGTTTTCCCCTGGCATGTAACCCGGGCATTCGCTGGAAAAGGGCGGATACTTTTACATCCAGCGAAAAAAGCGCCCGTTTCCATCGAAACAGGCGCTTCTTTCCAGTCAGGGAGCGTTACCAGTGCCCGCCCTCTTCGCTCCGCCGCCATTCGCTGCGGTTTCCGACCTGGATGTTGTATAATGTACGGGTCAGGGAAGTCAATTCGTCTTCATTCAGCTGGGCAAAGAGAATGCCGTAGCGGAATTTTCCGGGGGAATGCTCCATCACGCGAATCACCTGGCCCAAAAAATTCATAGGTACATAGTCTTCAATCTGGCACTTCAGCCGCAGCACTTCACCCTCTGCGTGAAGAAACTCCGACTGCACGCACGCGCCGCCGGTACTGATATCGATCAGGACGCACTCCTCGGGGTTTTCACAGCGGGCGTCCTGCTGGTAGAACAGGGAGGCCGCAATATTCACCGGCAGACGGAAGGTTTCCCGGTGTTCCTCATACTCCTCAACCTTGAGATCATTCAGCTTGCAGAGAATACGGGTAGATTCCTCAATGGAGGCCGAGATTGTGAAGGGAATCATTTTCTTGGTGTAGCCATGAACCATCATGCTTTTTCCGCGTTCCGCCAGCTCAAAGGAGAGCCAGCCGGGAAGCCGTTCAATGCTCAGACTGTTTGCAGTAAAGGCCGCAAGCTTGCCAGTCAGGAACGGCTGACCGTTCTTGGTGAAAACGTCCAAGTTCATGCCGGTGTACAGCTCCGGAAGTCCCTCCGGCTTATCGTCCGTTTTCTTGACGGGCGGGACATAGGTATAATCATCGTTATTGCGACCAAACAGGGAGGAGAAAAGACCCATAATAAGCCACCTCTTTGCACGGATTTGCTCTGAAATCGGAAGGAAGTCCTGTCGCATCAATTCACTTCTTCATTATAAACGATTTCACGCGGAATTGTCAATACTTTGATGGAAAGGCAGAGCGGAAACCGGCAAGAAGACGCCCGAAATTTTGGAGAAGCGCCGGGAAGGCTGGGGCGGAGGGCCGGAAACGGGTGCGGGTGCGGTCGATTCCGGGGGAAATCTTTTTTTTGCAGTATTTGCTGGAACAAAAAAAAGGCGCCAGCGGCAGGCCAAGACCTGCCACTGGCATTTTAGAGGGAAAAGAAACAGAAAGAGAGGAAATCGTGTCTCCTCCGTGGAGGATGTTAATAGCATACCCGAAAAATTTGAAAACAATCTGTAATTTCTTTGAATATTTTATGAATATTTTCTGAACTTTTTTCCCGCCGCGCAAAAAATTGACAAACCTCCTGTCAATGCTTATAATGTCCGTATTCCTCGTTCCCGGACGCAGAGGGAACGAGCATGCAGTCACATACGGACGCCGCCCGGTTCCGCCCGTCCGCGGCCCGCAGCGTTACATTTTTGGAGGTTATGCCCATGACTTGGAAAGAAAGACGAACCATCACGTTGCTGCTTGCGATTTTAGGGATGTTGTTTGCAGTGCTGCTGGTGGTGCTTGGCATTCGTTACCGTGAAAACCGCCCTGCGCCCAACGCCGGCACAGACGGTTCCGATGTGGCCGTTTCCGCTCCTGTGAACCCGGAAACCTATGCCGCGCTTCGGTACTACAACGGCAAAACGACCCTTTCCTTTGCCTTGGACGAAGGGGGCAAATGGATTTGGACGGACATTCCCGATTTTCCCCTGGACGACACCAATCTGAAAGAAATTCTGGACCTGCTGTCGAACCTGCACTACCAGCAGACCATCACCAGTCCGGAATCCATGGAGAGCTATCAGCTGGACGACCCGAAGGGTACCCTCACGGTTTCCGACAGCCAGGGCGGCAGCCAGACGCTGGCTTTCGGCAAAGCCACAACCGACGGTACAAGCCGCTATTTGCAGCTCAACGGCGACAGCTCTAAAATCTACATCATAGACAATGCGCTGTATCAGCGTATGCAAACCCCGATTTATGACATGACGCTTCTGCCGGAGTTCCCGGACCTGTCGGAGAAAAACCTCCGGACCCTTACGGTGCAGCTGCCTGCGCCGGAAACGGATTCTGAAGACGAGGAATCCGTCGAGCTACCGGAGCCGATTGTACTGACCGCCAGCCGCGCCAATGGCAGCGCACAGCCTGCGCTTTGGTTCTGCGGCAGCAGCAATGTGACTTCCAGCATTTCCGTACAAAAGCTGCTGGCGGACCTGCAAACCATGGCGTTCAGCAAATGCATAGACTATCACCCCTCAGACGAAGCGGTTTCCATCTGCGGCTTTGACGTGCCGGCCGTCACCCTCACCGTGGAATACGGTACAGACGCCTCGCTGGTCCTGGAGATCGGCGGAACGCCTCTGTACGACGCGGGCCGCTACGCCCGCCTGAACGGCGGCGATGCCATTTATCTGCTCTCAGAGGAAAAACTGGACGGCCTTTTGAAAGTCGCCGCCCGGGAGTTTGAACGCTGACAGAACAGGAGGAACACAATGCGGGTATTGATCGTAGAAGACGAAACGCGTTTGGCGGGCACGCTGCAAGACCTGCTGGAACTCAACGGCTACGCCGCGGACGTATGCCGCGACGGCGAGGCGGGCCTGGACAACGCCCTCACGGAAATTTACGACGTCATGATTCTGGATGTAATGCTTCCGAAAATGGACGGCTTTACGGTCCTGCGCCGCCTTCGGGCAGCCGGAAACGCCGTCCCGGTGCTGATGCTCACGGCCCGTTCGGAGGTGACGGACAAGGTGCAGGGCCTGGACTGCGGCGCGGATTATTACCTCACAAAGCCCTTCGACCCCAAGGAGCTGTTAGCCTGCATCCGTGCGCTGGCCCGGCGTCAGCCGGAGCTCCGAAATACGGACGTGCTGGAATTCAACGGGCTCCGGCTGGAAAAAAACGCCTTTACCCTTTCCTGTGAAGATCGGTCCGTCCGCCTGAGCCGGAAGGAATTTGATTTGATGGAACTCTTTCTCCTGAACCGTAATCTGGTTTTGACGAAAGAATCGCTTCTTGTCAAAATCTGGGGGTACGAATCGGAGGCGGAGGACAATAACGTTGAGGTCTATATCTCGTTCTTACGCAAAAAGTTGACGCATCTTCGTGCAAATGTGCGGATTCGTACGATTCGTATGGTAGGATATTGCCTGGAAGCGGCGGAAAGCTGACCGCTCCTCGAATGCGCATAGATACAATATCCAGTTTTCCCCTGGGTTTCCACGGCTTTTTCCGCGTTTTCCACAGACTTTTCCACAAGGAGGAGAATCCTGCATGATTCGCAAGCTGCGTTTGAAATTTGTCGCCGTCTGCATGGCGATGGTAACGGCGGTTCTGGCAGTCGTTTTGTTCTCGCTTTACGCGGCTTTGCAGAATAATGTCGAGGATTTGAGCCGTCAGGTTCTGCGGCGGGTGATGCAGGAGGATACCGGCTTTCACAGCGGCCGTCCGGAAATTGGTGTGGAAATTGGCGGAAACCGCCTGCTGCTGCCGTATTTTACGGCGTCGGTCTGGCTGGACGGCGCCGGGAATTTCAGCGCCTTTGTGACCGGCGGCACCTACGCGGATCTCGAAGATACCGAGGCCCTGAAAACCATTTTGCAGGATTGTTTGAGTCAGAACCGTCCGGAGGGGATTGTGGAAAGCTACCGCTTGCGTTACGCCCTCCAAAACAACGGAATTTATTGGAAGGTCGCCTTTGTAGATATGTCCATGGAAGAAGCGATGCTTCAAAAGATGATGAAATCCTACCTGGGGATCGCAGCGGCGGCGTTTACCTTGCTTCTGGGCGTGTCGGCGCTGCTGGCGTGGTGGACGACGCGCCCCGTGGAGCGGGCCTGGCGGCAGCAGCGTCAGTTTTTGTCCGACGCGTCCCACGAGCTGAAAACGCCTTTGACGGTCATTCTCTCCAACGCCGAGCTGCTGGAGGCATCTCCGATGGACGAGCGTCCGGCCCGCTGGGCGGACAACATTGTATCGGAAGCGAAACAAATGAAATCGCTGGTAGAGGAAATGCTGACCCTGGCCCGGGCGGACAACATGACGCAGACGCTTCAGCTCTCCGGGGTTTCGCTGTCGGATGTGGTGACGGACTGCGCCCTGGCCTTTGAGCCGGTGGCGTATGAGGCGGGGAAACCTTTGGAGTATACGATTGCGGAAAACATCGCGGTACAGGGCGACTCGGACCGTCTGCGGCGTTTGACGGCGATTTTGCTGGACAACGCCATAAAATACGGCGCGCCGGGCGGTGAAATCACGCTCAGACTCCAAAAGACAGACCGTCAGGCCCGTTTGACGGTTTCCAACCCCGGCCCGCCCATTCCGCCGGAGCAGCTGCGCAGGCTCTTTGAACGCTTTTACCGTGCCGATGCCTCCCGGGGCGAACAGAGCGGCTTCGGTCTGGGACTGCCCATCGCCGCCGCCATCGCTGCGGAACACAAAGGGACCATTCGGGCGGAGAGCGATTTGGTTTCTACGCGCTTTGTGGTGCAGCTTCCGCTGCGGAACCGTTAGGCGTATGTTCCTGATTTTGTGGAAACGTGAAAAATAGAGGTGACTTTTTTCACGGAAAAGGGTATAATGAATCCATCGGGCAATTTTGGAAAATTTGGAGGGATTTTTTTGAGAAAACTGAACCATGCCGTAGACCGTTTCGCCCTGGAGCACCCCCGTTTCGGTATACCCAATCTCATGCGGTACATCATAATAGGAAACGTTATTGTGTTTTTCTTTCTGTGTTTGAGCAACTACGCAGCAATTATGTTTTTAGGGTTTGAGTGGGGACGGGTACTGCATCTGGAGATCTGGCGGCTTCTGACGTTCATTTTTGTTCCGGACAGCACGGACCCTTTCCAGCTGATCTTGTCCCTTTATTTTATGTATTTTATCGGCTCGATGCTGGAACAGGAATGGGGGACGCCAAAGTTCAACCTCTATTATTTTTCCGGCGTACTGCTCACGATTGTGACGGGGATTATCAGCTATTACGCTTTTGGGGGCGGCTACATTCTGGGAACTTATTATGTTGGAATGTCGATGTTCCTAGCCTTTGCGGCCCTTTATCCGGACGCGCAGCTCCTGCTGCTGTTTATTATTCCCGTACGGGCGAAGTGGTTGGCTTTGGCGGACGTGGCACTGTTTGCGGTGGACATTGTGAGCGCACTGATGCGGGGAAATTACGTCCGGGCGCTTCTGCCGGTAGCGGCGCTGCTGAACTTTCTGATTTTCTTCTGGTGTGACCTGATGGACCAGCTTGACCGCCGCAAGAGTTTTGCACGGCATCGGAACTCGCATCAGACGATAGAGTTTCAGGCAGCAGCCCGCCGCCAGCGCAGGAAGGAGGCGGAACAGGGGTATCGTCACAAGTGCGATGTCTGCGGCCGTACGGACACGGAATGGCCGGACCTGGAATTCCGGTATTGCTCCCGCTGCGCCGGGTATCACTGCTTCTGTCAGGACCATATTTTCAATCACGAGCATTTTCGGGAATAAGTCCGCGCCGCCGTCAGCCTCCGGGCCGATGGCGGCGTTTGTCAAGCCGTGAAAAGGCATTTGCAACCGCTGGTTGCGGAGATTCCAAGGATGGTTGATGGCATAACGCGGCGAATTGCGCTAGGTTATAGAAGAAGGAGGTAAAAAGGGATGCTGTCTGAAAAAATATATGCACTCAGGCGAAAGAACGGGCTTTCCCAGGAACAGCTTGCAGAGATTATTGGCGTGTCCAGACAAACGATCTCAAAATGGGAACAAGGTTCGTCGACTCCGGAACTGGAAAAGCTGAAGGCATTGAGCGTATGTTTCCAAGTTACGATTGACGAACTTGCAAATGATGAAGAAAGCCGCACCGCGGCGGTCCCCGCGAAAAAAGGGGACTCTGTGGAACAAAATGCATTGGCGGGCAAGCTGGGGATTGGCCTATGTGTCACCGGAGCAGTCTGCCTCATTCTGACCAGCGTTTTGACGGTCCTGCACCCGGCAGCGGCGGAACGGGTAGAAAACTCTTTTGTTGTAACCTTGAGCGGGACCGGGATGCTCTTTGCACTTTTTACAGCATTTATGGTAATTGGAGTTCTATTAATTTGGAAGAAAAAATAAACGGACAGGAGGATAAAACCATGAAAAAGTTTCGATATTTGTACTATATGTTTGCAGGACTGGCGGTATTGCTGTCAAATGCGATGTGCGCTGTGGTCGCGTACAATTATTGCAGTATGCAATGGGGAATTCGGTATGCCTGTTACAGCGCCCCGGCAAGCGTAGCGTTTCTGCTGGGTGTTCCATATGTGATCGGAATTGCGATTTGTGTGATGCTGTCCTGTTTTTTCCGCCGGAAGTGGCAAAGGAGCGCATAAGGCAGATAAAAGAAAACCCCGAACGCCCAGACGTCCGGGAACTGGGAAAGCAAGGGCAATATTCTGTATGACAGCGGGGGAGGCTGTGCCGGGCCTTCCCGCTGCGCTTATGCGCAGCCCGCGCATCCACTCCAACCCGCTATGCCGAATGGACAGCGGAATCCTAATCAGCCCACTCTCCTTGCGGGCTGGAGTATACCACGGGTGGTCCGCTGATTTTGTCAGAAACTGGGAAAAACGAACGGTAGTGTCAAGATAATTTCGCAAAATAGTTTACAGGCTCTGGCAAGAAGGAAG
>CANDBG010000089.1 GCA_947382875.1 uncultured Oscillibacter sp. | reverse complement strand
CACCGTTTCCGTCACTGCGGATGACAAGGTGTACGATGGCTACACGTTCAGCACGGACAACAAGAACAACGTTTTGTCGGCGGAATTGGAAGAGAACGGCACCGTTTTGAAGCTCTACTTCAAGAAAAACGCTGAACCCGAAGCGCCTGCGTATAAAGTGGAGTGGTATGACGAGGAAACCGACGAACTGCTCAAGTCCGAGACCCGCAACGATGGCAAACTGGACGACACCGTTTCCGTCACTGCGGATGACAAGGTGTACGATGGCTACACGTTCAGCACGAACAACAAGAACAACGTTTTGTCGGCGGAATTGGAAGAGAATGGCACCGTTCTGAAGCTCTACTTCAAGAAGAATCCCTCCGAGCCCCCCGACCCGACCCCTAATCCCGGTCCCGGTCCCGGCGGCGATCCGAACCCGAGTCCTGATCCTGGCGGCAACCCCGACCCAACGCCGATTCCCGATCCGGACCCGACGCCAACCCCGGACCCTGATCCGGATCCAGCACCGACCCCTGATCCCGGTCCGACTCCGAACCCCGATCCGGACCCGACGCCAACCCCGGACCCTGATCCGGATGCAACACCAACTCCGGACCCCGATCCGACTCCGAATCCTGATCCTGCTCCCAGGCCGGATCGTCCGTCCCGCCCCGGCAACAACGGAAATCCCACGCCGCCGGATGTGATGGTCCCGGAGGAAAACCCGCCCCTGGAAGAAGTTCCCGAGATCGTTCCTCCCACGGATGACCCGCCCCTGCCGGAGATTCCCGACGAAGACGTTCCCCTGAACGAAAACCCCGACGTTCCGGAAACGGAAATCCCTGATACGGATGTCCCTCTCGTGGATGTTCCCGAGGTGGAGATTCCCGATGAGGATATCCCCCTGACGGATGTTCCCAAAACCAGCGATCATTCCTCTGTTTGGCGTTTGTTTGCGCTGCTGTCCGGTTTGGGCCTCATGCTGCTCGCACGGGACGAGAAAAAGCGTAAGGAAGCTGCCGAATAATGAAATGCAATTTCCCTTTTTAGCAAAATTATGCGGCCCGGGCAACCGGGCCGCTCTTTTTTCGAAACGGAGTGTTCCCTATGAATAAAAAACGTGTGGTTCTGGCTGGCCTCTTGACGGTGACGCTGGTTGTCAGCATCGGTATGGAGGCCCGGCGACAAATCCAGTACCGCGAAAATGCTGCCGCTTACGACGATGCCATTCAAATAGCCGGACTGGCGAAGGTGCAGGGCAGCAAGCCCGGGGAGACGGGTATGGATATGGCCGACGCTGTGCCGCCCGTCGAGGAGGAGACCGTACTTTTGGCAGACGTGGACCTTGCAGCCCTCCAAGCGGTGAACCCTGATGTTCTGGGGTGGATTTCCATTCCGGATACGGTGATTTCATACCCGCTCCTTCAGTCCGGCGACAACCGTTATTATCTTCGCCGCAACTGGAAAAATGAATCAAACAAAGGCGGAGCCGTCTTTTTGGACGCCTCATGCGCCTCTGATTTCTCGGATTATCACACCATCGTTTATGCGCACCGAATGCAGGACGGGAGTATGTTTGGCAGTCTGCCGAATTATAACAATGCCGCTTATTGGCAGGCTCACCCCAGTGTGTATGTACGTGTCGGCAATGTGGTACGCCGCTACGACATCTTTGCCGCACACACGGCCAGCGTGAAGGGCGTCGTCTACCGGCTGGATATGGAAGAAAGCGGTCTTGAAGAGGAATTTCTCCGGACTTGTCTGGAACAATCTGTCTTTGAAACCAGGATTGTTCCGGAAAAAGATGCACCGGTTTTAACGCTCTCTACCTGCACAGAAACCGGCTATTCCAAACGTTGGGTTGTACAGGCCGTTCTGCGTGATATTTTGCCGGCAGAATAGATGAGGCGCCAACCACATGAACGGATGGTTAGCCGTCCAGGGCCACACATACATTTTATACAAGAATATATTTAGAACGCAAAAGGTGCTGTGTTTTGGCATCTAATGTATGTGTGCTTTGTTCCTTGACAATCTGCGTAGAAATACACAATAAAACAAGGCAGGTTTCGAAAGAAATCTGAACTCTATGATTGATTCGGCAGGGGAAGCATCTGCCTGACCCGGTGTGACGGGTGACAAAAACTCTGATGCTCCGACGTGCGCCCACAGTGTCATGTGGAACGTGCGAAGATCGGTGAAGCGGCGGATACGTGACCTGAGATGGCCACGCCCGCTGGAGGCTATAAAAGGCTATAAATCGATCATGTCCAGCATGTTTTGTTGCAACCGACAAATGTCCTGAGTGTACGGCTCGTAATAGTGAGGATGATAAGAAACAGCCATCCGCTCCCAAGAGGGGTGCTGCCGCCGTTGAAATTTGTACATGTCGAAAACGGCAGAAAACCGGAAAGGTCGAATGTCTCTCGTTCAGCGTCATTTCTCCAGACGCTGGGAACCGGAGTACCGAGACGCTCTGAACAAACGCCAGGTCTGGTGCGAGGGTATTTTTGCCGCGCAGAAATGGGGGCATAATTTGACTCGCCTGTTACGGCGGGGCTTAGAGGCAGCGCAGGCCGCTGCGGCTTTAAATTTCAAGAGGATGATTAAGCACCTCGGATGACGCTAAAGAGCGTCTTTTTTCTTGCCGTGAAGAAGGTCCTTCTTGAAAAATATTGACTTTGTCAACTGTTCCTGTTTGTCTCGAAGTTACTGTGCGATAATTGCGGATTTGGAATGTACTGATAGTTCAATTATTTTGAATTATTATGTCATTACAAAACCAAAGAAAAACCGAAAAACATTTTAATTAGAAGGGGGGTGAATGGTGCGGGGATATCCTGACATTCTGGGAGAGATTGTAAAGACATTTCGAATCAGAACAGAACTTACCATAGAGGCCGTAGCAGAACGTGCAGGCATTACCGACCGATATCTCTACCGAATTGAAAACGAACGGAAAAAAACTAGTTTTGACGTTCTTTGCAGACTGATCAGGGTATTCCTGTTCCTCCGGATGCCATCTTTTTCCCAGAGCGGGCCATGCGAGACTCCGAAGTAGAGAAAATCGTCCATATGCTGTACATCTGTGACGAGCGATCTCTAAAAATTGTGAAAGCAATCTTGAAAGCGGCTTTAGAAAGCCAGCGATTGGATTCCAAAAATAAAAGCACAGAGCCGACAAACACTGAGTAATCTCTCAATGAATGCCGGCTCTGTGTTTATGTGTCTGATTTCTTTAGGAATATTAAATTTTCCAACTTTTATGGAGCGTATGCGGCACTTTGCGGCAGACAACGGTATGATTGGGGAAATTGCATAAGGCGTTCACAAATGAGCTTTAATTTGAGACATGGTCGCTGTTCCGCTCAAACTTGGGCTTCCTTGCTCAAATCCAGGCTGCGAATCATCTTCCGAATAGGAAGGAGCGAGGCGGGAGAAACGGAAAGTTCATCCACACCATAACGCAGAAAAGTTTCCGTCAGGGTTTGGTCTGCGCCCAGTTCGCCGCAGATGCCTACCCAGCAGCCGTGGCGGTGGCCAGCCTCGATGGTGTGCTTGATCATGCGCAGCACTGCCGGGTGATGGGCGTCATAGAAGTGGTCCAGCTTGGGGTTCTGACGGTCAATGGCCAGGGTGTACTGGGTCAGGTCGTTGGTTCCCAGGGAGAAAAATTCCACTTCCTCCGCCAATTCGTCCGCCATTACGACAGCGGCGGGTGTTTCTATCATGATACCTACTTCCACATTTCCAAAGGCGACTCCCCGTTCCGTCAGTTCCGCCTTGCATTCTTCCAGAATTTCCTTGGCGTCCCGGACCTCCCGAACAGAAATTATCATAGGAAACATAATCGAGACAGTACCGAACGCGCTGGCGCGCAGAATTGCCCTCAGCTGCGTCTTGAAAACTTCTTTCCGGGTCAGGCAAATGCGGATCGCCCGAAAACCAAGGGCAGGGTTTTCCTCTTTGTCCAACTCGAAGTAATCCGCCTGCTTGTCCGCGCCGATGTCCAAAGTCCGGATGATAACCTTCTTTCCGGCCATTGTCTCCACAACACGCTTGTAAATCACAAACTGCTGGTCTTCGGAAGGATAATCCTGGGAATCCAGGTAAAGAAATTCGCTGCGGAAAAGGCCGATGCCCTGTGCGTCATTTTGCAGTACAAGTCCCACGTCACCTGCGTTACCGATGTTGGCGTAGACCTTGATTTCCTTGCCGTCCAGCGTGACATTTGGTTTTTTCTTCAGATTTTGGAGCAGGGCCTCCTGCTTGAGATCGTTGCTTCGTTTTTCCTCCATGGCGCTCAAAAGCTCCTGGGCGGGTTCGATGTAAACACAATGGTTATAACCGTCAATCACCGCAAGCTTGCCGTCCCAATCGTCCTGAAAATCCACGCCAACCAGGGCAGGAATATTCATTGTCCGGGCCAGAATCGCGGTATGACTGTTGGAGGAACCGTGACGGGTGATAAACCCCAGCAGCTTGCTCTTGTCCAGCTGTACGGTTTCACTGGGCGTCAAATCATCCGCTACGAGGATTGCAGGTTTGTCGTCGATCATCTGCGCGTCGTCCACGCCCGTCAGCACATTGACCACCCGGCGGGAGATGTCCTTCACATCGGCGGCACGGGCGCGCATATACTCGTCTTCCATAGCGGCAAAGGCGGCGGAAAAATTCTCGCCGGTGGTAGCTGCCGCGTATTCCGCCGTTGCGTTCTGCGTATCAATGATGCTCTTGATGGCGTCCAGATAATCGTCGTCCTCCAGCATCATCTGATGGATTTCAAAAATAGCGGCGTTGTCCTCGCCCACCTCGTTCAGAGCTTTTTCGTAAAGAGCGGTCAGCTGCTCCTGCGCTTTGCCGCAAGCGGCCTCAAACCGCTCCCATTCCTCGCTTGGAGTCCGCGCAGAGGTCTGACTGGTCTGCGCTTCCGTTTTTTTTATAGATGCGCAGCGGACCAATGGCAATGCCATTCAAAATTGACTTGCCGGTTGCGACTTGCATTAAATTTCGCCCCTTTTACATATTTTCCTTGCAGAAT
The DNA here is from genome assembly GCA_947382875.1 of uncultured Oscillibacter sp. Taxonomy (GTDB): domain Bacteria; phylum Bacillota; class Clostridia; order Oscillospirales; family Oscillospiraceae; genus Oscillibacter. The sequence continues at coordinate 3,592 of CANDBG010000089.1, read as the reverse complement.
TCTTCCATAGCGGCGGCATTGGCTTCTTCGTTTCCGCCCTCAATCGTGACCGTGACGGTTTCACCGGTTTTGATGCCCAGTCCCATCAGCGCCATGAGCTTTCTGGCCTCGGCGGACTTGCTGCCGTCCGCCTTTGCAATGGTGATGGTGCTGTCCAGCGTCTTGGCGAACTTCGCCAGAAGTCCGGCGGGACGGGCGTGGATGCCCACAGGGTCCGTGATTGTATAAGTAAACTGTTTCATGGCTTGTTCTCCTTACATGACAAAATTCCGTTACAAAATACCGTTTTCAATGGCCTTCTGCGCCGCGGAAAGACTTGTGTAAATTCCGGCGCAGCCTGCGGTTATATCGGGTTCCGGCGCGTACAGGTCGGGAATCATCACCGCGGCGCAGCCTGCGGCAATTCCGGCCCGCGCGCCGTTGAGCCCGTCTTCAAAAACATAGCACTCCTCCGGGGCGCAGTCCAGCTGCCGGGCGGCCAGCAGAAAAATGTCAGGCTCCGGTTTTCCGCGCGTCACCTGGTCTCCGCTGACAACCGCGTCAAACATGGACGCAATCCCCGCGCTTTGAAGGTTGCGCAGAATCATCTCCCGCCCGCTGCTGCTGGCTACGGCGATTTTTACGCCCCGCTCCCGGAAGAAGGTCAAAATCTCCCGCATTCCCGGCTTTTCCGGCGGGCCGTTGCGGAGAATGCTTTCCTCCACCCAGGCAATACAGCCTGATTGAAAGGCACAGGGGTCCACTGCCGGATAGAAGTCCTGAATCACCTTCCGCATTCCCGCGCCGCTGGTCCCTGCCACCGCCGCCGGAAACTTCGGCTGATGCACCTGACCAAACTGCGCCGCCATTGCAATCCAGCCGTCGCGGAACAGACGCTCCGTGTCAAACAGCAGGCCGTCCATGTCAAAAATTGCGCCTTTTTTCATAAAACTTCGTCTCCTGTCTCCGGCAAAACCCGGACGCCGTATTTTTCAAGGGCAAATCTCGCCGCGCCTAATGCACAGGCGTGGTTCTTCTGTGCGCAGGGATAAATATAATCAATGTTGCGGGCGAAACGGTCATACTGAGCCGTTTTTTCCAAAAGCGGCTGCATATGTGCTTCGATCTGCCCGCCAACTTGTCCGCCAATTACCAAATTCACATTAAAAAGCATCCGCAAATTTGTCAGGAGGATTGCCAGATGTTCCAGGTACACATCCCAGCCATCCCGCTCCAGAGCCTGGGGGGACAGGTAGGCGTCAGCACAGCCCCGCTTGCCGCAATAGCACTCCCGTCCCTCCGGAACCAGCAGCATATGTCCGATCTCGCCGGCCTGGAAGGTATCGCCCAGCCAAAGGGTCCCGTTCAACATGACGGCTCCCCCCACCGTTTCGTTCAAGGAGACATAGACATAATTCCCCTGCCCGGCGCCGCGCTCCGCAAAACAGGCGCAGTTGGCGTCGTTGGCAAAGACGGCGGGAAACGGCAGGGCGTTCCGAAACCGTTCCAGTCCCATGTGTTCCAGCCCCAGGATGTGGGAACGAAGAAGCTGGGATTCCTGCTTGTCAATAATACCGGGAAGGGACACGCCGCCTCCCAGCGCCCGGCTCACATTGACGCGTTCCCGGCTCAAAAAAGCCGCCAGCATCTCCTGCAATCCCACATACCAGGACGGTTCATCCTTAAAGGGGTATGGAGCGGAAAAGGCCCCCTGCGTTTCCCCGGTCAATCCGACGGTCAAAAATTCCACCTCGTGGATTCCAATATGAATGCCAACCGCCTGCCCTGCGTCCGGGCAGAGCCGCAGTCTCCGCGCCCTGCGGCCTCCGGTGGATTGGACGGAACCGCACTCCTCCAGGATGCCTGCCTCGATTAGCCTTGTCGCATTCTGGAGCGTGGTGGGCATACTCAAAGAGAGGGCTTCCGCGATTTCCTGGCGGGTCATTGCCTGCCCGCTCCGCAGAAGTCGGAACATTCGTGTCTGGACGCTTTGCACTGCCTGTGTCATTTTTTTGCACCTGCTTTACTAAAAACTTTTATTTAAGTATAGCAGGAATTATCGTGTTGTACAATGCCGGTTTTTACAGGCGGGCTTCCAGAGCCTCCCGCATATCCTCATAGCCGGGTTTGCCCAGAAGCGCGAACATATTCTTCTTATACGCCTCCACGCCGGGCTGGTCGAAGGGGTTTACCCCGATCATGTAGCCGGAAACGGCAAGGCTCTTCCAGAAGAAGTACACCAGCTCGCCGAAGGTGTAGTCGCTGAGTTCGCTGACGGTGATGACCAGATTGGGCGCACCGCCGTCCACGTGAGCCAGGAGTGTCCCCTTCATGGCTTTCTCGTTCATCTCCTGCAAGGTCATGCCGGAGGCGAAATTCAGTCCGTCCACGTTGGCGGGGTCGTCGGGCACGACGGCCTCCCGGCGGGCCGTCTCCACCCACAGCACCGTTTCAAACATCGTCCGGGAACCGTCCTGAATGAACTGGCCGATGGAATGGAGGTCGGTGGTGAAGTTGGCGGACACCGGGAAAAGCCCCTTGCCGTCCTTGCCCTCGGACTCCGCCATCAGCTGCTTATACCACTCGCCAAACATGGTCAGAGAGGGGTCGTAGCTGGCCAGAATCTCCACGCTCTTGCCCTTCATTAACATCAGGAACCGCAGGACGGCGTAAAGCATGGCGTCGTTTTTAAGGAAGTCCGGGTTCTGATAACGCTCGCAGGCGTCCAGACAGCCCTTGAGGACCTGCTCAATGTCCATGCCGCCCGCCGCCATAGGCAGAAGCCCCACCGCGCTGAGACAGGAGAACCGTCTGCCGATGTTGTCCGGAACCACAAACGTCTCGTACCCTTCGGTTTCCGCCAGTCCGCGGAGAGCGCCCTTTGCCTTGTCGGTGGTGGCGTAGATGCGCTCTCTGGCGCCCGCTTTGCCGTAGCGTTCTTCCAGCTTTTTCTTGAAAATGCGGAAGGCCGCGGCGGGCTCGGTGGTGGTGCCGGACTTGGAAATCACATTGACCGAAAAATCCCGGTCTCCAATGATGTCCAGAATATCCTGCACATAAGAGGAACTGAGATTGCTCCCGGCGAAGTACACCTCCACGCCCTCACCCTTGTGCAGCTGATTGCCGAAGGGACCCTTTGTAAATTCCAGACCTGCCCGCGTGCCCAGATAGCTCCCGCCGATTCCAATGGCGACCAGCACCTGACTCTGGGCCTGAATACGCTTCGCCGCGGCCTGGATGCGGGCGAATTCCTCCTTGTCGTAGGTGTGGGGCAGGTCCAGCCAGCCAAGCATTTCGCTGCCCTGACCCGTGCGTTCCGTCAAGAGCATTCCGGCGGTCTCCGCCAGAGGGCGGACGTATTCCAGTTCATGCTCCCGAAGCCCTGCGTTTTGAATGTTCAGCCTGACCGACATACCATCACTCCTCCACAATCTGAATCACGCTGCCCACGTGCAGCTCCGGAACCGGCTTCGCCTCCACGTAGATGGTGCCCAGCAGCTCCACGTTTGTCTGACCGCTGAACTTGAAAGAACAGTGGCCAAGGCCCGCCAGCGTGACGGGTGTCAGCGCCAATGATAAAATGACAGAAAACGCCGAGGAAAAAATGTAGGTT
>CANDBG010000088.1 GCA_947382875.1 uncultured Oscillibacter sp. | reverse complement strand
AGGGCAGGCCCAGGGCGCTCTGGCGGGTGTGGTGGGTCATGGAGTAGGAGACCAGACCGACGTTGAGTTCCTGTGCGATCTGCTCCATGATGGCGGTTTTGCCGATGCCGGGCGCGCCGATCATGAAAACGGGGCGCTGGCGCTCGATGGGGATGACGTAATTTCCAAATTCATCCTTGGTGAAATAGGCCGTGACGGCGTTTTTGATCTGTTCTTTTGCTTCTTTGATGTTCATAAAAACCTCCAATTTACTGCTTGTCTCCATGGTCCATGTCCGCTTACTGGAAATTCTCGTGGTTGTATTGCATGATGGCGGCTTTGGCGGCGTAGCTGCGCTGCTTGTCCGATTCGTCCATGAGCAGGTCCACATCTTTTCGGGCGATGAGCTTTTCCTGCATCATCATTTGCAAAACTTCCTCATTCTCAATGGCAAAGGGGTAGAGTTTCTTTTTGTTGCCCTTGATGTACTTGAAATAGCCCGCTCGGATTTCTTCGTCAATTGTCTCGCCTTTCAGATACAGTTTGGAAAAGCCTAAAATTGCGCCGGGCTTCTGGTACGTCCAAAAAGCGTCGATGGGGGTACGGGGCGCTGTGTATACCGGGCGGCTGGACATTTTAATCTTTTCGATACGCCTCAAAATCGTCACGCTTTTCAACCCCGTGCAGTCCCAGAAAGCCCACCCTCCGATTTCCGTGACACCCGCCGGAATGCTCACGCTCCTCAGGTTCGTGCATCTAAAGAAAGCATGGTCTACGATTCTCGTGACGCCCGCCGGGATGACGGTATCCCCGCCGGGGCCGGTGTACTTGGTCAAAACGCCGTTTTCTATCGTAAAATCCTGTGTTACTCATAATAAAATTTCTCCATAAAATACTGAAAAATTAAATTTCGTCCTTTCGCAAAACCAGCTTGATGGCCCACACGGGGACCTCCGGCTGACCGTCCTCGTCGTCGACAAAGACGAAAGCCGCTTGGTAGTCCGGCATTTGTTCCGGGAAGTCGCCATAACCGTCGGTGAAGTAGATGAGGCCCTTGAGGTTGTCGAATTCGTCCTTTTCCCGCAGCGCGTCCACATAGCGGAACACCGGACGGAAGTCCGTGCCACCGAAGCCCTTGAGGGTCATGGTTTTCAGGTATTCGTCAAAGTCCTCCCGGCTGGTGATTTTCACGTCCTCCTGAATCTCCGCGTCACACTGGATGATGTGCAGGTTGATTTTGCTGAAAAAGCTTTCCGTTGATTGTAACACATTATACGTCTTTTGTACAAATTTTTGGACCAGTTCTCCGGAGGTGGAGCCGGACGTGTCAATCGCGATCACGAAGTCCTTGATTCTCCGGACCTCCTTGTATTCCAAGGGTTCGATGAGGGGGACGTTCTGGTAGATCTGGAGGCCGTAGGTGTAAAAAATGTAATCGAACTCGTCGTCGTTGATCCGCATTTCCTCCCCCAAGACGGCGAACTTTTCCAGAAAGCTGGTATAGTCGTAGCGTTCCCGGTTGACCTCCGCCACGTTTTGCAGCAGGTTCGACGCCCGGTCCCCCCAGGACGCCTGGGACGCCGTTTCCAGGTCGACCTGGATGCGCTGGCTGATTTCCTTCCACTCCGCTTGCAGGGCAAGGGATAGTGCCGCGCTGTCCGTGGACCCGTCGGGCCCGTTTTGGCCGAATTCTCCCGCTGTACCGCCGGACTGGGGCGGGACGTACCAGGGGCGGTGGTCGTCCCGATGGAAGAACTGACTTAAACGTTTGTACTCCTGCGAGGATAAGGGCGCGTCGGTGAAACGCTTGTAAAGGCGTTCCGCCGTGAGCTTTGCGCCGTCGCGCTGCAAGTTCACCAGCTCCGCCGCAATCGCGGAACTGTCGACGGTTTCCAGGTGCTTGACGTTCAGCTCGTCGAGAATCGCCTCGACCGCGATGTCACAGGCCAGGTCCCATAAGGGCTGGTCGATGGAGCAGTCTACAAAGGGATGGCTGAAAACGGCGTGCAGAATGACGTGCAGATAGCTGCGGTTCAGGAGCCCTTCCTTGTAGAGCCGGAAAATGAAACGCGGATTGTAAATGAGGTATTTGCCGTCCAGGGCGAAGGTTTCCAGGTTTCCCGGTTTGAACTCCGGCTTGCACAGGGCCAGGTCCAGGAAGCGGAAGGCGACCATCAGCTCATTTCGCGCATAATGCAAAATGCGGACGGCCAGTTTTTCCGCCTGTGTCTGTTTTTCCATTGCGTACCTCCTTCATTTACCAGCGGATGACCGGTCCGGTTTTGCTTACTGGAAATTTTCGTGGTTATACTGCATGATGGCCGCTTTGGCGGTGTAGTTGCGCTGTTTGTCTGATTCGTCCATGAGAAGGTCCACGTCTTTTCGGGTGATTAACTTTTCCTGCATCATCATTTGCAAAATCTCCTCATTCTCAATGGCAAGGGGATGAATTTTGCTTTTATTGCCCTTGATGTACTTGAAATAGCCTGCTCGGATTTCCTCGTTGATCTCAGCATCCTTCAGATACAGCTTGGCAAAACCTGAAATCGCGCCGGGCTTATCGTCCGCCCAAAAAGCGCCGATGGGGCTACGTGCTGCAAGCAGCATCGGGTGGCAGCCCTGAAACGCGGACTTATCAATCTTTTCAAATCGCCCCAAAATGGTCACGCTTTTCAGGTTCTTGCAACCCTGGAAAGCCACCTCGCCGATTTCCATGACACTCTCCGGAATCATGACGCTTTGCAGGTTTGTGCAGCCGCCAAAGGCACACCCGCCGATTTTCGTGACCCCTTCCGGAATGATTACGCTTGTCAGGTCTGTGCAGCCAAAGAAGGACCAACTTCTGATTTCCGTAACGCCCTCCGGGATGGTCACGCTCGACAGGCTCGTACAGCCATAAAAGACACTCCCTCCAATTTCCGTGACACCCTCTGGGATGGTCACGCTTGTCAGACCTGTGCAGTTAGAGAAGGCCCAATCACCGATTTCCGTGATGCCCTCCGGAATGACCACATCTCCGCCGGGGCCGGTGTATCTCGTCAAAACGCTATTTTCAATCGTAAAATCTTGTATGTTGCTCATAATTGGTTCCTCCCGAAAAGAACGAGTTGAAAAAGTGACAGGCCGTCAAGTTCCGGATTCGGCCAGCTCTTTGAGCCTGGCATAAAGAAGGGCATTGGCCTGGGCGTCGCACCAGGCGCGGTGGGCCTCCGGCTGGGGGATGCCGAACACTTCGGACAGGTATTCCAGCTTGACGTTTTTCCAGCCCTGGGCGTCTTTCAGCGTGCGGGCAAAGCGGTAAGTATCAAAGAAGGGGTTCTCCAGCCGGACGCCCGCCCGTTTGGCGGCGTTGTCAATGTAATGCAGGTCCGACTGCCGGATGTTATGCCCCACCAGGATGCTGTCCCCCACGAAGTCCGCAAACAGGCGGATGGCTTCCTCCGGGCCGGGCTGTCCGGCGACTATCGCGTCAGTAATATGGGTGATGCGGGCAATGCGCGGGACGATCTTCCGTCCGGGGTTCACCAGCTGGGAGAAGGTTTCCGTAATTTCCCCGCGGACCACCCGCACCGCGCCGATTTCCGTGATTTCGGCGGGGGCGTCGCCGTTGGCGGCGCCGAAGGTGCCGCTGGTTTCCAGGTCGAAGCAGACGAAGGAATCAAAATTCGGTTCTGTCCGTTCCAGCATGGGCTGCGGACGGTCGTCCTCCAAAACCTCGCACTCCACCCCGAGCATAGACAGGACTTCCAGCGCCTGTGCCAAGGTCTCGCCGCTTCCGGTGAGGCGGAGGGTGACGGAACCTTGTCGGCAGTCCGTGGAAACCGGCACAGCCGGGGCCTCCGGCACGGACACCGCAACGAGTTGATTCCGGTAATCGTCCAGGCCGTCGGTGGAAAGGGTGTCCAGGTAGCGGGCGGTTACGGCCTGGGTGTGAGGTCCGGCGACGGCCTGAATGGTTTGCAGGTCCCGGACGGCCTGGGCAATTTTCTGACCGACGGCGTCTTTCCAGGTTTTGGCGGAGGTGGTTTTGTTCAGCCATTTCGGATCGAAGAACGCGGGGCTTTGTAGGATTTGTTCAGCCAGCGCGCCAAGGGGACCGCTTTTCATACGGAAGTACGCTTCAATTTCCAGGCGTTTGGCATTCTTTTCCCGGTTCTCCATCTCGGCAATAAAGGCTTTCACTTCGCTCAGAGGCGTGTCCACCATCGCCAGCAGCTCCTTGACCTGGGCCTCGAATTCCTGGTAGGGAGCCAGATATGCCCGTTTGATTTCCTTGCGCCGCTCGTCGATGTCGCGGTAGAGACGGGAGAGTTCTTTTTTGTCGGCCTTGGCCTCGGGCAGCATGGACTCTGTATAGATCATGCCCTGGTAGCGGGTCAGGAGGCCCGTCAGAGCCGCTTTCAGTTCCTGAAAATTGTCGATGGAAACCTGTCCCGGATTGTGGTGGGATAATAATTGTAATTCGTTCATGGTGTTTTTCCTTTCGGTTTCAAATTTGACTGTCTGGATGCCCGGGCTTAATCCGCCTGCTGGAAATTCTCGTGGTGATACTGCATGATGGCCGCTTTGGCGGCACAGTTGCGCTGCTTGTCGGCTTCGTCCATGATACGGTCAATGTCTTCCATGGGAATTATTTTTTCCGCAAACATGAACTGCAACAGGTCCTCGTGTTTGATGGCAACGGGATAAATCCGTTTTTTCTCGCCCTTGATGTACTTGAAATACCCGGGCAAAGTTCCTTGTTCAGTTCCGTTTTTTCCATATACAGCTTGGCGAACCCACAGGCCGCGCTGGGTCTGTTCACTGGAGCAAAATCACCGATAAAGATATGGGGCGCGGCAATGACAGGTTTAATATCTTCAAATATATGCTTTTCGATCTTTTCGACACGTCCCAAAATGGTCACATTTTTCAGTCCTTCGCAGTTACCGAAAGCCAAATCGCCGATTTTCGTGACGTTCTTCGGGAGGGTCACACATTTCAGACGACAGCAGCTTCTAAAGGCCGATTCGCCGATTTCCCTGACGTTCTCTGGGATGGTCACACTCATAAGTCCGCAGTCAGAGAAAGCCTGGCGGCCAATTACCGTGACACTTTTCGGGATGTTTACGCTTGTCAAGCGCATGCAGCTGTTGAAAGCCCAATTGCCGATTTTTGTGACGCCCTCCGGAATGACCACATCCCCGCCGGGGCCGGTGTATTTTGTCAAAACGCCGTTTTCTATTATAAAATCGTTTGGGTTGCTCATCCTTCGTCCATCCTGAAGATTTTGAACCTTGAAGATTAGATGACAGCCCTGCCCGGAGCATGGGCAGGGCCTTGACTGGAAATCGCTGTGCGATGGACTGGTTCGATTTAGAACCCATACCGCCGGGCAATTTCTTCCAGCTCCTCCGGGTCTGCCCGACGGATTTCCTCCGCGTCCAGAAGCATTCCTCCCAGACCGGAAAACGCTCCGGCGTAAGCCTCGTCCAGCAGCTCCCTGCGCAGGATCTCCGAATCCTTTTCCATCATGATGCACCTTTCTCCGTCTTCAGACGGTCCGTTTTTGCGTATAGGCCATAGGGCCTTCCACGGGAGTCTTTCGGCTTTCTGTTTCATTATACCACTTCCAAATGAAAAAAACCATATCCTGCCTGCGTGGAGTCCTCAAAAATTATGGAGACCTTTTGCTTACAGCATATGGTTGAATGTTCAGCAGATTAATTTGTATTTCTTAATTTGATAAACAAAGAACAGGCCGCCTGAACGACATTCAGGCGGAGTTGACAGATATCCTCAAAACTGCAGGTGACTGCTGATATTATTTACAATTCCTTCAATGTGGCTGAAATGGTTTTCTGTTCTCCGGCGCCATTGAAGACCGTTAATATCACCATATTTTCTTGCCACTCAAGGGTGTATTTTCCGGCGCAAACCGGTCGGTATCCATCGTCCGTAATGATGTACGCTTTCCTGGAAATCAGAAACGGGCTGACTCTTTCATATAGGGTGACTTGCCCGGAAATCAGACTCACATTTTCCATAATAACGATACTATGCGTTTTATCCGGGGATGAAAAGCTGTGGTATTCCTCAAAGCGGCCCATCAGCGTACAGAAGAAATTTCCGCACAGCAGCAGTACCGCTATACAAACGGTAATCAAAGAAAGCGCCGCTCTGTTTTTTACTGCCTTTGGGGTTTTGCAATAGTGCAGAATTTCAAGTGCAATCCCACTAAGCGCCGCTGTATAATTCAATATGCCTTGTATGAAAAATGCGGTTCCCCTTGTACCGATCAGCAGTTCATGGCCTGTTCCCCAAATGATGAAAACAATGCACGGAAAAACAACCCATAGCAGAAGACTCAAATACAGAAATTTTTTCATTGTTACCATTTCAGGTCAGCGGTTTCTCCGCTGTCTGTGCATTTCTTTTTTTGCGCTTGGGCGCAACATTTCCATAACTCAATTCTACCAAAGGCGTGATTTGATCATCGGAAACGGAGTCATCCAGGAGAATCGAAATCCAGTGATTTTTGTTCATGTGGTACGCCGGAAAAAATCCTTTGGCGGCGAGCAGAGAGCCAACCATTATGGCGCTGCATTTGACGTTTATCACATCAAGGGCATTTTCTCCTGAAAGGCCCAGCTTTTCCGGAAGAACACACAACATGGCTGCAAACCATTTCTTACTGATTGGGTGCCGAAAAACAGCGGTGTCCGGACTGCCGGCCCAAAGGTATTCCGCCTCCGTCCCATACGTTTCCTGTATGAACTGCGTGATTCGCTCGCGCTGTGAATCATGATTTGTTTTCATATCTGTTGTCTCCTTTTGACGCTCCTGTTGTTTCGCTTATAATTTAATCTGACCATGGATTATTTTTGAAAGAAACTCTTCAAAGGATTCCGCGACGGTCCGGCACTCCTCGAACTCTGGCTCCGAACCATATACAATGGAACCGTTTTCCATAGAAATGGCATAATAGGAATAGACGCCTTTTACCGACATGAAAACAGGAAGATGTGTATTCCAAAACGCTGCAAGGTTGGCTTGTAAATTTGCATCGTCTTCGGCGGCACCGAGGCTGATCAATTCCCATTCGTTCCATTGAAAAGCGCTGTCCGCTTGCGGCGCAAAATCAGCTGCACATAAAAACCACGCAGATTCATCATGGGTTACGATGCATTTCACAGAGCCTGCAAATTCAAGCCAGCTTTGCGGCGTGTTTTTATATCGGGTTTTGAAAAAATCCGGCATATGGTACGTTGCATGTTCATTTTTCTCCACATTCCAGCCGCAGGAGCGCATAAAAGCGAAAAACGGATTCAATTTCATTTCCCCTATGTTCTAGATACATGTTGCTTTATTGGATAGTTTATCACAGCTTTTTCAATATAACAAGGCTATATTTCGGAAGAAAAACGCGCCCGAATTTCCTGTTCTCCGCAGGGAAGTTTCCAGTATAAAAAGCGTCAGCCCCTGGATATATTTCAGAATCTGACGCTTTTTACAGACTGTATTTATTGCCAATCAGCGGGATAGACAAAGTAGACATACCGAGCTTTTTCGGGCGTACGGAAATGGATATGTGTATTCTTTGGGATATACAGCACATCTCCCGGACAGCCGGTCTGATGCAGGAGTTCATCTCTCAGGCGGCCTTCCGCAAAAGAACAAGATTACGTTCTGCTTTGCCTATTCGTTGGAAACCAAGTCTTTCAGGCGGACAGGCACTTAAATTTCCATCAGAGTTTCCTTGGGATCGCTGGTCAGGGTAACGTCAATTTTATAAATTTGAAAAAGATTGCCGTCGACCATATAGTTATGATTGCCTCATATTAGGAAAACCGATAATTTCGGTGCTTTCGGCTTTGGCGATTTTCAACCCGCCTCGGCTTTGTCAGTGGTGTTAATGTCAATGTATTCGGCAATCCGGCGGAACTCGTCCGCAAACTTAAACTTGACGCTGATATTGCCGTTTTCGTAAACCTTGATGTGGTCTACCAAGTCCGTGAGGATTTCACGGGTCAGCTTTTCGATGTTCTGATACTTTGCAAAGGCTACCAGCGCGGGGTGTTCCTTGTCAACGCCATTCAAGAGCTCCGCCCGTTCCGCGTTCAGCCGGGCCAGCACATCCGCAAGCTCGGCGGCCTGCCGTTCATAATCGGCTTTCATATCCCGGTATTCCTGCTGGGTGATTTCCCCGTCTTTCCAATCTTGATACAGTGACTGCTTATAGCGGGTGATTTTCGTCAATTCCTTTTCCTTTGCGGCTATCTGGTCGTTAAGGCGGTGGGATTGACTTTTTTTCAGCGGGGCCGAATTGATACGGGCAATCAATTCCGAGTAGGAAACAGCGGTGTTCACTTGATACTGGATAGCGAACAGAACGGCGGCCTCTAAACGGTTATGCTTGATAGAGTGCATGGTGCAGGCCGTCCGGGAGCGGTTTTTGTAGGTGGAGCAGGCGTAATATACATTTTTCCCGCTCACGCTGCGGGTGATTGACTTCCCGCAATCCGCACATTTCAGAAAACCGCTGAACAGATGAACCTCCCGCCCTTTGGGTGAAGTCCGGGTATCGTGTACCAGCAGGGCCTGCACCTTATCAAAGGTTTCGTGAGAGATAATCGCCTCGTGGGTATCGGGAACGCGCACCCATTCTTCCTCCGGCACAGCCTCGATCTGGTGTACCTTGTAGCTTTTCACCCGGCGGCGGCCCTGCACCAAGTCCCCGG
>CANDBG010000087.1 GCA_947382875.1 uncultured Oscillibacter sp. | reverse complement strand
AAAACTACAAAATTTCTTCGGCGTTTTCTTACAATTTCACTTTGGCGTTGACAGTGATTTCCGGTGGTCTACACGGCCTGTTCCTCGCCCGACACGGTGGAGTTATCCTCCTCCAGGGGCTGGGGGTCGCCGCCGTCCGACCGGGCCTCACAGGGGCCGGCACCGTTCTCGTCCACGTCCATCGGCTCCGCCATGTTCAAGACTCCGATGATCGTGTTCAGCACGAACTCCCGCTGGGTCACCTTCCGGCCCAGGCGGGCGCTCTCCCGTTCCAGGTGCGCTTTGATCCGCTGATAGAGGTCCTCCGGGATCTGGAAGGCCAAGGTGCGCGTATTATTGTTTGCCATGATCTGTTTCCCTCCGTTTTCTTTCATTTCGAAGTATTCGAGCAGCAGGTTGGTGATGTACTCCGCATTGGTCAGGCCCGACTGGTCTCTGGCCTCGCAGATGCGCTGGTGCAGGTCAGTGGGAATCTGAGCGCATAAATTCTTTGTGGTTGCCATGGTGCTGTTCTCCTTTCGTCTGATTGCAACGCAAGTATAGCCGAAAGGCATAACAAAAGCTATTACCAATACCACCAAGGAACCACGGACAGACCAAGCATAAGCACCAATCGGAACAATTGCATAGGCAAAAAGGGCCACCCACGGTCTGCCTGGAAATTGGCGGCAGGCTATGGGTAGCCCTTTTTCTTTTTTGAACGCTGGAGAGTTCGAGTCGTGTGTAATACCAAATACTCCCAAAACCAGCGATTTTGCATCTCCGGCGCGTTATTTTTATTTTACGCTCCCTTATTTTGGAAATATCATTCTATTGTTCTGGGTTTCTTTCTATTTTTCTTTTTATACGCAAAAATCCCGCACCGAAGTGCGGGATTTTTGCCTGCATCTTTTTTGTCAATGCAACTTGGCGCAGAAGGAGGGATTTGAACCCTCGCGCCGGTTTTATCCAGCCTACTCCCTTAGCAGGGGAGCCCCTTCGGCCTCTTGGGTACTTCTGCACATTTTTCATTAACTTTCCCATTCACAGCACTTCACTGCAACAAAACACAGCATTGCAAAAAGAATGGCGGAGAGAGTGGGATTCGAACCCACGGACGTTTGCACGTCGCCGGTTTTCAAGACCGGTTCCTTCAACCGCTCGGACATCTCTCCACAAACCGGCGCTGCAATCACTCTTAAGCGCTTATTTATTATAACACACCCTGCCATCGATTGTCAACCTTCTTTTGAAAAGAATTTCTCTATTGCAGGTTGTAATATTAAATGCGAAAGGTCACGAACTGACCCGAAAGGGTGCGGAACGGTCCCGACGCATTTATTTTTACGGTAAATCAAAATATAATTTTTGACTATCTTTTTAGAAGTTCTTATATGCCGTCAAAGCCTTTATTTTCAAGGATTTCCGGCATATTTGGTTAAGGAAGATACTCACATATACACTTAAAAGTTTTTAGGTTTTCTCGGTGAAAGGTAGTACAAAAGTAGTAAAACCTTATCCCGCCCTATGCTGCCAGCCGTTCCATTTCAGCCCTTGCGGAAGCGAAAGTGGCGTGTGCGTAATAGTTCAGCGTCATGGTGATATTGGAGTGTCCCATGATATACTGCAACGCTTTCGGGTTCATGCCCGCATGGTCTACTAAAAGCCAATCCCAAAATTAAGAGATGTGAGGTATACTAAGTCAGGGAGATAAAAATGGGGAAAGCATACAAAACGTGGACGATATCAGATGAGCAAAGGGAAGCGGTGAAAGACGAAATACCGCCCAGGAGATGAGATCCAGAGAAAGTATAGCAGCACAAGCCGCGGCAGGGTCGTCCGCCCCTTCCAGCCCAAAGCGTGCTGGCGGGAATCTTCTGCGTTCCAGGCACAGGATGTCAGTGGAAAGCGGTTCCTAAGGAGTAAGGGAGCGGAAGCACAATCCACCGGAGATTTCAGAAAAGGAATCGGCTGGGAGCGGCAGAGTGTGGACAGCTGTATGGTCAAAGCGCCGCTGGCTCAGGAGTCTGTGGGGAAGAATCCCACAGACCGAGGAAAAAACGGGCACAAAACGCTCGATTTTCATCGATGAGAAGGGGCTCTCCTTAGCTGTGATCCTCTCCGGAGCAAATACACATGACGTAAAACTGCTGGCAGATACGCTGGACGGTGTGATTATTTCACGCCCGGAACCCAATGAAGAGGCTCCTCAAAATCTCTGCCTTGGCGCCGGCTATACAGGCCGCCTGGACGAAGTGGAAGCCAGAGGATATATTGCCCATATCCGCCCCAGAGCTGAGGAGAAAAAGGAGCTGGAGAGAAATCCGCATTTTCGGGCCCGCCGCTGCGTCGTTGAGGTTCTTCATTCCTTCCTCTATCGTTTCCGGGGAAACTGCTGGTGCGCTTTGAGAAGAAAGCCGCCAGTTGCCTTGCCCTCCTACACTTTGCCTGCGCTTTGATTGTTTGGCGCAGACTATTTCCCCTTCATCTTTAATTTCGGGATAAGCTCTTAGAGTGTACGTACCTCCAAGAGCGGCCCGCCGGAGCTGCGAAAAGCCCTGTTTCTGGTCATGGACTGATTCAAACCATGCCACAGGATGCCCCTGTCTACCAGTTCATGGACAAGAAACGCACCGAGGGCAAGCCTTATCTGGTCTACATGACCGCTGGAGCCAACAAGTTTTTGCGCATCTACTACGGCAGGGTAAAAGAATACTTGGCCTCTCTGGAGGAAAAATAGGGAAGTATCTTTCCTTAAGGAAGAAGGATAATACTCTTACTCTAAAAGCATCTTATGACAGAAAGCGTGGGTCTTTGATGTTTTTAGATAATTTATCTGCCTCCCTTCTCCAAATCTGCGACACTGAACATCTCAGCTATGAAAAAGCGGCTGAACGATGTGATTGCAGTTCTAGGCACTTCGCCAACATTGTCTGCCGCCGTTCCTACCCCTCTCTCAAGGTTTTTGAACATATTTGCATTGGCTTCCACAAATCGCCTAATCGTCTTTTAGGTGTGGAGCTGGGAGAACTCTCCTTCCGCATTCCCATGCCGTTGTGGAGATACATATCTTTCCTTTGATGTCTGGCTCACCCTCTTTCCTCGTCTGCCCTCGATGTGGACGCACTTTGAACCGCGAGTATGTGGCGTATTGCGACTTCTGCGGCCAATGCCTTTCTTGGAAAGACTTCAAAAATGCTGCTGTGATCCGCCCATAGTTCCCTCTGTTTCTCGCAGACCAACCGCGCTTTTGCTGTTGGTCTTGTTGTCGTACCCTTTTTCATCCTTCTATATTTTTTAATTTAGGGCTTGACTTTTTCTTTGCAGACTTCTTTGTCCGAAAAAATTTGTCCTTTAAATGCAGGCTTGATTTTTCACCCCCTCCCGCAGGCCCTATTTCGGGGCCGTTTTTAGTGGAAAAAGAATAAGGACAAACCAGTCAAACCATTGCAAACAAGGCATTTCCTGATTTGTCCTTATTATACCGTAAGGGCATACGTTCTGTACCAACTTAGCCAATGCGGGCATGAACCCGAAAGCGTTGCAGTACATCATGGGACACTCCAATATCACCATGACGCTGAACTATTACGCACACGCAACCTACGCTTCCGCAAGGGCTGAAATGGAACGGCTGGCAGCATAGGCAGGACGAGGTTTTACTACTTTCGTACTACCTTTGAGAGTGAAAACCTAAAAACTTTTGAGTGTATATGTAAGCTTTCCCCGATAATGAAAATGCCGCAAACCATTGAAAAATCAAAGCTCAACGGCATTTAAGGACTTATAAAGAGATAGTCGAAAATCCTGTTGGATTTTCGACAAGCACCCATCTGTGTTTGCTCTGTCTACAGATTACCCCCGATGGTCCAGGTGGTCAATAGGACTCTTTCTCAAAAACAATTCCCTCATATTTTTGCGGTGTTTGAGAAAAATTCAGGAGCAGACAATTATGAATTTAGCACTTGTACTTCTGAGAAAGATCGTATATAATGAAAAACAAGTGCAGATTCCGCAGGGCGGACCCGCCGCCCTCCAAGATCGGGAAAGAAAGGACGTTCTCATGATTCAATTCAAGTCTGAGCAAGGTGAGATCTCCGTCAGCAGCGCCGTGTTTTCCAATATCACCGGCATGGCGGCCACCAACTGTTTTGGCGTCAAGGGCATGGCCTACCGTTCCATGACCGACGGACTGGTTCACCTCCTGCGCCGGGAAGCAATGAGCAAAGGCGTCAGCATCACCTACCATGACGACGACTCCATCTCCATCGAACTCCATATTATCGTGGAAAACGGCGTGAACCTGCCCGCCGTCTGCCGGTCCATCATGAACGAAGTGCGTTATGTGGTGGGCAAAAACACCGGCGTGACCGTACGGGCTGTGGACGTGTGCGTCGATTCCATGACCCTGTGAGAGAGGAGTGATGGATATGAAGGAACAAATTAACGGTGCGCTGTTCAAGCAAATGATTCTTCATGGCGCCGCCGCGATCACCGCGCAAAAACAGGCCATCAACGACCTGAACGTGTTCCCCGTCCCCGACGGCGACACCGGAACGAATATGTCCATGACCATCGGAGCTGCCGTAATGGAGCTGAACCGAACCACCCCGGCCAGTATCGATCAGGCGGCGTCGGTTACGGCTTCCGCCCTGCTGCGGGGAGCGCGCGGAAACTCCGGCGTAATTCTCTCCCTGCTGTTTCGTGGGCTTTCCAAGAGCCTCAAAGGCCAGGAATCCGCTGGCGCGCAGGTATTTGCCGCCGCCATGCAGGAGGGCGTTTCCTCCGCTTACAAGGCCGTGATGAAGCCCGCTGAAGGTACTGTGCTGACGGTTTCGCGTTTGGCGGCCAAGCGGGCCGTGGAGGCAGCCGCAGAGAATTCCGATTTGGAATTCGTTTTGGAGTCCGCGCTTCAGGAGGGCCGGGAAGCCCTGTCCCAGACCATCGACATGAACCCCGTATTGAAAAAGGCGGGTGTCGTGGATGCCGGCGGAAAGGGATACCTCCTGATTCTGGAAGGAATGCTCGCGGCTCTGCGGGGCGAACCCCTGCCCGAAGTGTCGGGTGAAACGGAAAAGCCCAAAGCGGATTTCGACGTATTCACGGCGGAAGAAATTACCTTTGCATTCGATACGGTTTTCATCGTACGCAAATCCGCGCCGGATGTCTCCCTGGAACCCTTGCGGACGTATCTGAACAGCATCGGGGACAGTCTGGTCATCGGCGAGGACGACGAGGCGTTCAAGGTCCACGTTCATACGAACATCCCCGGAAACGCCCTGACCGAAGCGCAGAAGTACGGCACGCTGGAACTGGCGAAAATCGAAAATATGCGTACGCAGTATGAGGACGTTGCCGCCGGGAAAAAGGCCCAGAGCGTGGACGATCTGGAGATGGAGGAGGAGACCGTACCGCCCGCCCCCGCCGCGCCGGAGAAAAAATACGGCTTTCTCTCTGTCTGCGCAGGCGACGGCCTGGCGGCTGTCTTCCAGGACCTGGGCGCTGACGGCGTAGTATCCGGCGGACAGACCATGAATCCCTCCACCGAGAGCATTCTGGCCGGCGTGGAGCAGATTCCGGCGGAGACCGTGTTCATTCTGCCGAACAATGGAAATATTATCATGGCCGCCCAGCAGTGCGCCGGACTGACGGAAAAAAATGTGGTGGTCATTCCTACAAAAACCGTCCCCCAAGGCATTACTGCCATGATGAATGTGGACTTCGATGCGCCGGACCCCCAGGCGATCACCAGCGCCATGACGGATTCCATCAGCACGGTTGTCACGGCCCAGATCACCTATGCGGCCCGGGATTCCGATTTCGACGGCTTTGCCATCAAGGAGGGCGATTATCTCGCTCTGGAAGAAGGAAAACTGTTCGGCACAGACGGTTCCCTGGAAACACTTCTGGAAAAGCTGGCGGCAGACGCCTCCGAACGGGGCGCGTCCTTCATCTCGCTGTATTTTGGCGCGGACGTCTCCGAGGAGGACGCAAACGCGGCAGGCGCGTTGTTTGAACGTCTCTGCCCCGGCGCGGAGGTTGCCGTACTATCTGGCGGACAGCCTGTGTATTATTATATCATTTCTATGGAATAACGGGCGAAAGACCCTTGAAACGGCTCAGGAAGGTGATTGGCCTCTTGAGCCGTTTTCAGTTATCGAAAGGAGCTGACAAGGCTGTGACAGGACGTTTTGCGCCCTCCCCCAGCGGACGGATGCATTTGGGAAATCTGGTTTCCTGTCTGCTGGCGTGGTTAAGCGCCCGGAAACAAAACGGTCGGATGGTTCTGCGGATCGAGGATCTGGACACGGCCCGCTGTCCCCGCCGCCATGCGGAACAGCTGATGGAAGACCTGCGCTGGCTGGGGCTGGATTGGGACGAGGGCCCCGGCGCGGATGAACCGAACGGACCGTACTATCAAAGTGAACGGACGGGGCTGTATCAGGCGGCATTGGAAAAGCTGTCGGAAAAGGGCCTGATTTATCCCTGCTTCTGCACACGGGCCGAGCTGCATGCTGCAAGCGCGCCTCACCGGGAAGACGGTCAAGTCGTCTACTCCGGCGCGTGCCGGAAGCTGACGGCGGCGGAAATTGCACGGAAAAAGCGGTCTCCGGCGCTGCGCCTGCGGGTTCCGCCGGAGGAGTGGGGATTTATGGACGGCCGTCTGGGAACCTACCGCGAAAATCTTGCCGCGGACTGCGGTGATTTTCTCCTGCGTCGTTCCGACGGCTTGTTTGCGTACCAGCTGGCTGTGGTAGTGGACGACGCCGCTATGGGCGTAACGGAAGTGGTGCGGGGGGCGGATTTACTGTCTTCCACGCCGCGCCAGCTTTTTCTGTACCATTTGTTGGACCTGCCCGCGCCGAAGTTTTACCATGGCCCGCTGCTCCTGGCCCCCGACGGACGCCGCTTGTCGAAACGGGAGGCCGACGCTGGTCTGGACCAGCTGCAAAGCCAGACACCGGAAGAAATCCTCGGCACGCTGGCCAATTGGTTAAATCTGAATCCGTCCGGCGAGCCGCGAACGGCGGCGTCCCTGGTTTCAGACTTCGACTGGAGCAAAATCCCGAAAGAAAACCTTTTTCTGCCAACGGACTGCTCCCTGAAAAAACCGGAATAGATATTTCTGAAAGCGCGGCTCTTTTTCGCCGAATTTTCCGTCAGGCTTGCCCTATAATAGAGGTGGGAAAGGGGGGATGGCTGTGACGGTGGTCTATCTGGACAGCGTATTTGTGCTGAACGCCCTGATGGATTACTTGTTATTGCTGTCGGCGGCGCGTCTGGCGGGACTTCCGCTGCGCCGGAGACGTTACATTCTCGCCGCGCTGGCGGGCGGCGCGTACGCGGCGGCGGTCTTTCTCCCGGGCTGCGGGTTTCTGGCGGAAATGCCGGTCAAGCTGGCGGCGGGCGTCCTGCTGGGTCTGATCGCTTACGGCGGTGAGGAGCGCCTTTTGCGGCTGCTGCTGCTCTTTTTCTCGGTGTCCTGCGGAATGGCGGGCTGTGTGCTGGGACTGGGCCTTCTGGCCGGAAGCGGCGTTCCGGCGGTCAATGGCGTGTTCTACACCAACGTGGACGCAAACGTTCTGCTGATTGCGTCCGCGGCGGCGTATATCGTTCTGACGGTGATTTTCCGTGCGGCGGCGAAGCATGGCGCCGAGGGAATGCTTCTGCCGGTACGGATTTGCACCGGAGGTCGGACCATACAGCTGACGGCCCTCCAGGACAGCGGCAACGGCCTGCGGGAACCCGGCGGGACACGTCCGGTTTTGGTCATTGGCCCCGGCGGATTGGACGCAGTGTTTCCCAAAGAAGTCCGGCGGCTGCTGACCCTGCAGGCCCTGCAAGCCCCGGAGGAGGTTCTGGAACCGCTGCGGAAGGCCGCGCCGTCTTTACGGCCCCGGCTGCTGCCGTATCACGCGGTCGGGACGCCTGGGGGGCTTCTTCTGGCGGTCCGGACGGACTGGGCGGAAATTGCCGGAACACGGTATCCGGGCCTGACGGCGGCGCTGTCGCCCACGGCTCTGGGAAGCGGCTACACAGCCCTTTGGGGCGGCGAGGTGAAAAAGGAGGGATGGCATCATGAACATAGGGCAGGCCGTCCGGCGGCTGCTGGTGCGGCTGGGGCTGCTGCCGGAAGCGGGAATCCATTACATCGGCGGAAGCGACACGCTGCCCCCGCCATTGAGCCGGGAGCGGGAAGCGGAACTGCTGCACAATCTGGACGAAGCGGCGCGCCAGGAGCTGATTGAGCATAATCTGCGTCTGGTGGTGTACATTGCCCGGCGGTTTGAGAACACGGGCGTCAACATCGAGGACTTGATTTCCATTGGAACGATTGGTTTGATCAAGGCCGTCGGGACGTACCGGACGGACAAAAACATCAAGCTGGCAACCTACGCCTCCCGGTGCATTGAAAACGAGATTTTGATGTATCTGCGGAAAAACGCCAACCGTAAAGGAGAGGTTTCCTTTGATGAGCCCCTCAACACCGATTGGGACGGCAATGAGCTTTTGCTCTCCGATGTGCTGGGAACGGAGGAGGATGTCGTCATGCGTCCGATTGAGGAGGACGTAGATCGAACACTGCTGGCAACGGCAATCAATATGCTCTCGCCGAGGGAAAAGCAGATCATCACCCTGCGGTTTGGTCTGGGCGGCCGGCAGGAGCAGACCCAGAAGGAAGTCGCTGATCAGCTGGGAATTTCCCAGTCGTACATCTCGCGTTTGGAAAAGCGCATCATCAACCGGTTAAAAAAGGAGATTCTCCGCTTGAGCTGACCTCTTGACATTTGAAAGCGGGTATATTATACTGCTATGGTATATTGGGAACTGTGAGGAAGGGAAGCAGTACCCGCCCGACGGATGCGCAGAG
>CANDBG010000086.1 GCA_947382875.1 uncultured Oscillibacter sp. | reverse complement strand
CCCTTTCGCGCACCGCAGCAGCGGCAGCGGAGTTAGACGCAGAGGCAAATCGACAAGGACTTCTCGTTTGACTTCCTCCAAGCCATAGTTTTCCACCAGCCCTGATAAAAACGCTCTTTTCTTTTGGACCGTGAACGGCCCGTTTTCTTTTCTCTCGCCAGAGAAAAGAAAATGGGGGGTTCAAATTTGGACCAGCCATTTCAAATGGCTGTCTTCCGCCCGCGCCGCGAGGCGCGAAGAAAGTACCATCAGGTATTGTCAGGACTGATCGGCTCACGGAAGATGAGACGCCGGAGGGCCTTACCATTAAATGGAATCAAAGGGTACAAGTACCCTTTGCCCACCAAGGGCTTGGTAGTCGCCAGGAGGATTAGGATGGCTAGGATTCCGAAAAAGAAACCCCATATGTCAAAAATGGCGGTGGAGAGTAACAGCACTACGCGCAGGAGCTTGAAAGCATACCCTAACTCATGGCTGGGCTGCGCAAAACTGGCCACCGATACAAATGCCATATAAACCAAAACTTCCGGCCCTAACCAGCCTGCCTGCACGGCAAAGTCACCTAAAATCAATGCGCCCAACATCGAAAACGAATTGGACAGCGAGTCCGGCGTGTTCAGCGATGCCAACTTCAATACATCAATCAAAAACTCAACCACCAACAATTGCCAAAGAAGATCCAACGACGCCGGCTCCGGCGAGGACAAAAAGTCTAACCAGCCCGGCAGACGCCCCGGGTCCTTTACCATCATATACCATGCCGGCGTAATCAACAGGGAAATCAAAAACACCACAATCCGCAAAAGCCGCAAATATGTGCCAATCAGAGGCGGAAAATAAAACTCATTGGCCTCCTGTGTGAAATCAAAAAAAGTCGTGGGTAAAATCATGACCGACGGTGAATTGTCGATCATCAAAACAATATTTCCCTCCATAATACTGGCCGCCGCACTGTCCGGACGCTCCGTATAACGCACCTTAGGGAAAGGATTGTACCACTGCTTCGGTCGGATGGCTTCCGCTACGCTCTCCTGCGCCATGGAAAGAGAGTTCACCTGAATTGAAAGCAATTTCTGACGTACTTCATCCAAAAGTTGGAAATCAACCTTGTCATCCAGATAACACAAAATGGCGTCGGTGCGGGAGCGGCCGCCAATCTTATGACCTTCCATCGTCAAATGTGAATCCCGAATCCGTCGGCGCAAAAGCGCCATGTTCGGTACCACAGCTTCAACAAAACCATCATGAGAGCCGCGTAAAACTTTACCGTCCGGCGGTTCGTCCACACCGCGGCTGGGGTAATTTTTTGCATCGATTTGCGCGCCGCCCTGCAAACCCTCCATGAGCAGAAGCGTTTTCCCAAGCAGAACATTGGTCACAATTTCGTCAACGTCTTCGCTGACATCGGTTTCAGAAAAAGTGATAAAACGGTCTGCAAACGCCTGCATATCGGCGAAACCTTGAAGCGCGTCGGGCGTGATCGACAGCCAAAAGGACCCCATACGTTCCAGAATTTCGTCCTTGCCAAAACCGTCAATGACCCAAATGCGGGCGCGGCGGCCGCCAATCACATAGTCACGGCTCACAACGTCCACGCTGCGGCCTACGCCCAAAAGGTCGTTCATGCGGCGCACGTTATCCATGTAATTCTCCGATAGTTTCTCCATGCTCCACCTCCAAGAATGAGGTTAGTATGTACCGCCATACAGGAATTATCCATTTCCAGGTGTTGGAAGCGCGGAACGGTGAGATTTTTGGTCGGAGCAATGCAGAAAAGCGTACGCGGCCAGCCCGGGAACCTTCCAGAAGGTCCCCGGAACCGGCCGCACAAAGTCTTTGCCAGACAGACTTTCCCAAAATTACTGGTTTAAAAATTCGTTGGGATCCATTGCAGTGCCGTTCTTTGTAACGGCAAAGTGCAGATGAGGACTTTGGGCGGATTCTGCCACGGCGGTTGTACCTACCGCGCCGATCACCTGCCCGGCAGAAACCTCCTCACCAACCACAACCGACGGTGTGGTTTGCAGATTTGCATACAAGGTTTGATAACCGCCATCGTGGTCAATGGTAACATAGGTGCCCATCAGCGGGTCGTCGTCCACAGCGGACACGGTGCCGGGACTGGCCGCCAGAACCGTCGTACCAGGTTTGGCGGAGAGGTCCAGGCCCTCATGCGTACGCCAGTCGGCGAGGGTGGGGTTATACATCAGCTCGTCCACGGAAAAAACGGTGAGCACTTCGCCGTTTACCGGCGGCACCACCAGCCGCGGCGCTTCCGCCACAACCGGCGTGTCATCCACGACGGCCTCCGGCATTTCCGGAGTGACATCCATCGCCTCCGGGGAAATCGTTTCCACCACCGGTTCTTCCGGAGCGTACAAGTCCGGCGCGGGGGCGGTAACGGTCTCGCTGGGCGGTTCCGCCAGTCCCGACGGCGCATTCGAGTCGGTAACAAGGCCCGGTCTGGCCGTTTCGCCCTGTTCCAACGGCTCGTCCGCAGCGGGAGCCGGTTTGTCCCGCAGCAGCAGGAAGTAGCCGCCCACCGCCACAATCAGCAGACAGGCCGCCAGTGTGGCATAAAAGCCTGTGCCGCTGAGGACGTTTCTCCATTTGTTTTCCATAAGGTCCCTCCCTAAAGGTAAAGTCTAGGGAGAGTATGGACAGAATTTCCATGGATTATGCAGAACAAACGGAGAAATTTTGCAGAAATTTTGGACTTATTCCAGGGAATCCAATTCCGCCTGCCACAGAGCGAAGGAAGCGTCGCTGGGCATGCGCCAGTCGCCGCGGGGCGACAGCGCCACGGAACCAATCTTCGGGCCGTCAGGCATACAGTTCCGTTTGAACTGCTGGGTAAAGAAGCGGCGGTAGAAGGTTTTCAGCCATTTCAGAAGAACCTCCCGGCTGTACTTGCGGCCCAGGGCGTATTGTGCCAGACGGTACACCTTGCGGGGCGGAAAGCCCCAACGGAGAACATAATAGAGGAAAAAGTCGTGCAGCTCATAAGGTCCCACAAGGTCCTCCGTCCGCTGACTGATTTCGCCCTGAACGGCGGGCAGCAGCTCCGGCGAGACGGGCGTATCAAGAATATCTTCCAAAACGTCGTGCAGCTCCGGCTCTGCGCTGTCGCGGGACAAATACCGTACCAGATGCCGTACAAGCGTCTTGGGAATGGAGGCGTTTACGCCGTACATACTCATATGATCGCCGTTGTAGGTACACCAGCCAAGGGCCAGCTCGCTCAAATCGCCGGTACCGATGACAAGGCCGCCGCCGGCGTTGGCAATGTCCATCAGGACTTGCGTACGTTCCCGCGCCTGGGCGTTTTCATAGGTAACGGAATGGTCTTCCGGATCGTGACCGATATCGCGGAAATGGCTGCGGACCGACTGGCTGATATCCACGGTCCGCAAAGTTGCGCCCATCTGCCCGGCGAGAACGACGGCGTTGTTCCGGGTACGGTCCGTGGTGCCGAAGCAGGGCATGGTGACGGCAATAATGTCTGACATAGGCCGGTCGAGCATTTTCATAGCGAGTCCGGTAATCAGGACGGCAAGAGTGGAATCGAGTCCGCCGGAAAGCCCTACAACGGCGGTTTTGGCGCCGGTATGTTCCAGGCGCTGCTTGAGCCCAAGCGAGGCAATCAACAGAATTTCCTGACAGCGGGCATCCCGGTCCTCTTTTCCTTCGGGCACGAAGGGCAGAGGGGAAACATAGCGGGTGAGCTTGGTGGGCGAGACCGTCAAAGAGAAGGGTTCGGCGTAACGTCCGCCGGGGTTTTCAGCCAGGGATTGTGTCCGCAGACGTTCATGACATAGCTTTTGCACGTCGATTTCCGAAACCAGCAAACCGCCGTCAAAGCGGCGTTCCGTCAGGAGCGCGCCATTTTCCGCAATAAGCTGATGTGCGCCGAAGACCGTGTCAGAGGTAGACTCACCGGCCCCGGAGCTGCTGTACAGATACCCGCAAAGGAGCTTTGCGCTTTGCATTGTGACCAACTGACGGCGGTAAGCATCTTTCCCAAGAACCTCGTTGCTGGCGGAGAGATTGCCGATCACCACGGCCCCCGCCCGGGCCATTTTCACGGAAGGAGAATCTGGCGTCCAGAGGTCTTCGCAGATTTCGAAGCCCAAAACCAGTTCCGGCATGGTTTCACAGGAAAAGACCTGTTCAGCTCCAAAGGGAACGGCGTCCTGTCCCAGCAGGGAGATGTATTCGGCTTCCGCAGGCGCGGGGGCAAACCAGCGTTTTTCATAGAATTCGCCGTAATTTGGCAGATGAGTTTTCGGGACCACGCCCAAAATTTTCCCCCTCTGAATCACGGCGGCACAGTTATAGAGCCTGCCGTTCCGCCGCAGCGGAAGTCCCACCGCCGTCACAACCTCCAGGTTGCGGGTAGCCTTCAGGACCGTGCCGAGGGCTTCTTCCGCGCCGGATATGAGGGCGTCCTGGAAGAACAGATCGCCACAGGTGTAGCTGGTCAGGCCCAGCTCCGGCAAAACCAGAACCTTCACGCCCGCCTTTTCCGCGGCCCGCATGAGCCCGAAGGTCTGCTCCGCATTATAGGCGCAATCCGCCAGACGCAGCTTTGGTGCGCCGCAGGCGACGGAAATAAAACCATCTTTCATAAAATCAACCTCCTTTATGAAATCCCTTGTAGTTTACACCGTTTCCGTCTCTTTTACAAGAATTTCAAGGAAATCCATCCGCACATTCCGGGCGGTCAATTCCGCTGAATGCGGATTGCATTGACGGGACAGCCATTCGCGGCGTCGGAAACACGGCTTGCTTCCGCGGACTCCGGCGGGCGGAGAACGGCCGACACCTTTCCGTCAATCCGGAAAACCCCCGGCGCGGCACAGGCGCACATTCCACAGCCAATGCAGCGTGTGGCATCAATTGTTACGGTCATACCGGCACCTCCTTTTCCTCCATTATACGCGGCGGAAACGGTTTGTCCAGTGCTTTCGCCGGAAAATTCCAAGGGAATTGGCAGATTTTGTTTGTGTTTTATCATTTACATTCCAGCCGTTTTGTGCTATCGTACAAGGTGTTGTATTTTGTTTCGATAAAAATGGAGGCCCCCTATGAAATTGCTCTGCCGCAAATTCCTTCCCCTGCTGCTGATCTTGAGTCTGCTGTGTACGCTGACGGTTCCAGTGTTGGCGTCCCCGGCCCTGGGCGACGACCTGACAACAGCGGACACCCTTCTGAACCAGCAGACCCAGCTTTCCACCAATGTGTTTTGGAGTACCGCCTATTCGGACTACCGCACGGAAAACCTCATTACATATACGCCGAATTATCAGGTAAAACCTCTTGTGACCTTCGGCGATGTGCTCACGAGCCGCAATACCGTTTCAACCATGGCAAAACGACTGGAAGAATCCGGATATCGGGTCGTGGCAGGCATCAACGGTGACTTTTACAATGTAAACAACGGCCTGCCGATTGGGATAGTGGTAACGAACGGCAAAGTCCGCAGCAGCGACGGCGGTTATTTTGCCGCCGGGTTCCGCGGCGACGGCTCCGCCATCATCGGACGCCCAAACCTCTACATGAGCGCGGATTTCGGCTACGGCTTTTATGGCGAAGATGGAGAATACGCTTCCGTTTACCGCCAGATTGTGGGTTTGAACAAAGCCCGTACCTCTGCGGGGATTTACCTGTATACCTATGAGTTCAACACAAACCATACCACCGGAAATACGGCGGAGGGCGTTGATGTAATCTGTAATATACAGGAAGGGGCTCTTACGATTGGCGGCGAACTGACCGCCACAGTGGAGCGGATTGTGGAAGGCAAAGGCGCGACGGCCATCGGGCCAAACCAGATTGTGCTTTCCGCAAACCTGGAGGCCGAAGGCATGCAGGTTGCCGCGCTGCGGAATGTGCCGGCAGGCAGTACGATTACCGTGCATATTACCGCGGAAGATCCGGCGTGGAATGATGTGACCTGTGCCATTGGCGCGCTGTATTCCCTGGTGGAAAACGGTGCGGTTGCGGGCGGACTTCCGAAAGAAGCCGCGCCCCGTACCGCCATTGGTCAGCGGGCCGACGGAACCCTCGTTTTTTACACCATTGACGGACGGCGGTCCGGACATTCCATCGGCGCAACCATGTCACAGGTGGCAAACCGTCTGGTGGAGCTGGGCTGCGTCAAGGCGATTGGCCTGGACGGCGGCGGGTCGACCACCCTTTCCGTCACAAAGCCCACGGACTTTGCTGCAAAACGGATTAACCGTCCGTCGGACGGCAGCGAACGGGCCGTGTCCAATCAGCTTTTTCTGGTGGCCACGAACCAGCCCAGCGGACAGCTGGACCATTTCTATGTCAGCGCGGACCATCCCTATGTGCTTGCGGGCAGTGGGGTGAATATCTCCGCCGCCGCCATTGATACGAATTATATTCCGATGAGTTGGGATTATACCCTCAGTACGTCCGCCGGCGTGCTGGAAGGCAATACCTTGATTACCCCTCATGAGGGCGGCGAGGTGCTGGTAACGGCGTCGGGCGGCGACAGTCAGGGCACAACAACTGTACATGCCATTGCCGCGCCGGATGCCGTGGCAATTCGCAACAGTAATAATGATATTATCAACACATTGACCGCCGCGCCGGGTTCCGTTACCCAGCTTACCGGTTCCGCCGCTTATAAACGGCTTCCGCTGTATGCCGACAGCCGGTCCTTTACCTGGTCGATAGAGGGCGATATCGGCGAAATTGACGCCGAAGGCCGTTTCACTGCGACCAATCCCGGTAAGGGACGGATTACCGTGGCGTCCGGCACGCAAACCAATACGATTGAAGTGACCGTTTCCAATGCCGCGCTTCATACCGTGGAGGACTTTGAGCGTGAAGAGCATATCTTCCAAGGCTCTGGCGAAGGAATCCTTTTCAGTATGAACCATGCTGCGGATTATGTACAGCTTGGACGCGGTTCCGCAAAGCTGGAATATGATCTGAACAATGGCTCTGCTGTCTGGAACGCCGGACAGCCTGCCGTAATTCAGGCGCCTTATACCGGCTTGAACCTCTGGGTCTACGGCGATGGTTCCAATAACAGCCTCTCCCTGCTGTATGGCCAGGAGGGTGAGGAAATTCAGTCCCTGCCGGTTGCTGTGCTCGATTTCAATGGATGGAAACAAATCACGCTTCAGCACCTGACACATCCCTTTGCCATCCGGGGCCTGGAGCTTACGGGTACGGGCAGCGGCGTCATCTACCTGGACCAGCTGACGGCAACCTTCCAGGATACGGTCGACTATGACCCGCCGGTCATTAATGCGCACTTTGACGAAGACGCGTGGTCCGTCACCGGCACGGTGACGGACGCCGTGGACGGCATTCTTCCAAAAGAATCTGTGACATTCCGCTATAATGGCAGTGACACGGCCATGGGTGAATATCATGCGGACAGCGGTAAGTTTACCGTCGCCCTGCCGGGACCGGGAGAGACGCATGAGGCTATGCGGATTACCGTAACGGCGAAGGATGCTTCCGGCAATATCGGAAGGGCGTCGGTGGATGTGCCGGCGTTCGGCGTGGGTCACAAGTTTACCGATACCAATGCACACTGGGCCGCCGATTATGCGGATTTCCTCTACAATGCCAACATTACAACCGGTTATGAGGACGGTTCTTTCCGCCCGAACCAGAATATCACCAGAGCGCAGTTTGCCGTGATGCTCTACCGGTACCTCAAACTGGATGAAAGCCTGTATGCAACGGCTGACCTTCCCTTTGCTGACCTGGATGCCATTCCCTCGTATGCACTTCCGGCCGTTCGGGCGCTCTATACGGAAAATAT
The DNA here is from genome assembly GCA_947382875.1 of uncultured Oscillibacter sp. Classification (GTDB taxonomy): domain Bacteria; phylum Bacillota; class Clostridia; order Oscillospirales; family Oscillospiraceae; genus Oscillibacter. The sequence goes on along the minus strand of CANDBG010000086.1, from coordinate 1,967 downwards.
CATTAACGGTTCCACTGGACAGGATGGACAAATCTATTTCTATCCCGGAAACAGCCTGACGCGTGCACAAGCCTCCGCCATGATCGGACGCACACAGCCGAAAGGGTATGCGTCTGTAGACCTGACGTTCAGTGATGCTGCCGAAATTCCTGGTTATGCGGAATTTTACATCCGTACCATGGCCGCACAGGGCGTAATCAGCGGATATAATGATGGAACGTTCCGTCCGACCGCCAATATTACCCGCGGCCAAATGGCTAAGATCCTCTATACGCTGATGTAATTGCTGTAACCGATTCGCTTTAGCAAGAAAGTCTGCCGTACGGCAGACTTTCTTGCTGGATGATTCCGAAGCTCTCTTGTAATACTGCGGAAAAAAGCCGGTCGTATGACCGACTTTTTTCCTTATGGTTTGGAAGATTGGATGAAAAGAAGTTTTGTCTCTTGCAAGTATTAAGATACCGGAAAGTTGTTAAACAAACCAGTGTCAATTGTTACAAAAGTCTTAAATCCTCCGCTGTCTCCGATTTTTTTCAGCCCGTCCTCGGAGACTGGAAAAAAATTCCGACAGCACCGCCTGACATTCTTCCTCCAGAATTCCGCCGACGATGGCGGGCGGGTTCGGAAAGTCTTCCATGAACAGATTCATTACCCCGCCGCAGGCTCCAAATGCGCGGTCCCGCGCGCCATACCACACGCGCTGGATGCGGGCGTTCAAAATCGCTCCGGCACACATGGGACACGGTTCCAATGTTACATACAGCTCACAGCCGTCCAGACGCCAGCTCTTTCGCGCGGCGTTCGCTTGCAGTATGGCCTCTGTTTCGGCGTGGGATAACGCTGACCCTTTCTCTTCCCGACGGTTGCGGCCTTCACCTATGATTTTGCCGTCCTGCACAATGACACAGCCGACAGGGACTTCGTTGACTGCTGCCGCCTCTTTTGCCAGTTTCAGGGCTTGTCTCATAAATTTTTCCTGCATTTCTCCTTCCTCCTGTATAAAAATTGGCATATTTGTCCAAACTTGCCATAAATGTTATAGCAGGAGGGACAACTATTTATGAAAACCTTTCTTACTCTGAAAAAATCGAATCCTGATCCCGAATTGATCGCCCTGAAAGAAGAACTGCACATCGCACAGGGAGAACTGTCTTTGGCTTACCGGCAGTTTGACCAGGCTACCGATCCGGAATTGGTCGAGTCCTGTGTGTACCAGATCAGCGCCGTGAAAGCACGGTGCAATTATCTTATTCGCGCAATTAAAAAGCGGAACCCCGAAGCCCTTCGGGCGCTCCGGCTGGAAGGAGCAGCCGTATGGACCTGAATCAGAAAATCATTGCCGGATTGTTGGCCGGCTTTTTCCTGATCGCTTTGTTGAGGGTGTTCAGTGCGCCGCTCAAGCTGGCGCTGAAATTGCTGGCCAATACGTTTTTGGGTTTTTTGGCCTTGTGGGTCGTGAATGCAACTGCTGCCGTCACTGGTATTGCATTGGGCTTGAATCTATGGAATGCCCTGGTAATCGGTATTTTGGGGTTGCCAGGGTTCGTCCTTTTGCTTCTAATGCAGTGGATTCTTTAGTGTACATAGCTAAGTTTTCCGCATGAATGTGAAAAACTCAGCCCCGCTCCATAAGATTTTATACAGTTTCACTTCCTTTTTCAACTCCTTATCCGCTTCTTGCGGAAAATATTTTGCGACAAAAACCAAAGATTGCAAATCAAAAGAAAATGGCGGTCGAAAAGGAAGGGCGGGCACAAAGGTCCATCCCTACAACGCGCACCCAATAACATACAGCCCGTTCACCCGCCCAATTGCACCAGTTCCTTTCGCGCACCGCAGCAGCAGGGGAGTTGGACGCAGAGTCAAATCGACATGGACGTCTCGTTTGGTTTCCCCCAAGCGATTTCAACCTCCTGATTCCACCATGCTGTTTCGCCCGCCAATGCAGCGGCAGCGGAATTAGACGC
>CANDBG010000085.1 GCA_947382875.1 uncultured Oscillibacter sp. | reverse complement strand
CCGCTGGACCGGCCGGTGCAACCGGCGCGACGGGTGCGGCTGGTCCGGTCGGTCCAACCGGTGCAATGGGCGCGACGGGTGCCGTTGGTCCTGCTGGTGCGACTGGCGCGACCGGAGCCACTGGACCTGCGGGCCCCGCCGGCCCGACGGGCGCAACGGGCCCCGCCGGGGTAAGTCCCTCGGCCACTTCCGCCTTTGCGGCCAATACCAGCGGGTCCATTCTCGTTGTAATTCTGGCGGGCGTTGCGGTTCCCCTGCCAAACAGCCAGCTTCTCTCTCCGGATATCACTGTCAATGCGGAAAACACCGTTTTTACCGTTCACACCGCCGGGCGTTACCGTCTCTCTTACCAGGTAAACACCACCGCTGCCCTGGCGTCCGGAACCCGCCTTCTGATCAACGGTGTGGAGAACACGGTCTCCACCGTTGCCCCGCTGGTTTCCGTCAGCCGTTTTGAAAACGACATCATGCTGGACCTTGCGGCTAATACCACCGTTTCCCTGCAAATGTTCGGCGTGGTCTCCACCGCTGTGCTGGTTCCCGGCGCGATGGGGGCTTCCCTCTCGATTACACGCCTCAGCTGATTCCAGCGCATCCTCTCAGGCCGTCTGCCGGAATTCCCTCCGGCAGACGGCTTTTTTCCGCCTCCGATACCGCCGCGTCACGCGTCAGACTGCGTTTGGAAGAAATTATTCATGGAAAGTGTTTGCTTTTTCCTTCCAGATATGGTATAGTAGCTGTGCTAAAGTTGCGGACAGAAAAATTTTCCCATTTTGCGGCTTTGCGGCGGGTATGAACCGCCGCCGGACGGGCAAACTGTTTTATGTAAATCCCAATTCGGTTTTGTGTTTCCGAAACAGAGTGGGGAATTCCGTTATGTATGAGTATAAGGTTCTGACATTGAATGTAAAAGACTGTGAGGAAACATTTAATCAGCTTGCAAAAGAGGGCTGGAGGCTGGCTGCAATGATGCCGAATCTTGCAAAGGGATACGGTGTTGTTGCGACTATGGAAAGACCCAAAACCGCAGAGTGATTTCAGAGTCATCCGATATAGAAATTTTATCTTCGGGAACACAGAAGCGAATTGGGACTTATATGCAGGACAGCGCCTATGCAAAAGAACATTCATCTTGAGAGAGGGTCAAGATTTTGACAAAATATATTGTAGAGGGCGGTAAGCCCCTTTGCGGCGAGGTGGAGATCAGCGGCGCAAAAAACGCTGCGGTCGCCATCATTCCTGCCGCCTTATTGGTGAACGGCATTTGCCGGATCGAAAACGTACCTCAGATTTCCGACGTTTCCCTGTGCATGAACATTCTTGAACAGCTCGGCGCAGGCGTGCGGATGATCAACCGCCATACGGTGGAGCTTGATTGCCGCCATATCCATTCTACCCGTACTCCCTATGAAATGGCCCGCAGAATTCGTGCATCTTCCTATTTTATCGGTGCGCTTCTGGGCCGCTTCGGGCAGGCCGAAGTCGCCATGCCCGGCGGATGCAATTTCGGAGGCGTCCGCCCGATTGACCAGCACGTGAAGGGCTTTACCGCCCTGGGGGCACAGGTGACCGTGGAAGGCGGCTTTATTCGCGCCGTCGCACAGAACGGCCGCCTGCACAGCGCAAACATTTATTTGGACGTTGTTTCCGTGGGCGCTACCATGAACATCATGATGTCCGCCGTTTTGGCGGAGGGGAACACGATTATCGAAAACGCGGCAAAAGAGCCGCATGTGGTCGATTTGGCAAATTTTCTGAACTCTATGGGTGCAAATGTCCGGGGCGCGGGAACGGATACCATCAAAATCCGCGGCGTGGAATGCCTCACGGGCGGCAGCTACGCCATTATTCCCGATCAGATTGAAGCCGGAACGTATATGGCCGCGGCGGCGGCGGCGGGCGGTCAGATTCTGGTGAAGAATATTATTCCCAAGCATATGGACTGCATTACGGCAAAATTGCAGGAGTGCGGCGTCGAGGTGGAGGAGCACGAAGACACGCTTCTGGTCCGCCGCACGGAGCCCCTGCGCAAAACCAACATCAAAACCCTGCCATATCCCGGTTTTCCGACGGATATGCAGCCCCAGATCACAACGGTACTCTCCTTGGCAAAAGGGATTTCCCTGGTGACGGAAAGCGTCTGGGGAAACCGATACCGCTATGTGGACGAGCTTCGCCGGATGGGCGCCTCGATTCAGGTGGACGACAAAACCGCCATTGTGGAGGGCGTCGATCACCTTTCCGGCGCGCCGGTACAGGCCAGCGACCTGCGGGCAGGCGCGGCGCTGGTGATTGCCGCTCTGGCCGCGCATGGACAGAGCGAGATCAGCTGCGTGCATTATATTGAACGCGGGTATGAAAACATCGTCGCCAAGCTCCAGGCCCTGGGAGCGGATATTCGTTCTGTGGAGGTCCCCGACGAGGGCGAAGAACTCGGCATCGGTTGAGGACGCGAACCGGTCGAGAAGGCCGAAAAGGAGATAGGAGAACTATTTCGCAGTTTCGCGGAATAATTCTCTTATCTCTATTGGTGTTGTTCCAAAGAGGGGCGTGAAATTTTTGACAACTGTACATACATTTGCCAGCGGGTCCTCGGGCAACGCACTGCTGCTGTCCTGGGAGCGCGGAAGCCTGTTGGTGGACGCCGGTATTTCCTGCCGCAGAATTACCCGGAATTTGAACGCCTTGGGCCTGACGCTGAAGGAGATCCAGGCGCTTTGCATCACCCACACCCACAGCGACCACATCTCCGGTCTGGAAACGCTGCTGAAGAAGTCAACGTTTCCCGTCTGGGCGGCTGGGCCTGCGGTACAGGAATTGAAATGCCGGTTTCCGGCCTATGAAAATCGTTTTCAAAGCGTTCCTGTCTGCCGGAAGCTTCCTCTGAACGGCTGCGACGTCACGGCGGTTCCCACTTCCCACGACGCCCCCGGTTCCTGCGGCTACCGCTTCGACACCTCCGCCGGAAGCGTGGGTCTTTTGACGGACACCGGTTATGTAACGCCGGAGGCGGAGGAATGTTTACCAGGTACAAATCTGATGATTTTAGAGGCAAATCACGACATCGAAACGCTTCAAAGCGGGCCCTATCCGTACTTTTTGAAAAAGCGGATTCTGGGATCCCAGGGACACCTCAGCAACGAGGCGGCGGGACGCTTTGCCGCTGCACTGGCGAAAGCCGGCGCAACAGAAATTGTCCTGGCCCACTTGAGCAGGGAGAACAACACTCCCGCTATGGCGCGGAATGCGGTTTCCTGCGCTCTGGCGGCGGCTGGCGTGAAAGCAGCGCTGTCCGTGGCCCCGCGGGACGAGTCAAGCGCTGCCTATACGGCGCAAGCGGCGGTCTGGCAGGGCTGATGGTCATAATTGGAGAATTATGCAGAGAATTACGCTGATTTGTGTCGGAAAATTAAAGGAAAAGTTCTATGCCGATGCGGCGGCGGAGTATGTGAAACGTCTGGCGCCGTTTTGCAGGCTGGAACTTTTGGAGCTGCCCGAAGAACGTCTGCCGGACAATCCTTCTCCCGCGCAAATCGACGCGGCGCTGGCAAAGGAAGCCGCTACCATACGAAAAAAGCTGCCGCCGTCTTCGAGCGTCATTGCGCTTTGTATTGAAGGACGTCTGCGGTCCAGCGAGGAACTGGCGCAGCTGCTGGGAACCTGGGCGAACCGCGGCGAAAAAAATCTTGTGTTTCTGATCGGCAGCTCCCACGGACTACACGCCTCGTTAAAGGCGGAGGCATGGGTACAGCTCTCCATGTCGCCTATGACCTTCCCGCATCATCTGGCACGCGTAATGCTTCTGGAACAGATTTACCGGGCGTGTCAAATCCAGGCAGGGACAAAATATCATAAATAAACGGTAAAGACCGGCACAGCCTTCCGCTATGCCGGTCATCCTTTTTCGCTTTTTTACAGACGCTTCCAGCTTGCGCCGCCCTTTACGTCGGTCAGCTCGATTCCCTTCGCTTTCAATACGTCCCGGATGCGGTCGGCCTCTGCGAAATTCTTCGCCTTCTTCGCCTCGTAACGCTGCAAAACCAGCGCGTCAATTTCCGGGTCGCCCTCGCCGGTAATCACATAATCGCTTGCGCCGCTCTGTACCGCCTGCGCCGCTTTTTCCCGCAGCTGGGCGGCCTTTTCCAGCAGGCTCAGGGACAGCACCTTGTCAAATTCTCCAATAATTGCCAGTTTGGTTGCGTCGTTGGTTTTCGCTTTCAGGGCGTCAAAAACCGCCGTGATTCCCATGGACGTGTTCAGGTCGTTTCCCATTTGCTGAAGGAATTTCGTTTTGTATTCCTCGAAAACCGTCGGGTCTGCGTCCCCGCCGGGCTGTAAAGCCGCAATGCGGTTCAGCAGCTTTCCGTAGGCCGCCGCCGCATTGTCGAGGTTTTCCCAGGTGAAAACCAACGCTTTCCGGTAATGGCTCTGCAGACAGAAGTAGCGGTAAGCAATTGGGTCATACCCGTTTTTTTCCAGCAGAGAGACGGTCAGAAATTCCCCCTTGGATTTGGACATTTTGCCCTCCGGCGTATTCAGGTGATGCACATGGAACCACTGCGGGCACCACGCATGGCCCAGATAGCTCTCCGACTGGGCAATCTCGTTGGTATGGTGCGGAAACGCGTTGTCCACGCCGCCGCAGTGGAGGTCCAGATATTCGCCGTTGTACTTCATGGAAATGCCGGAGCACTCAATGTGCCAGCCGGGGTAGCCGACGCCCCACGGGGAATCCCATTTCAGCGCCTGATCTTCAAACTTGCTTCTGGTGAACCAGAGAACGAAATCGTTTTTACTCCGTTTGTTAGTATCTTCCTCGACGCCTTCCCGGACGCCGACCGCCAAATCGTCTTCGTCGTGGTCGTTAAAGATATAGTAGCGTTCGAGCTTGGAGGTGTCAAAGTAGACGTTGCCGCCAGCCAGGTACGCGCAGCCGGTGCTGACCAGCTTGGAAATGATTTCGATATATTCCGCAATGCATCCCGTGGCGGGCTGCACCACATCCGGACGTTTGATGTTCAATTTACGGCAGTCCTCGAAAAAGGCGTCCGTGTAAAACTGCGCGATTTCCATGACGCTTTTGTGCTCGCGTTTGGCGCCCTTGAGCATCTTGTCTTCACCGGTATCCGCGTCGCTCGCCAAGTGTCCCACGTCGGTGATGTTCATGACGCGGTTGACCGTATATCCCGCTGCCCGAAGGTACTTTTCCAGAACGTCCTCCATAATATAGCTCCGCAGGTTACCGATGTGAGCGAAGTGGTAGACCGTCGGGCCGCAGGTGTACATTTCCACCCGGCCGGGGGTGTGCGTTTTGAATTCTTCCTTTTTGTGGGTTGCTGAATTGTACAGATACATAATTTTTGATCCTCCGTTTTGTAGGGGCTGCCGTAATGGCGGCCCATTTTTTGTAACAAATATTAAACTGGCTCTCCCAAGCCCTCCATGACCTCCAACAGCGCCGCATAGCTTTCCGCGGCGGCTCCGCCGTATAGGACCTGATATTCGTCGCCCAGGTTCATGACAACCAGCAGATTCTCCGGGCGGTTGCTGTAAAATGTGATTTCCATTTCCATCCAGTTTTTCAGGACGGCAGGGCGTTTCGTCAGCTTCGACTGCACGATGGTCAGTTCTTCGTCCGTGAGCCTAAAATATTCCTCTGCGGAGTGGTCGAACTGCCAAACGGATTCATACAGCAAAGCGGCCTCCAAAAACGCGCTGGCCGCAGAAGACGACAGCCGCCACGGACCTTCGTCCGCCGCCATGCGGGTGTAAACCGGCGGGTCTGGAAAATACAAATCCTTTTGCAGAATCGCCGCTTCGCAGACATATTGGTTTTCACAAAGCAGCAAAAGATCCTTCGACTGCCCGTTCCAGCCCCATTTTTCGTAAAATGACGGAAACAGCCAGTCATCCGAGCAGACATTCAACTTTTTTGTACGCCCTGCGGCACGCCAGAAATCCTCAATCACCTTCGGAAGCGCGCCGTAAAAATCCCTTGCCTTGTTGATCTCCTGGTCGGTACAGCCTTCCAGACGATCCACCGAATACAGCGTGCAAATCAGCTTTTCCAGTTCCATATTCATTTCCTTTATTTTCCTTTTATGCGGTGTCCTTTTTGCGTTCTTCCTCCAGCTTTTCCAGACGGGCCGTCAGAAGCGCCAGTTTTTCCAGCGTGGGGTTCTGGACGCTGGTCTGATCCACATCGTCCGCATAATGCGTGGTACGCCCTGCAATTCGTACAATCTGGGCCGGAATTCCCACGGCGGTCGCATTCTCCGGGACCTCGGACAACACCACCGCATTTGCTGCAATCCGCGCATTGTCGCCAACCTTGAACGGTCCCAGCACCTTCGCGCCGCAGGAAATCAGCACGTTGTTGCCTATCGTCGGGTGACGTTTGCCTTGGTCCTTGCCAGTGCCGCCAAGCGTTACGCCGTGATAAATCAGGCAGTCGTCGCCAATTTCCGCGGTCTCGCCAATCACAATCCCCATCCCGTGGTCAATCACCAGACGGCGGCCAATTTTCGCGCCGGGATGAATCTCAATACCGGTTTTCTTCCGTGCGTGCTGCGAAACCCATCGGGCCAGGAAAAAATGTTTATGCTCATAAAGCCAGTGCGCAATGCGGTGCCAAATCACCGCATGTACGCCGGGGTAGAGGAAAAAAACCTCCAGCTTGCTGCGGGCGGCGGGGTCACGACGCTGGTAGGCATCCAGCAGACCGCCCAAACGGTCACGTTGATCCATAGGAAAAACCTCTCTTAAAAACAAAAATTCATAACCGCCCCCGTCCCCGGCTGTGAACGGGAGCAGGCCGCATTCCCGAGACGCCGGTGGAGCGAGCAGGACCAGACGGCTTACGCGCGAAAGCTCTTTTTGCTTACTTTTTCTCTCGAGAAAAAGTAAGCCTCCCGTGCCGCAGGGCACGAGAGGCGACGAATCGCGGTTCCACTCTCATTTATCACTCAATTGGCCTGTTACGCAGACCGCGGGGCGCTCCCGGACGCACTTCACAGCTTCCGCCGCAGGCGCGCTCTCAGCCGGCGGCGCGCCCTGTCTGTCCTTTGGAACTTGCTGTTACTCTTTCCGTTCTTCGCGCTATTCACTTCCTAAGCTAGTATATTAACAGCCTTTGTACAATGTGTCAACCTTCTTTTTCGTGGGGAAAGGGCAAACACACAGGTTCGCCCCTGCGACATTTCCCGGGAAACCTATTTTATTTCAATCCAGCCGCCAGAGCGTCCGCCAGGGCTTCCAGGCCCGTCCGCTCCTTTACCGCGGACTTCAAGGAAACCGTACCTTCCAGAAGCGTCATATTCTTCATGCCGTTCACCAGCTCGCTCATTAACTTACCGGCCTGGGGCGCCCAAGTGCCGTTTTCAATCAAAGCAACCGTACGGTTTTGCAGGTTGTGGGCCTTGAGATCCGTCAGGAGCGTTTCCATCGGGGTGAAAATGCCATTGTTGTACGTCGCGGAGGCAAACACCAAATGACTGCACCGGAACGCTTCCGCTACCAAATGCGAGAGGTCCGTGTGGGAAACGTCGTACAGGGCCACCTGCCGCACGCCCCGTTCAGCCAGGGCGGCCGCCAGAATATCGGCGGCGTTTTCAGTGTTTCCATAGACCGAACCGCAGAAAATTACTGCGGTTTGATCTTCCGGCGTGTAGCTGCTCCAACGCTGGTATTTTTCCACAAACCAGCCGATATTTTCGCGCCAGATGGGACCATGAAGCGGGCACAAAAGCTGAATTTCCAGGCCAGCCGCCTTTTTCAGCAGGTTCTGCACCTGCGGGCCGTACTTGCCCACAATGTTTGTGTAATAACGCCGGGCGTCGGGGAGCCACTCGGTTTCAAAGGCCACTTCGTCCGCAAAAATATTGCCGTTCAGCGCGCCGAAGGTGCCGAAGGCGTCTGCGGAAAAGAGAATCTTGTCTGTGGTGTCATACGTTACCATGACTTCCGGCCAGTGGACCATGGGGGCCATTACAAACGTAAAGTTATGACGTCCCGTGGAGAACGTGTCGCCCTCCTTTACCGTCATGCAGCGGTTTGTCACATCGCAGTCAAAGAACTGGCCAACCATGGAGACCGCCTTTGCGCTGGCGACAATTTTGGCCTCCGGATAAAGGCGCAGGACGTCCGCAAGAGTGGCGCAGTGGTCCGGCTCCATGTGGTTCACGATGACGTAATCCAACGCGCGGCCCTGGAGTCCCTGGGCGAGATTTTCCAGAAAACGTGTAGATACAGCGCTGTCCGCAGTGTCCAGCAGGACCGTTTTTTCATCAAGAACGAGGTAGGCATTGTATGAAACGCCGCGGGGGATGGGGTAGATGTTCTCAAATAAGGCGAGCCGCCGGTCAGAAGCGCCAACCAGCAGAACGTCAGATGTAATCGAACGAACGCAATGCATAATGAAGGTCTCCTTTTCTGATTTTTCCGAATTTTAATTTAACGCAAGGCGATACATTTGTCAAGAAAAAGTTCTCTTACCTTTTGTGGTCGGCACACCGCTTACAACCATTTCAGGCGGGAATCGTCGCGAAAAAAAGGACGCTTCCAAAAAACCTCATTCTTTTGAGCTTCCAGCAGGCGGTCCTTGTTTTTCCGCAAAACTTCCCGGTCAAGTCTGGAAATCTGGTGCGCCGCGCCCATTTGACTGTCGGAACCGTCGCAGCCGTCGTCCAGGAGGAAGTCAAACAGTAAATCGGCCAGGGCTTCGTCGCTGCGGTACGCGGCAAAGAATTCGTCCAGTTTTTCCGAAAAACGCATGTCGTTGCAATGTATCAGGTATTCGTACAGTGCCTCTTTTTTCCACATTCCATCCTGAAACGGACAGTACTTTTCCAGGGCGTCCCAGTCTGCAAAATACATCTTTTGTCCTCCTTTGTCCGTATATGAATCGAAAAAAGAGCCGCACTTCAAGGGCGTTGCCATAAGAAAACATGAGAAAACCCAGTAAAATCAATGTTTTTTAAGGGCAGCGGAAAACGGGGCGGCACAAACAAGTGAACAACAGCACAGAAAACGGGCGATGTCGGCAAGACACCGCCCGTTTCTGCGTCCCGGCCAACGCCGCAGGTTTCAAAAAATCTGCGGCGTTTTTTCATGTCCAGACACCGAAAGGAGCGGAAAGCCATGCCAGTATTCCGCGTGGAGAAAAACAAGGGCTACACGGTCATGTCAAACCATCATCTGCGAAACAAAGACCTGTCCCTGAAAGCCAAGGGCCTGCTGTCGCAAATGTTGTCCCTCCCTGACGATTGGAACTATTCCACGCGGGGCCTTGCTGCCATCTGTAAAGAGGGCGTGGAGGCCATTGGGAACACGCTGAAAAAGCTGGAGCGGGCGGGCTATGTGGTACGCCGCCAGCTGCGGAACGAGAATGGGCGCGTGGGCAATGTGGAATATACCATCTATGAAAAGCCCCAAACACCGCCCACAGCTCCCTCCGGCCCGGACACGCCACCCCCGGACGCAGGTTTGCCGGGTACGGCTTCACCGTGTACGGGTTTCCCGGATACGGTAACGCCGGATGCGGACGTGCCGGATACGGAAAACCAGGCGCAATTAAACACTAAGAAAACTAATTCCCGTAAAAAACAAAATACTTATCCATCAAATACCCATTCATTCTGTCCCCAGCCCCCTCCGGGGCCAGGGGCCGCGCCTGCGGCGGAAGGAATGACAGAAGTGTATGAGAAGCGGGATGAAATTCGGGATCAAATCGAGTATGACCTGATTGCCGACAGCGCCAACCAGGAGCAGATCAATGAGCTGG
>CANDBG010000084.1 GCA_947382875.1 uncultured Oscillibacter sp. | reverse complement strand
ATGGGGGGTGGAACTGCCCAGCCGCCGATGAGCGGCAAGCCATCACCCCGCGGCGCAAGCCGCGCCCCCCCGCAGGGGAACAAAGGAAATCCGCCCGCTGCGAGGCGCGTTGCCATATTTTCGGAAAATATGAAAAGGAGGTCCTCCCTTTGGATATGATTGTGAGGGGGATGGAGGAGGCGTTCGGAGAAGAAGTCTTTCTGCAGCGCTTCGGAAAGAATCAGGCGAACATGAACCGCCTTTTTGGCGGCGTGGACTGGAGTTCCCTGCTGGCCCCATTACTGCCAATTACCGAACGCCTCTCCTGCGCACAGGCCCTGGAAGTCTTCCTCCCCTTGTTGGATAAAATCGCCCTGGTTCCGCCCGAGGGCTGGCTCAAGTACGCCTATCAGACCGCCGTCTCTATCCTATACCCCCAGGACGACTTGAACCATGCCCCTGCTCAGCGGAACGGGGCGATCTGCTTTCTGCAGTTCCTTCGTACCCTCTTCGACGAAGAACGCGCCGCCCTCCCCTTCGACCCTTGGCTCGACTTCGCCTTCTGCACGGAAGACGAATTGAAAACCTGTACCCTTGCCCGGGAATACCGTCAATTTTTGCGCCGCTTCCGGGAAGAATACGTCTATGAACTTCTGCGCCTTGGCCGGGAAGTCACCCCCTTCCGTACCCTGGAACACATCGCCGGAGTGCATCATGTTTCCATGATGGTTTCCCGCGCCTTTAAAGCCGGAGGCGGTCTGATCGATCTCGCCCTGATGTCCGGCGCGGCGGCTGGACACGACATCGGTAAATTTGGCTGTAAGCCTGGTGAACGCGTCCCTTACCTGCACTATTTTTACACCGACCAATGGTTTGACGCCCACGGACTCAAAGCCCTGGGACGCATTGCCGCAAACCATTCCGTCTGGGACCTGGAAATCGAAAACCTGTCGTCAGAATCCCTGGTACTGGTCTACGCCGATTTCCGCGTTAAACAGTCCCGCGGCGAGGACGGACAGGAAATCGCCCGCCTCTTTTCTCTCAAAGAAGCCTTTGACGTAATCCTTGAAAAGCTGGACAACGTAGACGACGCCAAACGTCGCCGTTATCAGTACGTCTATGCAAAATTACAGGATTTCGAGGACTATTTGACGACCTTTGGCGTGGATATTACACTGAAAAATGCTGGAAAAACCGTCCCGCCGAAGAAAAACGCGGCCCTGATGACTGCGGAAGAAGTGGTCTGCGGTCTGCGTCGTACCGCCGTCGACCACAACATCCGTCTCATGCACCGCCTGAGCCGGGAACGGCTCTTCGTTGCGACACTGGAATCGGCACGAGGTGAAAAAGACCCTGCCCGTATTCGGGCGTATGTCTCGATTTTTGAAGAATATTTTACTTATTGGAGTTCGGCCCAGAAGGAACAGACTTTGGAATTTCTCTACGAGCTGCTCCTGCAGCCGGACGGCGACGTTCGGCGTCAGGCCGCGGCGTTGATTGGCCGGATCCTGGCGGGTTTTATCTCCGGTTACAAAAAGGAACTCCCCACAGGAACCGCCCCCAGTCCGCAGGAAGACAGACCGTTTGTTCTCTGGTCGGAGTATCTGGAAAAACTCATCCAGCCCGACCGCCGTCTGACGGCCCGGCAAATCAGCATGATTCGCTATCAGGCAAAAAATGTGGCTGACGCCCTTTTGGATGCCTGTTCCGGCAGTACGTTGCCGCGTTTTGCAAATCTGCTGTTCCGCCATTACCAGGACCCCGAAGCGGTAGACTCTGACGCCGCCTTCGCCCTGATGGACGCCATGCTCAACGTTCCGATGGAGCGGTTTTCCTCCGGCGATTGGGGGATGCCGGCCCGGTTTGCGGCGTGGTGGCTGGAACGGGGCGAGGCCCCCCAGCAGGCCGCCGCGATGCGCCTGATTCGGCGCTTACTGCCGTATCTCCCGGAGGACGCGCCGGAACGGGCGATGATTACCGCCGCCGTAGACAAAGCCGACTGTGTTTCCAGCACGCCGCTGCTCTATCTGCAAGCACAGCTGGGCGGGTCTTTGGGACTGGATGTTTCCGCACATTACGTTCTTTTGGATCGTCCGGACGCCGCCAGCAGCGTGTTTCTGGACAACCTGAAAACCGCCACGCCCTGGGTTTTGAAAGCCGTAGGCGTGGAGTATCTGCTGGACCAGGCCGGACGGCTGGAGCAGTCCAATTCGCTCCACATTGCAACGCATTTCTCAAACCTGCTAAAAGTCAGCGAAAACATTGTCGTGCGCCGTATGGCGGGACGGGCGCTGCTGGAAATCGCCCCCATGCTCACCCCGGACCGCCGCAATGAGGTTGCCGTGGAACTTTCCGAAGCGCTGGAAACCGGTCAGGCGGAAATTTCTCAGTATATTCCGCAATATTTGGGACAATTTGTTCTGTGGCTCTCCCCGCGGGAGCTGGATGAAATGGTCGAGCAAATGCTGCTGTTTCTGTCGTCGTCCAACACCAGCGTAGCGGCGGCGGCGCTGTCCACCGCAGGAGCCATTCTGGAACATTACGCCGTATACGCCGAACGCTTCCGCGAACCAGCGGAGGTCTTTGCCGCCCGGCGGCGGAAAATGGCCGGCCTGCTGCTCAAGGGCCTTGCATCGTGCATGGAACCGGTGCGCCAGGAGGCTTTGCGGGTGTTGGGCGAATCGCTGTTTGCCTCGAAGGTTCTGTCCTACGAGGACCAAAGCGAGCTGTTTACTCTTATGGCGAAAAAAATACTGTTCCTGATCTCCGAACAGCCCGAACAAGAGCTTACCTTCTTCTACAACGCCGCCGCTCTTTCCCACATCTACCGTTTTGCCGTTCGGCACCGGATTGAGACGGGGCCGTTCCAATTTGAGAGCCGTCCAAAGGCGGCCTTCTTCCCTGGAACCTTCGACCCCTTCTCCCTCTCTCACAAGGGAATCGCGCAGGCAATCCGGGATTTGGGGATGGAGGTCTATCTGGCCGTCGACGAATTTTCCTGGTCGAAAAAGGCGCAGCCGTCGCTGATCCGGCGGCAGATTGTCAGTATGTCCGTGGCGGACGAATTCGACGTGTACCTGTTTCCCCACGACATTCCCGTAAACCTGGCTACGCCCGACGACCTGCTGCGTCTGCGGAAGGTGTTCGAGGGCCGGGAATTGTATCTTGCCGTCGGTTCCGACGTGGTGGAAAACGCTTCCTCCTATCAGGCACCGCCCCAGGAGGGTTCCGTACACACGCTGAACCATATCCTGTTCCGGCGCTCCAACTTCACCAGCAGCCCGGAGCCGTCGGGCAATCTCGCAAATATCACCGGCGAAATCATACGCCTGCAGCTTCCGCCTCACTTGGAAGACATCAGTTCCACCCGTATCCGGGAAAACATCGACCTGGGCCGGGACATTTCCAATCTGGTAGACCCCACCGTTCAGGATTACATTTACCGCAACAGCTTATATCTGCGGGAACCGCAGTATAAACAGCTCATACGGGCAAGCAAGCTGGAATTCTTCCGGGTGGAGACGCCGGACCGGGATTTGATGGAAGAGCTTTCCGCGTCCCTTGAGAAGATTCCGCGTCTGGACGAGCGGGACACGCTGTTTGTTCTCCGCGTCACGGAACCGCAGCCCCGGATTTTAGGTTTTCTTACGGCGCGGATTCTCAATTCCGGCGGTCTGTACGCCGCGTTCAACAGCGCGGCTCTGGCCGATTACGTCCGTACCCACACAGCTGGACGCATCCTGCTTCTGACGGGGCTTTACAGCGTAAAAAATCCTGTTGTGAATTACAACGTCCGTCAGCTGCTTTTGACTGAAGCGCTGTTCCAGGCCCTGGCCCGGGACTGCGGATATGCAGTCTGGTGGGGCGGCGGCGAGGACGCTGAAACCCTCGACCTTTTGCGTCGTCAGGGCTTTGTCCGCGCGGAGATCGAATCGCCGCGGCCGCTGCTGCTGGTGGATATGCGTTCGCCGGTGGTGCTGCTGCAAAATATTCCCACCACCTTGAAAGAACCGTTTTCGTCGGACCGTCAGGTTTTGGCGGCCATTACGAAAGCGCACCTCCGTCTCCAGGAGGCCACATGCGGACTGTATCCGAACACACTGGTTCTGTCTATCAATGCGGAAGTCATTTACCATCGCATGGTACGAATGCTGACGGAGGAAAACGGCGTTCCTGCTGAGCCCCAGACGCCCCGCGTGCTGGGACCGAAAATGTGTGTTCCCTTCGGAAAAATCCTGCGGGGCAATGCTGTACCGAATACCGTAACCAAAACCGTTCACACGGATAAAGAATACGACTCCGATTTGCAGGAGTTCACCATTCGTCCGTACCCCGGCTACGCGCCGCTTGAAAGCCAGATTCGAAGCATTCACTCTTTCCGGCGTCCGGTGATGCTGGTGGATGAGCTGCTGCATTCCGGCAACCGCATTAACACGATTGCGCCGATGTTCCAGAAAGCCGGTATGAAAATTGACCGTCTTCTGGTGGGCCTTCTGTCCGGGCGGGGCCGGGATTTGGTGGACGAAAAAGGCATTCCGGTCAGCAGCGTGTATTATGTGCCGGATTTGAAGGCGTGGTTTACGGAGTCCACCCTGTATCCCTTCATTGGCGGTGACGCCGTGAGCGGCGCGCTGCCGTCCGTTCCGGGCCTGACCCCGGCGGTGAACCTGATTTTACCCTATGCCTACCCGCGTTTCTGCTGGGATTGCAGCCGGCAGGCGGTGTTCGATTTCTCCCGCGTCTGCATTGAAAACAGCCGGGATATTCTGCTGGCCCTGGAACGCTCTTACCGGGAACGCTATGCCCGCAACCTGACCCTCTCCCGGCTGAGTGAGGCGGTGATTTTGCCGCTGTCGCCGGACAAGGGGCTTGCGCTGCACTACAACCCGAACCTTTCGGCCTCTCTCTGCCTGGATGGCGACCTGCATCTTCTTCAGCGAATGCAGGAGCGTACGGCAAAAGAAGAGAAAACGAATATTTTCTTCTGAAAAGAAAACCACACGGAGGCGCTATGTATTATCATCTGCAAAACCGAAACCCCTGGACAGGACCGGTCGTGTTTCGCGTCACAGACGCCCGTCAATTGGCAATCGGGCAGCCCGACGTTTCCTGGCTGGATTCGGAGCGTCTGAACGTCCGCGCCCCGGAGCTTTCGCCGGAGGCGTCCCGGGCCCTCGCGGCGGGAACGCTGTCGGGCGTCAGCGCGGGGCACCCCCGCTGGCAGGACGCCGCCGCCTTTTATAAGCCGGAACCGCGAAAAAAGCGGGTGCATCTTCTGGCGGTGGGCGACGTGGGCGGGACGCTGCTCATGGCGCTGAAGCTCCTGGGCGGGGACTGCATCACGGCCATAGGGATTTGTGATTTGAACGAAAAAACCGTCGCCCGCTGGACGGCGGAAATGGGCCAGATTGCGTGGCCCTGGGACTACGGCGCCCTGCCGGAGATCGAACCGGTGACGCCGGAAAACTTGTTTTGCTGTGACGTGTTTATTTTTGCCGCGACAAAGGCCATTCCACCGGTAGGCAGCGGCGTTCAGGATGTGCGTATGGCACAGCTGGAGGCAAACCGTCCGTTGGTGGAGCATTTTGCGCGGCAGGCCAGAGAGACGAACTTCAAGGGCTTGTTTATGGTCTTGAGCGACCCGGTAGACCCGTTGTGTCGTGCGGCGTGGCGGGCGTCGAACGCGGCCCCGGACGGAACGCTGGACGGCTTGGGGCTTCTGCCGGAACAGGTGCAGGGGTTCGGGCTGGGCGTCATGACAGCGCGTGCGGCCTATTTTGCCAAACAGAACTCACGCTTTGCCGCCTACCTGACGGAAGGCCGCAGCTTTGGCCCTCACGGAAAAGGCTTGATTATTGCAAATTCTGTGCAGAATTACGACGATGAATGCTCACAGGAGCTGACCCGTCTGACCCTGGAGGCGAATCTCCGGATTCGCGACCTGGGCTTCAAGCCTTATGCAGCCCCGGCAGTTTCGTCGGGAGCGATGCAGCTTTTGCTGGCGCTGCGTGGCGCGTGGCACTGCGGTTCGGTCCCCCTGGGCGGCGTATGGTTCGGCGTACGAAACCGCTTTACGCCCTATGGCCTGGAAATCGAAACCCTCCCGCTGCCGGACGCGCTGTTTGAGCGCCTTCGGGAAACAGAGAAAATGCTGCAGGATATTGGATGAAACATTTTTGCTGGAAACAGGCAGTTTTTCTGGGGCTGGCGACGGTTTTCACATTCCTGTCCGGGATGCCGACGGCGGAAGCGCCGGTCAAAGTCTACGAAAATAGGATGGCTATGGTGGAGATTTTTGCTGTTTTCGGGGTGGTTTTTGCCTGGATTTTCCTGGCGGTTTCCGAACGACGCAGACGGGATTTGTTTGCTGTGTTTGTGCTGAACCTGCTGAATGTTTTCTTTCTCTGCCGTGCCTTGAACGCCTTGGAAATGTGCTATTTGTACTACGTCACCGGCTGAACCGGCGAAAGGAGGAGACCCTTTGGAACCGGAATTGATGATTCTCCACGCGGGCCGTTCCGGAGAACGTACGGGCCGTCTGGCGGAAACGCTGTCCGACGCCCTGGAGGGACGGAATGTCCGCTACTTCGGAGGCAGTCCTCCTCTGGAAAACCGACGAATTCTATTCGCCTTTTCATTGCCGGAAAATGGAATCAATATCCGTCTGCACAGCCTTTTGGGCTGGCTGCGGGAACACCCCGGATGTCTGCGCGGAAGCACCGGCGGCATCGTGATTGACGGAACCGGCGACTTGTACACAAAGGCCGCCGGACGGGAGCTTGTTTTAGCGGCAAGTCTTGCGGGCTGTACGTTTCCCGGTCATCCGCTGGTGGAGGCAGCCGGGAGCCTGCAAAATTTTACCATCCAGGCGAAAAACGCCGGGTGTTCTTTGCAGGAAGCCTACCGCCTGGCTGTGCATGACCTTGCGGGCCGGGTGCTGGACTTCGCGCCGCCGCGGAAAAAACGTCCGTGTTTGCTGGTTCTGCATGCGTCCAGCCGCGGGACCTCCAACACCATGGACCTCTGGTCCCGCTGCCGCGAACGGATAGAAAGCCGCTGCGACATTACCGAAATCGGTCTGCGGAACGGCACCATGGAGGACTGTGCCGGGTGTCCATATACCATGTGCCTCCATTACGGCGAAAAGGGCGGCTGCTTTTACGGCGGCGTTATGGTGCAGGAGGTCTATCCGGCGATCCGGGAGGCTGACGCCGTTTTGCTTCTTTGCCCGAATTACAACGACGCCCTTTCCGCAAATCTTACGGCTGCCGTCAACCGTCTGACAGCCCTCTACCGCGCCGCTTCCTTTACAGATAAAGCGGTGTTTGCAATTGTCGTCTCCGGCTATTCCGGCGGCGATATCGTAGCCAGTCAGGTGGTCTCGGCGATGTGTATGAATAAAGGGTTCTGGCTTCCGCCGGAATTCTGTCTTCTGGAAACGGCCAATCAAGCCGGTGAAGCCCTTGCACGGCCTGGGATAGAGATGCGTCTGGAAAGGTTTGCAAACCATATCTTGAACCAGCTCTTAATAGAATAATTCTATAAAATAACAGCGTCAGACGACCGTTTCGGGTTGTCTGGCGCTGTTTTCCATTACCGCTGTTTTTCGTATTTCCGCAGGAAATCCGTCAGAGCTTCCACGCCTGCCTTTGGCATCGCATTGTAAATCGACGCCCGCAGACCGCCTGCGCTCTTGTGACCTTTCAGATTTTCGAAGCCCGCTGCCTTTGCCGCGGCAATCACCGCCGCATCTTCCTCCATGGAGGGGGTGACAAACCGCACGTTCATCAAAGAGCGGCTGTCTTTTTCCGCCGTGGCGCGGAAAAATGAACTCCCGTCCAGGAAATCGTACAGGACGGCGGCTTTTTCCTCGTTCCGCTTGGCCTGCGCTTTCAGGCCGCCGTTGTCCAGCAGGTACCGAAACACTTTGCCGCAGCAGTAAATTGCCCAACTGTTAGGCGTGTTGTAGAGAGAACCGTTATCCGCGTGCGTTTTGTAGCACATGTAGGTTGGCACGAATTGAGGCAGGTCATCCCGCAGCAGGTCCTCGCGGATAATCACGACGCTCATGCCCGCCGGTCCGACGTTCTTCTGCACCCCCGCCCAAATTAAGCCGTAATGGTTTACGTCGCAGGGCCGCGAGAGAAACATGGAGGATTGGTCCGAAACCAGCGGCTTACCCTTCGTGTCCGGCAGGGCGGGCCAGGTAATGCCGTTGATGGTCTCGTTTTCGCAGAGATAAACATAATCGGCATTTTCGGGGATTTCCAGGCTGGAGCAGTCCGGAATATAAGAGAACTGGCGGTCCGCCGACGACGCCGGAACCAGAACTTCCCCATACCGTTTGGCCTCTGCAAGGGCCTTTTTGGACCATACGCCGGTTTCAATATAGCACGCAGCGCCGTTTTTCATCAGGTTCATCGGCACCATGGCAAATTGTACCGTTCCGCCGCCCTGTACAAACAATACCTTGTAATTTTCCGGGATTCCCATCAGCTTCCGCAGATCCGCTTCGGCAGTGTCCAGAATTTCCTGAAATACCTGGGAGCGGTGGCTCATTTCCATGACGCTCATGCCGCTGCCGCGGTAATTCAGCACCTCGGCGGCAATGTCTTCCAGAACTTCCTCCGGCATCATGGCCGGTCCGGCTGAAAAGTTATAGACGCGTCCATATTTCATCGAAAAAACCTCCTGACAATTGTAACTTTATGTTTTAGTATACGGCAGTAAGCCGCCGGAATCAATCCCCGTTTCGCACAAAAAAGGCGGATATCCCGCGGGGGATATCCGTCATGCATTGTGTTTCGGCTTCATCGGGTAGACCGACAGATTTTCTCCGCCGTCCCAGAGGGCCAGAAAGACTTCGCTTTCGTCACGGTAGCCCTGCCGCAGCAGGGCGCGGCGTACCCAGTCGCTTTCTTTTCCGGCCTGCCGGACGTTGTTCGCCAACAGTTTGCCGTCCATGATGAAGGGCGTCTGAACCTGGGATTGTTTGGGATTGAGGTTCAAGTCCGTAGGCGTAGCGGGGCGGTCGGCCTCCTTGGGGAGAAAACTGACCGTGCCATTATGCTCAAATACTGCCGTTTGAAGCTGATTCAGGTCAAACCAGCCGCCTATGCGGCAGTAGGTTAGAAATTCGTTCAGGTCCAGCTTTGCTTTTTTGAGGTTCTCACGATAGATTACGCCGTCTTCCAGCAAAATCAAGGGCTTGCCCGTCACGACGCTCCGCGCCTTGAGGGATTTGCTGGTAAGGAGCGAGATGCAGACCGCTACAATGCCGTATACAATCAAGGCGGTCAGGGGCTTTGTTGGGGTTTCCAGTTCGGTAGCCAGCTCCGCCGCTGCGGAACCGATGGTGATACCGACGACATAGTCGAACATAGTCATTTGTGAGACTTGTTTTGCGCCCATCAGTTTTGTTAGCAGAAACAGGACGCCGATGGAAAGCAGCGTTGTGAGAATGGTGAGACCGATCTGTTCCATGGTATGCCTCCCTTGCAAATTTGGGTTGTGTCCGTGTTGAGTAGTATGCGGCGGACGGCTGGGATTTATACCAGGGTTTGGGACGGACGTCGGAAAAATTTGCAAGAGTTTTGGTCAAAACATCCTAAAACGATAATACATTTTTGTGTGAGGCGTCTAAAATTGTTTACGATTTATTCATAATTTTTTTGTTGACAGGGGTCGGAGAGCGTGATATAGTAACGCAAGCTCAGGTTTCCAGCCCGGGAAAAATGAGCCAAAAGAAAGGAGTGTAAGAACATGTTTGGAATGACACCGTTTGGTCATAATGAAGATTATTTGTTCACACTGTACGACAACTTTGCGCATAACTTTTTCCATGGAAGCGGCAAGACGCTGCCGGACTTCCGGACGGACATATGGGATGAGGGCAACGCTTATGTATTGGAAGCGGAGCTGCCTGGTTTCAAGAAGGAAGACATTCGTCTGGAAGTGAAGGGACAGGTACTGACGGTATCGGCGTCTCGTGTGGTGGAGCGGAGCGCGGCGAGGAGTTATGTGCTACAAGAGCGCAAGGCGGCATCTTTCAGCCGTTCGTTTGACATCAGCGGCATAGCGGAAGAAAAGATTTCCGCATCTTTTGAGGATGGCGTATTACGTTTAACGATGCCGAAGGTTCGTTCTTCCGAGGACACCGCAAAGCGGATTCAAATTCTGTAATTCTACATAGTAGAGGGCATTAGGAGGCACGGTGAAAACCGCGCCTCCTTTATTTCCAACCTGCGGAGGGCGCGGCTTACGCCGCGGGGTGATGACTTGCCGCTCATCGGCGGCTGGGCAGT
>CANDBG010000083.1 GCA_947382875.1 uncultured Oscillibacter sp. | reverse complement strand
TTTCAACCGCCTGATTCCACCATGCTGTTTCGCCCGCCAATGCAGCGGCAGCGGAGTTAGACGCAGAGACAAGTCGACATAGACTTCTCGTTTGGCTTCCTCCAGGCCATAGTTTTCCACCAGTCCTGATAAAAACGCTCTTTTCTTTTGGACCGTGAACGGCCCGTTTTCTTTTCTCTCGCCAGAGAAAAGAAAATGGGGGGTTCGAATTGGACCAGCCGTTTCAAATGGCTGTGTAGCAAAAAGGGCCGGAAGGCCCCTTTTGGTCAAACGCTGGCTTGTGTTTGGAGGAGCGACTGCTTCACATCCCATAGGGTTTGCGATAAATCAACATAATAATTATGCGGATTCTCAAAACGCTTTACTTCTGCCCAAAGTGCGTCAATTTGTTCGCGGCAATATGTCTGGACGTCCTTGAGCGGCGGACACTTATACACCAATTTTCCTCCCTGGAAAATCGGCGCCTGCAGCGGCTTCGCCGTAAAATCGGTATACGTCTTGCGTTTCCATGTGGCATGAGGATCAAACAGCTCCAAAGGCTTCCCTTCATCTACCGCCTCATTCCACAGCGTAATATAATCCGCTTCCGCTTTGCCAGTGGCATTGTCAAAAATACGCCACAACTTCTTAAAATGCGGGTTCGTAATCTTTCCCACATTCTCACTCACCTTAATCTTCGGCACAATTTCACCGTTCGGCTCCTCAACCGCAACCAACTTATACACTCCGCCAAAAACCGGCTGACTGCTGGCCGTAATCATACGTTCGCCTACACCGAACATATCCACCTTGGCCCCCTGCATTATGAGATCCCGAATAATATACTCATCCAACGAGTTCGACGCCGAAATTTGACACTCTGTCCAGCCCGCGTCATCCAACATCTTCCGCGCCCTCTGACTCAAATACGAAATATCGCCGGAATCCAGACGAATTCCACATTTCCGAATCCCCAAAGGCTTCAACACCTTATCAAACGCCCGAATCGCATCCGGTACGCCGGACTTGAGCGTATTGTAAGTATCAACCAGAAGCGTCGCACTGTGAGGATACATCCGGCAATAAGTCTCAAACGCCTCCAGCTGACTGCCGAACATCTGAACCCACGCATGAGCCATTGTACCCCCTGCGGGGACACCGTAAAGCTGGTCCGAAATCGTACAGGCAGTCCCCGCACAGCCGCCAATATACGCGGCCCGTGCGCCTGCAATGGCACCGTCAGCGCCCTGGGCGCGGCGGGAACCAAATTCCAACACCGTCCGCCCCTGGGCGGCGCGGCAAATCCGATTGGCTTTGGTCGCAATCAAGCTCTGATGGTTCAGCGTCAAAAGGGTGAAGGTCTCTATCAGCTGAGCCTGAATGGCTGGCGCGCGGACCGTAAGCAGCGGTTCCTGTGGAAAAACAGGCGTACCCTCCGGAATCGCCCAGACGTCGCCGGTAAAACGGAAATTGCGGAGGTACGTCAGGAATTCCTCCGGGAACATTCCGCGGCTCCGCAGATATTCAATGTCTTCGTCGCTGAAATGCAGGTCGTTCAGATACTGAATGAGCTGCTCCAGGCCGGCGCAGATGGCAAAGCCGCCCTGATCCGGAACTTCACGGAAGAAAACATCGAAATAAGTAATCCGGTCCTGAAGCCCCGCCTGAAGGTAGCCGCTGCCCATCGTCAGCTCATAGAAGTCACAAAGCATGGTCATATTTAACTTTTGATCTGTAAGCATTTGACACGCCTCTTTTCGATTCAGTTCTTCTTATTATAAGCATGTTTTTTTTGAAATGCAATGCCTTTTTACATTTCTATACTTCCAGAAATGTAAAACCTTGGCGCAAGCCCGTCCTTGCTTAATGATCACCAAATGATTTTGCAGCAGCTTTCCTCATTTCAGACATTTTACTTTTTGAAAATCGGAGAATATTTCTTTTCACGCGGATAAATTGTCAGGTCAGCTTCCACCATTGGCATAACGATAGATCGATTCATGATATATCTGCACGCTCTGCACATCCAGGTATTTCTTATGTAAAACAGATTTTGCTTTACGGGAAAATATACAAATGCAAGATATATTTTGTTGGTCCAACTCCTCTTGTTTCCTTGGATACTGTTGTCACGAGAAAGAAAATGTGGTGGAATAGGAGAAAAAAGAAGAGGATGGAACAGATGGAAGATGATCACAGACACGATTTAAAATATCCTGCAGGTAAGAACCGGCAGGGTATCGCTCCTGGATACTCCGCCGGTTCTTAAATTTATGGAATAAACAATACCAATTCCATCGCAGCGATTAAGAGCAAATGGAAAATCAGAAAACACATCATTCCCGGATTGCACCACATCGTACGAATTACATCTGACTGCCGCGTTTTTTCACTTCCTGCATGATGGACTGCAGTTCCCTGCGGTTCTGCTCCATGTGCGCCTCCATCGCTCTCTCTGCGGATTTTGCGTCCCGGGCGCACAGCGCCTCCAGTATCGTTCGATGCTCGGCCACCGTCTCCGATTGCAGCGCGTTTCCGTTCAGCGCCCCAAACAGCTCCACTGAATATATGATAATCGGAATCAGCTTCGGAACCACCAGATTTTGGGTGCACTGCGCAATACGAATATGAAATTCCGTATCCCGTTTCAAGTGGTTGCGTCCGGAAAAAACTTCCTGTTCCACTTGCAGACATGCCATCCGTACCCGTTCCAGGTCGCCCGCCGACGCCCGCTCCGCCGCAACCGCCGCAACCCACGGTTCCAGTCGCGTCCGGACTTCCAGCAAATCCATCGCCAGACGCATTTGGTCCGGGTAATACGCAAACCCCAGAGGGTCGTCCACTTCGCCGGGATGCCGCGCGATAAACGTCCCCTTGCCCCGGCGAATTACCAGCACATTCCGCGCCGCCAGCAGCTTCACCGCTTCCCGGACCGTCCCGCGGCCAACATGAAGCTGCGCTGCCAGCTCAAATTCGTTGGGCAGTTTGTCCTCACAGGTCAGGCGTCGGTCTATGATGAGCTGCGAAATCTGTTCCGCAACCTGTTCCGGAAGCGAAATGTCTTTGGATTTCACATTTTCAAAAAAGGAAGCGTCCATAATCCAGCCCTTTCCGTCGCACAGGACAAACATCATATGTCCAATGTCATACGCATAGTATACCCTATTTGCCCTGGAAAAGCAACCCGCTCCAGGCCCCTTATGCCGGATTTGTAAAAATCCTCCGGGACTTTTTCCGTCCGATTGTCCAAAGGGCCTAAAAATTTGCGTAAAATATAGAGGAAGTCACAGTTGAATGGTATGACGTATGATGTTATAATGAGGGCGTGCTTTAGGGGGAGCGGCGGAAGGGAATCTCCTCCTGCAAATCCCTTCCGCCGTAACTTTTTCCTGAAAGATCCGGCCCGATGCGGCCCTTTATTTGCAGGGACAGACCTCAAGAGAACGTATGGTGAAACAGCCAGGTGGACAAACCAGCCTGTCCCTGCGGCCGCGTAAGAAAACCACGCTGCACCAGCGGAAAAGGCTTGACAAGCGGAACACAACATGGTATGATGAGGCCATTCTATACGGGCGTAATTTTACGCCCGTGAAAGCCAGGAGGTCTCTTATGAAAGTTTCGTATCCCGATTTTATCCAGGCAAACCCGAATTGCTCCAAATATGCATCCGATTCCGTTGCGCAGGCCATCTTTGACCTTCTTTCCCGGGACGACGCTATTCTCGCCATGCTTGAGGCCGCGGACCAGAACAAACCTGCATTGGGTCCCTGCGTTCACATGATTGAGGATTACGCCGCCGCCTTGGCCGCGCCCAGCTTTGACATTCAAAAGGATTTTGAACGCACCGTCGTGGGACGCATGGTCAAGGCCATTCTGGAGCCCTTTGGATACCGCGTCACCACCCAGAAGGATTTGCCCAAGCAGTGGAAGGGGAATTATTTTTCTTCCGCCTCCTGTTACGCGCTGTCGGCCCCGGAGGAGGCGACCCTGCGTGTCGTTAAAAAAATCGAGGAAATCTGATTCAAAGAAACTTTTTAAGGAAGGATGTTTTTTATGTTAGCTAGTCAGGAAATGCGGAAACTCGCCCCCGAACTCGATCCTCTGCGCCTCGGCACTGGCTGGAAGCTCGAAGACCTCGAAAAGCCCCAGATTTTTGTCGAAAGCACCTTTGGCGACAGCCACCCCGGTTCCGGACACCTTGACAAGCTCGTCCAGGCCGCCTGCGAGGGCGCTGCCGCCGCCGGAGGCAAGGGCGCGCGTTATTTCTGCACCGATATGTGCGACGGCGAAAGCCAGGGCACCGACGGCATTAACTATTCTCTCGTCAGCCGTGAGATGATCGCCAACATGATCGAAATTCAGGCAAACGCCACCCCCTTTGACGCCGGCGTTTATCTGGCCAGCTGTGACAAGGGTATGCCCGGCAACCTCATGGGTATGGCCCGCGTCAATATCCCTTCCGTTGTGGTTACGGGCGGTACCATGGCCGCCGGTCCGGAAATGCTTACCCTTGAACAGCTGGGCATGTATTCCGCCAAGTATGAACGCGGCGAAATCGATGAGGCCAAGCTCACTTGGGCAAAGTGCAACGCCTGTCCCAGCTGCGGCGCCTGCTCCTTCATCGGCACCGCCTCCACCATGCAGATCATGGCCGAAGCCCTGGGCCTTACCCTGCCCGGCTCCGCCCTGCTGCCTGCGACCAGCCCCGACCTGATCGAATACGCCCGCCGCGCCGGCGAGCAGGCCGTCAAGCTGGCGTATATGGAACATATGCGGCCCCGCGATATCGTGACCATGGACAGCTTTGAGAACGCCATCATGGTCCATGCGGCCATCTCCGGTTCCACGAATACCCTTCTGCATATCCCCGCCCTGGCCCACGAGTTCGGTCTGGAGATCACCGGCGATACCTTCGACCGCCTCCACCGCGGCGCGCATTACCTTCTGGACCTCCGGCCCGCCGGACGCTGGCCCGCCGAATTCTTCTATTATGCCGGCGGCGTCCCCGCCATCATGGAGGAAATCAAGAGCGTGCTCCATTTGGATGTCATGACCGTCACCGGAAAAACCCTTGGAGAAAACCTTGAGGAGCTCAAGAAAAACGGCTTCTACGAACGCTGCCAGGAGTGGCTGGACAAGGCAAACGAAAAATATAACATCCACATGACCAAGGAAGACATTATCCGTCCCTTCGACAAGGCCATCGGCACCGACGGTTCCATCGCCATCCTCAAGGGCAACCTCGCTCCCGAGGGTGCGGTCATCAAGCACACCGCCTGCCCGAAGGAGATGTTCTCCGCCGTGCTGAACGCCCGCCCCTTCGACAGCGAGGAGGAGTGCATTGACGCCGTTCTGCATCACCGCGTCAAGCCCGGCGACGCCGTTTTCATCCGTTACGAAGGCCCCAAGGGTTCCGGTATGCCTGAAATGTTCTATACATCGGAAGCCATTTCCTCCGACAAGGAGCTTGGCCGCAGCATCGCCCTCATTACTGACGGCCGCTTCTCCGGCGCGTCGACCGGTCCCGTCATCGGCCATTGCAGCCCTGAAGCCCAGGCGGGCGGTCCTATCGCACTGGTGGAGGAGGGAGACCTCATTCAGCTGGACGTCAAGGAACGGATTCTTGCCATTGTCGGCGTGAAGGGCGAACGCAAGACTCCTGAGGAAATTGACGCCATCCTCGCTGAACGGAAGAAGAATTGGAAGCCGAAGCCCTCCAAGTATCCCAGCGGCGTGCTGCGTCTGTTCTCCGACCTGGCCGAGTCCCCCATGAAAGGCGCTTACCTGAACTACGACCGGTAAATTTTTCGGAGAACACTTGCCATTTGCCAAAATTCATGTATGATAAAAGCGGCGCCGCCGTTCCGGCGCGGACGGCGGCGCGCTTCCAATCAAAAACAGGAGGTACTTTATGAACGCAATGAATGAAGCCATTTCCAAAATTGGTGTAGTCCCTGTTATCAAGCTGAACCATCCCGAACGGGATGCAGCGGCGCTGGCAAAAGCGCTGTGCGCAGGCGGCGTGCCTGTGGCGGAACTCACCTTCCGGGCCGCCGGCGCGGACACCGCTATGAAGCTGATGAAGGAAGCCTGCCCGGATATGCTCGTCGGCGCGGGCACTGTCACCACCACCGCGCAAATCGACGCCACCATTGCCGCGGGCGGTCAGTTTATCGTCACGCCTGGCTTTGACGCCGAACTCGTTGCCTACGCACAGGAGAAAAATATTCCCATCTACCCCGGCTGCACCACGCCTACCGATTATCACGCCGCCCTCAAGTTCGGTCTGGAAGTTATCAAATTCTTCCCTGCGGAACAGTCCGGCGGTCTTGCCAAGATCAAGGCCATGTCTGCGCCGTTCCCCCAGTTCAAGGTCATGCCCACCGGCGGCATCTCTTTGAAAAACCTCGCTGAGTATATCAAGAACCCCGTCATTGCCGCCTGCGGCGGGTCCTACATGGTCACTGCCGACCTGATCGACAACCAGAAATGGGACGAAATCACCGCCCTCTGCAAGCAGTCCCGTGAGATCGTCGAGGAGGCCCGGAATGGCTGAGTATACGCTGGCGCATATCGGCTTTAACGGCGCGAACCTCGAGGACGCCAAGAAAACGGCGGCCATGTTTGAAACGCTTTTTGGCTGGAAGGTCAAGGAGGGAAACAGTTCCGTGTTTGCGGATTCCCTGGTTGAGGTCATGAAGGCCCCGTTCCTGGGGGAGCACGGACATATTGCCGTCGGCACGCCGGACGTGGCCGCCGCAAAAGCCGAGCTGGAAGCAAAAGGCTTCACGTTCCGGGAGGATACCGCCAAGTTCAAACCCGACGGAACCCTCAACGCCATCTATCTGACCGAAGAAGTCGCGGGCTTCGCAATTCATCTGGTTGGCAAAAAATAAACGATTGACACGAAAATATCGGCTGATAAAGGAGTAAAAAAATGGGTAAAGTTATTACGTTTGGTGAAATCATGCTGCGTCTCGCCCCGAATGGCTACCTTCGCTTCTTCCAGGATGACCAGCTTCAGGCTACCTTCGGCGGCGGCGAGGCCAATGTGTCCGTTTCCCTGGCCAACTATGGCCTGGATACCGCTTTCGTGACCAAGCTCCCCGCGCACGCCATCGGCCAGGGCGCCGTCAACAGCCTGCGGGCGCTGGGTGTGGATACCAGCAAGATTGTCCGCGGCGGCGACCGCGTGGGCATTTACTACCTCGAAAAAGGCGCTTCCCAGCGGGGCAGCGTGTGCATTTATGACCGTGCGCATTCCGCCATCCAGGAGGCCAAGCCCGAGGACTTTGATTGGGATTCCATCTTCGAGGGCGCGGACTGGTTCCACTTCACCGGCATTACCCCGGCCCTGGGGCCGAACCTGGTGGAAATCTGCCGTCAGGCGTGCAAGGCCGCCAAGGCCAAGGGCGTCAAGATTTCCTGCGACCTGAACTACCGCGGCAAGCTCTGGACCCGTGAGCAGGCCCGCGAGGCCATGACCGACCTCTGCCAGTATGTGGACGTCTGCATCTCCAATGAGGAGGATGCCAAGGACGTGTTTGGGATTGAGGCCGAAAACACCGATATCTACGGCGGCAAGCTCAACAAAGAAGGCTATAAGTCTGTCGCCAAGCAGCTCGCGGACAAGTTCGGCTTTGAAAAAGTTGCCATTACGCTGCGTACCTCCATCTCTGCCAGCGACAACGACTGGGCCGGTATGCTCTACGATGGCAAGGATTACTGCTTCTCCAAGGAATACCATCTCCGCATCGTGGACCGCGTGGGCGGCGGCGACAGCTTCGGCGGCGGCCTGATCTACTCGATTCTCAGCGGCAAGTCTACCCAGGAAACCGTAGAATTCGCTGTGGCGGCTTCCGCGCTCAAGCACTCCATTGAGGGCGACTACAACCGCGTTTCTGTCGCGGAAGTGGAAAAGCTCGCCGGCGGCGACGCCTCCGGCCGCGTCCAAAGATAACATATTTGCAGCAAGGCGGGAGATTCCTTCTCCCGCCTGTTTCCTGTTTTTGTAAGTTTTTGAGGAGGATTTTTTTATGAAACACACAAACCCCCTGCTGGCCGGCGTCGAGGGCGGCAGGTTTATTACCATCGGTGAAATCATGCTCCGCCTGACACCTCCGAATTATGAAAAAATCCGTATGGCCTCCAGCTTTGAGGCCAGCTACGGCGGCGCAGAGGCCAATATGGCCATTACCTTGGCGAACCTCGGCATCGACAGCACCTTTTTCAGTGTTGTGCCCAACAACAGTCTGGGAAAAAGCGCCGTGCGCTGGCTGCGCTCCAATGACGTGCATTGCACACCGATGATTCTTACCACCCCCGAACAGACGCCTACCCACCGTTTGGGTACATACTACCTGGAAACCGGTTACGGTATTCGTGCCTCCAAGGTGATTTACGACCGGAAACACAGCGCCATTACCGAATTTGATTTCTCCCAGGTCGATGTTAATCAGCTGCTCGACGGGTATTCCTGGCTGCACCTCAGCGGCATTACCCCAGCCCTGGGAGGCAATTGCCCGGAATTTATTATGACATGCCTCAAAACTGCAAAGGAAAAAGGTCTGACGGTCAGCTTTGACGGCAACTTCCGCAGCCGCCTTTGGACCTGGAACGAAGCCCGGGATTATTGTACCAAATGTCTGCCTTATGTGGACGTGTTGTTCGGCATTGAGCCATATCATCTTTGGAAAGACGAAAGTGATTATGTGTTGGGCGACTGGAAAGACGGCGTGCCGCTTCAGCCCAGTTACGAGCAGCAGGACGAAATCTTCCAGCACTTTATTGAACGCTATCCCAATTTGAAATGCATCGCCCGGCATGTGCGCTATGCCAACAGCGGCAGCGAAAACAGCCTCAAGGCGTTCATGTGGTATGAGGGGCACACGTTTGAAAGCAAACTATTCACCTTTAACATCCTCGACCGCGTGGGCGGCGGCGACGCCTTCGCCAGCGGCTTGATTTACGCTATGATGAACAACTATCGGACCATGGATATGATTAACTTTGCCGTCGCCAGCAGCGCCATCAAGCACACCATTCACGGTGACGCCAACATCACCGACGACGCGCAGACCATTCGGGATCTTATGAACATGAGCTACGACATCAAGCGTTAAGTTCCCAAACGTAAAAGAAGGGGGGCTAAGCCCCCCTTCGTCCGTCTCATTATGCTTCCTCGTCCGTGGCAATCAGGCCATAGCCGCCGCTCTTGCGCTGATAGACAATGCACAGACTGTCGTCCTCGCTGTTGCGGAAGACGAAAAAGCTGTGGTCCAGCAGATTCATCTGCAAAATCGCTTCCTCTACGCTCATGGGCTTCACCGAGAAACGCTTTGTCCGCACAACATGGAATTCCTGTTCTTCCTGCACGTCGAAGTCGCTGACCGGCGCCGGAGGAGGAAAGCCTTCGCTGCGCATCCGCTTTGCGAGGCGCGTCTTATTTTTCAGAATTTGACGCTCAATGTAGCCGACCGCTGCATCTACTGCGCCCCGCATATCGCCATCCGGGGCTTCCGTCTGGGCGCGCAGAAGCGGACCTGCACCCCGAATCGTAATTTCTACCGTGCATAAATGTTCTTTTTCCACCGAAAACGTCACATTGGCTGTGGCGTCCTCACGGAAATAGCGTTCCAGCTTGGCAATCTTTTTCTCCGCGTAGTCTTTGATGGAATCGTTCAAGGAAACCTTCTTGCAGGTGTACGTGTACTTCATCAAGATCGCTCCTTTCTTCTAAAAGGGACGCATGTCCCTTCTTGTCTCCTATCATATCACATTTGAGGCCCGATGGAAAGAGGAAAGGCATGCATTTACAAAATATTCAAAAACGAGAAAAATTTTTCTTTCTTTTTTGACTTTTTTCACAGCAGACTTCGGTTTTCGATTTTTTGTACCACTTTTCCCGGAAATACACAACTGATTTTCGGGTGTTTTTCTATGGCGGACATTGAAAAAATCGGTTTTTTTTCAATGTTAGTGAAAATATCCATTGACGCCGGGGTGAAAAGCGTTTATTATGGTATCATCATTCCTTAGACCCTTGTGTTTGGAAGCTGTTCACCCCCATCTTGGTATAGAAAAGGAGAGCTGCACTATGTATACGCAGGAAATCATTGTAAACAACGAAGTAGGTCTGCACGCCAGACCCGCCACCTTCTTCATCCAGAAGGCCAACGAATTCAAGAGCGGCATTTGGGTGGAGCGGGAAGACCGCCGTGTTAATGCGAAAAGTCTGCTGGGCGTTCTGTCTCTTGGCATTGTCAAGGGTACCGCGATTACCCTGATTGCTGACGGCGCCGATGAAAAAGAAGCCGTAGGCGCGCTGGCGGAGCTGGTGAACGACAATTTCGGCGAGTAAGTCAAACAGGTTCCCCGTGCGGCCCCGCCTCGTTTGCGGGGTCGTCCTTTTTTCTCCCTTTCCAGGGGGAAGGGGGGGGACGCGCCTTGCGGCGCGGGCGGAAGACAGCCATTTGAAATGGCTGGTCCAATTCGA
>CANDBG010000082.1 GCA_947382875.1 uncultured Oscillibacter sp. | reverse complement strand
CCGGCACAGGGAGACAGCTTCAAAAGTCCATTACCGGAAAAACCCAAAAGGAAGTACGGCAAAAACTCTCG
Source organism: uncultured Oscillibacter sp. (assembly GCA_947382875.1). Lineage (GTDB taxonomy): Bacteria > Bacillota > Clostridia > Oscillospirales > Oscillospiraceae > Oscillibacter. The sequence continues at coordinate 10,812 of CANDBG010000082.1, read as the reverse complement.
AAAGCGGTCGCGGAACTGGACGAGGGTACCTATCAAGCTCCCAGCAAGCTCATATTGCAAGACTGGATGGAAAACCGGTTAAGAGACTACCAGGGCAACGTGAAGCCCTCCACGGCTCTTCTATACCGCCAGCAAGCGGAAACGTACATCATTCCCCGACTGGGGTCCTTGAAGCTCCAAGCTCTGACTACGGACACCATCCAGAAGTTTTACAATGAGCTATCCCGCTCCAAAGAGGACGGTGGCAGGGGCCTTTCCGCCAAGACGGTCAAGAATGTTCACGGCGTCTTTCATAAGGCTCTGGAACAGGCCAAGAAAAACCATATTTTGCCGTTCAATCCCTCGGATGCTTGCGAACTGCCTCGGATTTACCGGAAAGAAATCATACCTCTGAACCGGGAACAGGCAGCGGCGTTCCTCTTGAAAATCCAGGGCCACATCCACGAGTATCTGTTTCAAATCGCTCTGTTCACGGGTATACGCCAAGGCGAACTTTTGGGGTTGAACTGGGACAGCGTAGACCTGGAACATGGAATACTTACCGTTAAACGTCAGCTCTGCCGTGAAAAGAAAAAGGGCGGGAAATATTATTTTTCTCCACCAAAGAACAACAAGACCCGTGTTCTGACCTTGGCTCCTTCTGTGGTTCAGCTGTTCCGTTGGCAGAAGCTGAAACAGAATGGGGACCGCTTAAAAGCCGGGGAGTCATGGGAGGAAACCGGGCTTGTGTTCACAAATCCTACCGGGGGCTGTCTCTCCTATCGGACGGTGTACGACTGCTTCAAACGGGTCATGGATAAGCTGGAACTATCCGGTGTGCGCTTCCACGATTTAAGGCACCCAAATGTCAAGCCCAAGACAAAATTTTTCCAGCATTCAAATGTTTACAATTTGTGCAGCTTCTTCTGCAAAATCCCCTTATTTCGTACCAATTTACCATTTGTATAGAATAGAACCACACTGCGTTTTTTCAAAGTCCCTCAGCCGCTTCTTGGCTTCTGCTCTTCGATCTGAACAGCTCTTCTTGCGATACTCCCACTCAAAGGCATATTTTGAGCAAATACTGATGGTTTGAGCCCCGTTAATTACAGAAAAGCGGGGAGTTCCCTCAAACTCCAACGTTCCCAGCTCCAGGGAATCCGCGCTGTGCAGACGGAAGACAGGGGCATCTACCAGGAGTGTAATGCCATTATTCATATACCAAAAGTATTCCGGCTCTTTTTCCAATGTTTGATACATGGCTCTGTGAACATCCATCGTATCGTCGATACCCAACCGGACATTTCGTTTGAAAAGCGGATCGCCAACCTGGTTATACAAGTTTACCAATTGCCGTAGCGGAACCGTCATTACGATAGATTGGGGGAACCTTTTCTTTGGCTGTCCCCCTGTATCAGTATTGGGTCTTCCGGAAATTGTTGGCATAGGGATACTGTCAATACGGTTTATCCCCTCAATACGTACCTGCTCTCCATGATACTCCCTGTCAACAACAAACGTATACCGGCACGAGGCCGTTAAACCACAGCTTTTCTTAGCGGCATTTGCCAACAACTTTTAACTTTAGCGGAATCATTGACATGGTTCCTTCCCCCTGCATATCCTTTGCAAATATAAAAATTAGTATCTCTTGGCTCCTGCTGATATTCATTGCCTTATATGTACGGCAGCATAATTATATCTCTATCTTTTGCAATTCTTCCGATGTCCATCATCACGGCATCTATATTCTCTACTCCATTGCGTTGAAGTTGAACCGCGTAGTTCAAGTAATAGGACAGTTTCTGTTCCAACTGCCTCAGCATATAGTTCAACTCATTTTCCGTGCTGAACTTCTCCTAAGATTACGTATCACATCAAGCTCTGATCGTTATGAACAAACGTTTGATAATCTATGGATATACCATGTTCCCGGACAAGAATCGTTACCATTTCGAGAACGAAGTCCAATTCAAGGAACGGGCTGAGGACGCAGGCCAAAACCTGTTTTGTGAAGGCGTCCAGGATGGCAGACAGGCAGCAGAACACACCACAGCAGGGAATGTAAGTAATGTCGGTCAATAACACCTTTCGTTGGCCATGCTGCTCACATTCCCGATGGAGCGAATTGCCCTCAACCGTGTTGATATGGATTGCCTTTTCCATTCTACGGCAGGGATTCATCTGTCGAATAGGGCAAGGGCAGGCCGTACTTACAGCCTGCCCTTGCTTATTCCTGAAATTTCTCTAACTTGCCAGCCACTCTGGCCCGCTCCCGCAAAAGACGGTTTCGCTCATTCAATAGCCCGAAGGACGTCAGAGGACACAACACCTTACCACAGGATTCCATCAAAGCTGCGGCACGCTGAAAAGATTCCTCGCTCACCGGCTGAAAGGCTCGTTCAGAAACGACCACCGCCGCCAGAGCCGCCGCGACTGGAAAATCCAAATCGTTTTCCCCCAGCACGCCAGCAGCAAAAGGAATGCCCTGCCGCTGCAAACGTCGGTAAACGGGAATTCCCCATCCCGCCGCCGCCAATTACGAAAACCTCCGGCGTTCCCTTCACCGCTTCCAATTCCAGAGAACCAAAGAGGGCGTTGTAGCTGCCCCGGGCTGTGCCATAAAGTTCCATCATGTAATCCGAGGAAAAAATTTCCTCCGGCGGCCCCTGCCGTCCGATGCCGTCCGCGCCGACGCAGACCACCCAATCGCTGACCTTCTGCGCCAAATCCAGCTCATGAAGAGACAAAAGCGCCGCCAGACGGCGGGTGCGGACCATATCCTTCAAAATAGCCAAGAGCTCTAATTTGTGGCGAATATCCAAAAAAGAGGTAGGCTCGTCCAACACCAGCACCTCCGGCTCCTGACACAATGCACGGGCCAGAAGCACGCGCTGCCGCTGGCCGTCGCTGATGCGGGAGAAATCCCGGTCCGCCAGCTCCAAGGCGTGAACCAATTCCAGACATTGGAAAACCTTTTCCCGGTCCTCCTTCGTCAGAATCCCCAGCCGGCCGGTGTAGGGATAACGTCCGGTGGCCGCAACATCAAAGCAGGTCATCAGCTCCGGGCTGAGCCGGCCAGTCATCAGCACACTGAGCTGCCGGGCAATGGCGCCTTCGGAAAGACCCGCCATATCCTGTCCGTTGAGGTAAACCGCACCGCCCACCAGCGCCAGCTGACGAATGACACTCTTGAGAATCGTCGATTTTCCGGCCCCGTTGGGGCCAATGAGTGTCATAATCTCTCCCTGCCGCAGCGTCAGGCCGACGTCCTGAAGCAGCGGACGGCCATTGTAGCCAACCGCGAGGTTTTCGGTATGCAGACGAAGATTGCTCATGTCCGTCCTCCTTTTCGGGAAGCCATCAGGTAAAGCACCACCGGCGCGCCAAAAACCGCTGTCACCGAGCTGATGCTGATATCCCGCGGCGCAAACGCCGTGCGGGCTACCAGATCACAGAACAGACAAAACGCCGAGCCGCCCAGAAAACAGGCCGGAATCATGACAATCGGCCTGGCGGTATGAAAGAGGCTCTTGACCAGATGCGGCGCGGCAATGCCCACAAAGGAAATCGGTCCCGCGAAGGCCGTGACGCAGGCGGAGAGAATGCTGGAAAGCAGAATCAGCTTCACCCGAAAACGTTTGATGTTCACGCCCATGCTCTGGGCGTACACCTCGCCCAGCTGATACGCCCCGATTGGCTTGGACAGCAGCAGGGTAAGCAGCATCGCCCCGCACACGACCCAGACAATCAGCCGTACATTTTCCCAGGAGATGCCGGAAAAACTGCCCAGAGACCAGTTGTGGAGACTGACGATGTTGGAGTCGTCGGCAAAGGTGACAACAAAATCCGTCAGGGCCGAGCAGATGTAACCGATCATCACGCCGCTGACCACCAGCATACTCATCTGTTTCACCCGCCGGGAGAGCAGAAGAATAAACCCCATAGAGAGCATGGAACCCGCGAAAGCCGCCGCAATCAGCGCCGCCGAACGTATCACGATCCCCCGGCTGAGCAAAGCCACCATCGACAGGGAAACGACAAACTTGGCCCCGGAGGAAATCCCCAGTACAAACGGCCCGGCAATCGGGTTTGCAAAGAAGGTTTGCAGCAGAAAACCGGACACCGCCAGCGCCCCGCCCAGAATGGACGCGGCCAGAACGCGGGGCAGACGAATTCCCCAGATAATGCCGCCTGCATTTCCGTCCAGCAGGGCGCGGAGGACCTCCCCCGGCGTGAAATCCACGCTTCCGGCGTTGATGTTCCAAGCCAGCAGCACGGCATTCAGCGCAAGCAGAAGAACCATGCAGAGTCCATAGCGAAGGGCGCGGTTTTTCATAGCAAACAGCTCCTTATGTCAAGCGGTAGAGGTACGTCAATGTCTCCGGCTGTTCCTCGGTCAAAATGGCGTGTATGTCGAGAATCATCGCGCCCACGGACTGCGATTCCTGAAACATACTCTTTCCGGTACACCACACGTCTCCGTTCTGCACGGCCTTGAAGTCCGCCAGGGGGGCGCTCTTGGCGACAAGCTGTTCCAGAGTGTCCAAGTCGGCCTCGATGGCGCTGTTGTAAATCAGAATATCGGCGTCCCGGGCCTCCTGATAGAAGGATTCCATCTGAATGTTCATGGTGGAGAGCGCGTTTTCGCTTCCTGCAATGCCGTTCAGGGCGTAGACGCCCCCGGCCAGTCCGATGGATTTGGCGATGTAGTCCCCGGGCTTGCGGACGGTAACAGACCCGTTGGAGGTGATGGAGAAAAACGCGACGGTTTTTCCGGTGTTTTCCTGGTCCAGAATCGGGGCCAGCTGTTCCAGCTGCCGGGCATAGTACGCCTCCGCTTTTTCCTCCCGGCCGGTGAGGACGCCATAGAGCTTGATCCACTCCATGCGCCCCAGAGGATGACTCTCATAGCTGGAACGCTCCACCAGTACGGGGATGTTCAGCCGTTCCAATTGCTCCTTGACCTCCGGGTTATGGTAAATCATGGTCGATTCCAGGGCCATGTCACAGCCCTCGGAGGCAATGAGCTCATAATCCGGCGCGCTGTATTTCCCGGCGTAGAGCATCCGCCCGGACTCCATGGCCTCCCGGGCCTCGGGGATGTACCAGCCGTCGGCCTGGGTGCCGGAGAGGGTCACGGCGCGGATGGCGTCCAGCTGCCGGAAGCAGTCCATAGCGGCGGTGGCCTGCAAGTAAATGTGAGCCAGGGGCTGACGCAGAACGGTGACCTCTTCGGGAACATCCGCCGGAGGCTCCATTCCCTCCGGAACCACAAGGTAGGTATCCTGATCGATGACAATTCGTTTGAAGCCATCCGCCGCGCGGTCCACGGTAAACATTTCGGCATATTCCAGCTCTAAGTGATTGTCCCACTCCAAAGACTCCCAGGAGAGCGACTGGGCGCCGTCGGGAGGCGGCGTTTCAGACGGCAAAGGCTCCTGCTGTCCGCAGGCGCAGAAAAGCAGCGTCAGCAAAAGGGCGGGGACGGCAAGTTTCCAACGCTTCATAGGGCCTCCTTACGCGTTTTTCAGGGATGCGGAATCGAATTGCAGGGTGTACTCCACTTCATGCGGCTCGCTCATGGCCACGGTGTCCGCAATGACGTTCAACGGCTGGTCCAGGGCGGCAACCGGAATTTCAAAGGTGGAATTTCCTTCGGTGTTCAGCTGGTCGTAACGCTGTCCATCCACCTTCATATAGTCGAAATTCGGGCTGCTCCAAATGAGGGTGACATAGAGCTTTCCGCCCTCGCAGCGCAGGCTTGCCGGAGAACCGACGGTCGCGCGGCCCGAGCCGCCGGAAAGGGTGACGTTTACGGTGTAATTGCCGTCTGCAATCGCTTCCTCCGCTTCCGGGACGGGTTCCGGCTGTGGGACGGGTCCCGGCAGTGTGGCCGCTTCCGGCGCGGGCTGCGGTTCCGGAACGCTTTCCGGCGTCTCCGGCGGTTTACCGGCGTCGGTGTCCTGGGCGGCGGGGTGGTTTTCCGGCTCCGGGACCTCCGCCGGTTCTTCCGCAGGTTCCTCCAAGGGGGATTCCTCCGGCGGAGGCGTTTCTTCTTCCAGGCTGGAAGGACTTTCCTGTTTCTCCTCGCTGGACGGCGGGGCGGGAGGCGGTGTGGACTCCGTGGTTTTGCCGCCGCACCCGGTCAGCAGAATGAGAAAAAGCGTCAGCGCAATCAGCAGCGCGGCAGAACGGTTTTGTTTGCAGTTCATGGATGGATTCCTCCTGAAAAGTGCATGAATGGAAGGAACGCCGCGGGGGGTTCTTCCGCGGCGCTCCGGTTTCGATTGCAAGGATTATTTCGCCGCGGCGGTAGTGGAGTCAAAGGTCAGCGTACGGTCATACCAGGCGTCCCGCTTGACGCTGTGTGCGGCGTATTGCAGCGCCTCGTCCAGCGCCTCCACCGGCAGGGTGAACGTGGTTTTCTCGCCGGATATTGAGCCGTCCACGGCGGCGCTGTCGTTGACCTTGGCGGCATTGGCGGTGCCGGGAATCATCCGGTCAAAGGAGGTGCTGCCCAGGGTCAGGGCTGCGGTCATTTTGCCGTCCTCCACCGTCAGCGTGCAGCTGTCGATTTTGAACATGGATTCCTCGCAGTTCACATCAATGGTGTAAACGCCGTCCGCAAGGCCCTTCGCTTCGGGCGCGGAGGTTTTTTCCGGTTCCACGGCGGCGTTTTCCGGGTTCGGCTCCACATCAATGCCGGTTTCGCTCAAGGGCTTGGCGTCCTTGGCGTGGGCAATCAGAAGGTTTTGAATGGCGGACAGTTCGCCCAGGCCCTTGACCTCGCAGGTCACTTCGAGACCGGCGGCGGTGAAGATGGACTTCCAGGAATCCTCTTCGTCGCCTGCCATATCGTTGTTTGCGTGGTCGCCCGCGACAATCATCATCGGGCGCAGAACAACCTTTGTGTAGCCAGCCGCCTTGACGAGCTTCACCAGGTCTTCCGCCAGGGGCGCGGCCTCGACGGTGCCAATGAAATAATTATCGTGTCCGGCGTCGTTGAGGACCTTCTGCATCCGGTCGTAAATGCTGTGGGACGCGGCTTCCGTGCCGTGGCCCATGTAGCAGACGGCGGTTTTGCCGTCCGCGGCCAGGGAGGACGTGGCATCCACCATGGCCTCCGCCACGATACGGAAGTCCTCGTCAGAGGTCAGCAGCGGCGCGCCGATTCGGACGCTCTCGAAATCGCCCTCGCGGCGTTCCAGGTTCTTCACCAGATCGCCGTATTCAAAGCCGTTCATCAGGTGGGTAGGCTGCACCAGCAGGTTTTTCACGCCGTTCGCCTTTGCGCGGTCCAGGGACTCGGCTACGTCGTCAATGATCTCGCCGTCCCGGCGGAAGATGTGCTCAATGATGATATTGGCGGTAAAGCCGCGGCGGACGGAGTAGTCCGGGAACGCCTTTTCCATGGCGTCCTCCACAGCCTTGATGGTGGCGACGCGGTTGTCGTTGAAGCTGGTGCCGAAGCTGACAACCAGCAGCTCATTTTCTCCGATCTGGTCGCCGTTCCGGGGGTTGTCCCTGGAAGCGTCACCGGTTTTGTCGTCCAGGTAGCGGCAGAGAATGACCGCAACCTGCGCGCGGGTCGCCGTACCGGCGGGGTCGAGCCGGCCGCCGGCTTTGCCGGTGATGAACTCGCTGGCAACGGCCCAGTTCAGGGGAGCTTTGGCCCAGGAGGACACGGCGGAAGCGTCCGCGTAATCGGAAATCACGTCTTCCCGGCTGGAAAGGGCGTCCTTGTTTACATCCTTGGCGGCAAAGAGGTTCAGCACCTTCGCAAACGCCTGACGGGTGATATTGCCGTCGGGGTTGAAGGCGGAAGCACTGACGCCGTTAACGATACCCTGCGCATTGGCCCAGAGGATGGCGTTTTTCCGGGCGTCGCCGTCCGTTACGTCCGTGAAGGGGCTGCTTGTGCCCGCGGCGACGGCAGGGGAACCCGCCAGGCGGTACAGGGCCAGAACGAGGTCGCCCCGGGACATATTGGCATTCGGCGCGAAGGTATCGGTGGATTTGCCGTCCATCAGGCCCATATCCAGCATCCGGTTGATTTCGTTTTCCGCCCAGTGGCCGGAGACGTCCGCGAAGCGTTTGCCGCCGGACTCCGCCGCCAGGGCGGTTCCCATCAGGCTTACGGCCACCACCATTGCCAACAGCAGTGCCAGCAGCTTGTTTCTTGTGTTCATGTTTCAAATTTCCTCCTTATCAGCACTTGATTATTTCCCGGAACGGCATGTCCGTCCAAAGAAAAAACAAAGAACCGGGCGGAAATAGGAACAGAAGAAAACGCCCGGGCCGAAAGGCGTGGAACGCATAAGGCTCTGCTGGAAACCCAACAGAGCCGAAGTTGAAAAACGCAGTTCCGGTTTCGGCAGAATGCGGCCAGCCGTCACGTTCCTGACTTATCCTCTTCGCAGAGGCATCACAGTGACCGACTCGCAGGGATTTGCACCCTATTCCGTTTGCCGTCTCAGCGGCTGCGGCTGGCATACTTACTTAATTTTACATTTACTGTAACATAGTTTGCGGTATCTGTCAAGATTTTTCCGGCTTTTCCTTAAACCCGATCTTGTATTGGGTAAATGCAGTCGTGTCATAGAAGAATCTGCTGAGAAAAAGATGCTAAAGGAAGCTGTGGCAGTTTTGATAATCCATCTAAGGCAGTTCAACGATACTCTAAAAAATGTGCATATTACGAACAATTAAGATTACATTTAGACGATTCGGACGGCCTTGAACGCAGGCATTGAGATACAAAAAATGAAGCATAAAGTATTGCAAAAATATGCTCCATGCTTCATTTTTCCGAAACAAGTTTCTTGTGAACAGACACCTCGCACCATAAAAAATTAAGCGCATCTCTGCAAAAGCTTCGCTGTCTCCTCAATGCCAAACATTCCAATGTCAGCGGAAAGGTGATAACTGTCAGAAGCCGCCAAGTTTTGGCTGCGCAATATTCATAGTAAGAGGTTCCGTGTTTGTCAGTATTTCTGATTCTTTCCTCTGCTTCATGATCACTGATTTTGTTCCGCTCGGCAATACGGGCAATCCGTTGACATATCTCCGCATGGATAAACACGGACAGTAATGTCTAATTGTAAATGAGTTCGTCCCCAATAACTTCTTGGGTATTGCAACAGTTCGTCGGATTCCAATATTTCAGATAGCCCAATACATTCAGCGGACATTTGCCCTTGATTTTCTGACAACACATCAGGCTCTGCATTTGATGGAAATTTTCGATAACGTAGGCAAGCAATGAGTGGGAATATCCCTTTTGGATATTCTCACTCGCTTGTTGGTGTCCCCCCAAAACCCCGAACCGGACGTTTTGCGTCCAGTTAAACACGCCTGACGGCGTGGCTTCATGCTTCGCATGATTAGCAGAGAGTAAGTGGCGTTACGGTGTCACAGGATAGCCGCAGAACGGCGCAGGGATGTGCCCCTTGAATGGAGTAAAGCAATACATATCACCTGGAATGATGCAGCAGCGATCTAGATAACTACTCCACAGGATGCATTTTTATACACTCTAGTGGAAGAGTACAGAAATGCGCCATTCCTTGTTGGTGTTCAGTCTGTTTGCTGGTGAGCTCTTGGTACGGGAATGTCCAGGGACGCCCTCCGTTCCTCCGTAGATAACCCGCCCGGGTTCATCTTCACCGCACATTCCGGGTGGTGCCATACCCTGCATCAGTTTTATCATCAGCTCATATAAAAGCACCCAGCTGGGTCATTAAGGCTCCAGCTGGGTACTATACAATTTATTTGTCCTTAATGGTACACCTCACTTTCTGGCAACCTCTCACTTTGCCTATTTTCGCAGGGAAAACAAATGGAAAAAAATAAGGACAAACCCGGAATCCCTTGCAAACAGAAGATTTCCTGATTTGTCCTTATTATACCATAAAGATTATACCCCCGGAAGCCTTGATATTTCAAGGGTTTTCCGGGGGTGTGTTGCAAATTTGTTACAGTTCAACCCTTAAATCGTGAGAAGTTCAACCGTTGCTTGAAGTTCTGCCAGCGTCTTGTGATTGTAAACCCTGTTGCCGGTATCTTTGGAAACATGGCCCATAAGAAGGTCAATACAACGGCGGTTTCCCCCGGCACTGTCCAGGCGGGTTTCAAAGGTGTGGCGGCATTCGTGGGGGACGTGGGCCATATTCAGCCGCTTCATAATGTCCCGCCAGAAAAGGCGGTATGTAGTCACCGGAACCGGCTTCCCCTCATAGCAGATCAGCCGGGGGCCACCTTCAGAAAGACGGTTTTCTACAAGCGGCCTGATTTTGCTATGTATGGGAACAATGCGTCCCTTCCCGGCTTTGGTTTTGGTTCCGCCTTTCATGGTTCCGGCTTTCAAGTCAACATCTTCCGGGGTGAGTGCCAGCAGTTCAGAAATACGCCACCCACTGTATACGAAAATCAGCACCGTGTCAACCCACGGTTCCCCGGCGTGATCCCAAAGCGTTTGCACTTCCCCCGGTGTGAACACCGTCCGGGATGTGGGCGGGGCCGCTGTGCTGGTGAGCAAATCAGAGTAACAGCGAGTGATTATATCCATCTCCAAGGCGAATTTGTCAAGGTGTGTCCATAGATTTTTTATGGCCCCCTGTGTGGAGTAGCCCCGCCCACAACCATCTATGGTATCTTGCATTTCAAACGCTTTAATCTCTTTATAGGGCCGATTCAAGAGGGCTGAACAGTGTTTGAAAGCGGCCCTTAAACTGTCCTGGTTGGCCTTGCCCAGCTTCGGAGCCTTCTTTTCCGTCCAGAGATCATAAAGCTGTTGCAAGGTGAGTTTTGCCCGGTCAATGTCCCACGGAT
>CANDBG010000081.1 GCA_947382875.1 uncultured Oscillibacter sp. | reverse complement strand
CGGTGTGAAAGGACGTCCTAAAACGCCCTATCCACCACGAAGTTGGAATAGCCGATTTTTCTTTTGCGCAAAAGGAAAAATCCCACTTTGTGCCGGTGATACCCACTGCCCGATACCGTCATGCATTAAAATCTGCTTGAGTTTTTGCTGGTTCTTAGCTGTTTCACCCCCTTACAGTAGAAGCCTGAATTAACTTGAGCTGTTCTATAAAAGCTCGTGCTAATTCTAATTAGCCTGCGCTTTTGTCTGCCTGAATTAGAATTAGCTTGAGCTTTTGGCATTTGGCTCTTCAAATTGTTCTAGCTGCACAAGATATTTTTAGGCCGCACATCCCTCCCCGTATGCGGTTTTTTACTGGTTTTTAGTATGAATCCACCACTTCGCTCCTCTCGCATTGAAAGCCCGAATTAAATTGAGCTGTTCCATAAAAGCTCATGCTAATTTCAATTACTTTGAGCTGCTATGTCGTTCTCCCTTTTATTTCGCACATTTTCTCCCTTCCATTTTGACACCAAGCGGCTTTCAGCCGCCACTTTCAGCAGGTGGTTTTCAGCCACCAGCCGCAATCCTCATGAAAGCTGTACTCAACGGTACAAGCGAGAGAAAATTAGGAAAAACGGCCTCCGGTTCTTTTTAGGCCGCAGCCTGTAAAAAGGAAGATTTCAGCCACCGCTTAGGGCTTTTCGGCTATATGTGGTTGAATGAGGAACTTGAAAGCCGTAGCCGGGCGGCTGAAAGCCGCAACTGAAAGCCACCCGAAAGACACATGAAATAAAAAAAGAAAAGGCCCGGGGCAACCAGTCGTTACCTCGGACCTTTTCGGTCATTTTTATTGGGATACTCTGTCGGTTTTGCGGAGGAGGGGGACATTGGACAGGCGATCTTATTTCAGCTCGACCTTGCCGCCCACATCCTCGATCTGCTTCTTGAGGGCCTCGGCGTCTTCCTTGGAAGCGCCTTCCTTGAGTGTGGCGGGAGCGCCCTCGACGGTTGCCTTGGCCTCGGCCAGACCCTGGCCGGTGATCTCGCGGACAACCTTGATGACCTTGATCTTGGCAGAAGCATCGAAGCCGGTGAGAACGACATCGAAGGAATCCTTCTCAGCGGGAGCCTCGCCGCCGCCGCCACCGCCAGTCGGCACGGCCATTGCCGCGGCAGAGACGCCGAATTCTTCTTCCAGAGCGTGTACGAGTTCGCTTAACTCGAGAACGGTAAGGGCCTTGATCTCTTCGATCATGGCGGTCACTTTTTCAGACATGATAAAAAGCCTCCTGATAGTATAGTTTCAAAAAAATTCGTTTTGCCGCTTACTCGGCGGCGGGAGCTTCTTCGGCAGGAGCGCCCTGTTTCTCGGCGATTTGCTTGAGTACGACGGCCAAACCGGTAATCGGGGCCAGCATAGTGCCCAGAACCTGCGCTTGGAGCACAGGCAGAGCGGGGATGGACGCCAAGGATTTGATGGTATCCAGGCTGACGGGCTGACCGTCCATGAAGCCGCCCTTGATCTCGAACTTGCCGTCGAGCTTCTTGGCGTAATTGTTCATGATACGGGCAGGGGCGACGGGGTCGTCGCACAGGGCCAGGGATGTCGTACCATTCAGCAGGTCGTCCAGATCGTTCAGGCCGGTATTGTTGAACGCGAAGCGGAGCAGCGTGTTCTTGATGACGGCATAATCGACATTGTTTTCCCGGCACTCGCGGCGCAGAGCGGTATCTTCCTCCACGGTGATGCCTTTATAGTCGACGATCACGCCGGCAGCGGCCTTCTGGATCTTCTCGGTGAGCGAGGCGACGATGGCCTGCTTTTCAGCTAAGACTTTTGCATTCGGCATACTTGGGTTTCACCTCCATGAAATGGACCGGCTGCAAACAGCAGGGAGGCCGGCCAAAAATAGCGCATAAGCGCTGCGTTCAAAAAAGGAACGTCCTTCTGCCCGCAAAGACAGAAGGACGGAGCGCAAACACAAGATTTGCAGTCCTCGGCAGGACTTACGGGCAGAACCCACCTGCTGTCTTTGGAACGCGAGTCGTATTATAGCAAATCTGCCCGGAATTGTCAAGGGGATTTTTCCCGCGGATGCTTATAAATTTGTGACAGAAGGTTCTTCTGTGGGGGTGGGAACTTCCACGCCGGGGGACTCCAAAACCGGCGGTATTTCCTCAACGGAGGGCGTTTCTTCGGCAACCGGAGGTTCTTCTGCGGCAGGTTCTTCCGGTTCAAATGCGGGGGGTTCCTCCAGGACGACAGATTCTTCCGGGAAAACAGGCTCCCCCGGGACGACGGGATCTTCCGAAACAGGGGGTGTCTCTGACGCGGCAGGTTCTTCCGGAAGAATGGGTTCTTCCGAAACCGGCGTTTCCGGTTCCTGGGGCGCGGGTTCCGGGACGGCCTCCGGTTCAGCGGGTCCGCCTGCCCGCGGCGGGTAGAGGCTGCCATCGAAATCGTAATAATTCCGCCCTGCCTTTTGGGTGTAATTCATAGCGTCCTGATCGGTAAACAGAAAGAAGGACGCGCCGTCCATGGAAACGCTGTGAGGACCGGCATCAAAATGATACCAGCCGTCACCGCAGTTCACGAGGTTCCAGAAGTGGGAGGACGTGCCGCCAACCCGGCGAACCTCCAGGTTGTCAATGCCAAGGGCGGTGAGCAGCGCACGGGAGAGGGCATAATATGTATAGCAGTCTCCGCGTCCGGTGTACAGGCCCTCATACGCGCCCTCCTGCCAGCTGGTTTTCACGGAATCCCCGACATACCGCACATGGCTGTTGACGTAACGAAAGACAGAATAAGCCTGTTCCCGTTTGCTCATACCGCTGGTGATGATCTTTTGCAAAACCTGGTTTACGAGTTCATTCAGAGCATCCGTCGAATAACCGCGGAGGCTGTACGGAGAATTCTCCGTAGATTCCGGCGTTTCCTCCTGGGTTTCGGACGCTTCTTCCTCCTGCAAATCCACAGGCTGTTCTGCGGCAAGGCGGACCAGGCGTGTTTTCTGCGCATTTCTTTGCACAGCTGTCCGGTTTGCGGTTGCTTCTGCGGTCTTCGCGGACATTTCGATAACGTTTTCGATTTTAGGCGCAGGAGTTCCGCAAAGCCGGAAACCGGTGATACAGCCGATCAGAAGAAACAGCGCAGCCGTAAGGGCAGAAGAATCCTCCAGCAGCAGCAACAGCCGCCGTGGCGGCCACGGCGGCTGGAAGGTTCCCTTCCAGCCGAAGAACTGTTGAACGAGACCTTTCCCCACGGCGGTCAATCTTTTCAAAAACACGATAGATACACCCTTTCTCGTTTTTCTTACAATATAAGTTCCGAAAAGGCGTATTGGGGTTTTATCATTCGGTAAATTTTTTTGAAAAATACGAATTTTCTCCAAAGCCACAAAAAAACATGCTGTTTTTGTGCGATTTGACAAAAATCGAGCATGTAGGGGCGGACCTGTGCGCCTGCCCTTCTCCCGCAAATGCCTGGGCCGCAAAAACGGACGCCCACCATGGTGCATTCCGCTGCAAACCACGGAAAATTACGCTTGAAAGAAACTGGCGGACACATAGGCCCGCCCCTGCGGTTTGGGTTGCCGGGTCTGGAAAAGCGTGGTATAATAGGACCCGGAACAAAAAACCGGGAGGCGTTTTCATGGACTTTCGATTTCAAGTAAATCTCGGTGGAATTTTGGACGTGCTGTCCAATCACCTCTATAAAAGTCCCGATGTCTTTTTAAGAGAACTGCTGCAAAACGGCGTAGACGCGATTACGCTTCGGCAAAAACACTCGCCCCGCTGGAAGGACGGAAAAATCACAATTTCCCTGGAACCGGGCCGTCGGATGCGCTTCCGGGACAACGGCGCGGGCCTGGACGAGGAAGGCATTCACCGGTTTCTTGCCGTAATCGGAGAATCCTCCAAGACCAAGCTGGTCAACGGCAAAATTCCGGAAGATTACATCGGACGTTTTGGCATCGGACTTCTGGCGTGCTTCATGGTGTCGGACACCATCGAAGTCCATACGCGTCCCGCGGGAGGCGCGGGGCACGTATGGATTGGCCGGGCCGACGGCACCTATACCCTGGAACCGCTGGAAAACTGTCCGGAGGGCACGAGCGTTCTGCTGACCGCCAAGCCCGGCGCGGAGGACTACTTCCAGGCGGACACCGTCCGGGAGCTGGTGCAGTATTACGGTCTCGCGCTGCCGGTGCCGGTGTACCTGTCGGGGGACTCCGAACGTCTCAACGCGATTCCGGAGAGTTTTGCCGAGGTCAGCCGCAGTCAGCTGTTAGCGTTTGGCGAGTGGCTGTTCGGGGACGAATTCCTGGACGCCGTCCCCATCCAGACGCCCCACGTCAGCGGGGTTGCGTACATCCTGCCGTACCGGACGGGGGCGAGCGTCAAAACCGGGCATCGGATTTATTTGAAGCAAATGCTTCTGACAGAAAAAGGAGATACCTTGCTTCCATCCTGGGCGTTTTTCCTGCGGTGCTTTTTGAATACCCGGGGTTTGCGGCCTACGGCGTCCCGGGAAGATTTTTATGAAGATCAAGAGCTGGAAATGGCGCGCGTGGAATTTGCAAAGGCCATTGGCGATTATCTGGCGGAACTTTCCCGGGACGACCCGGAACGGCTGCAAAAGATTGTGAACGTCCACGCGGATGCGATTAAGGCGATGGCGGTCTGGGACAATGACCTGTTTCTTCTGTTTATTGATTACCTGCCTTTTGAGACCTCCGAGGGAACGATGACGGGGGCCGCATTGAAAAAGGCAAAATTCGGGGCGTGGGTGAATTCGGTGCCGAAATTCAAGCAGCTGAGGCCGGTGTTCATGGCCCAGGGAAAGCTGTTGATTTGTACCGGCTACGTCTCCGACCAGGAATTGATTTCCAAGCTGGCGCACACGTTTTCGCTGCCGCTGGAGCCTCTGCATGAAGACCAGATGGACCTTGTATTGGATATGCCGTCGGCGGCGGAGGAAGACGCGGCGTTTTCCCTTCTGCAAGCGGCGGACCGCGGTCTTCAGGATTTCGACTGTCGTGCAGAGCTGCGCCGTTTTCTCCCCGCGGACCTGCCGACGCTGTACGCCATCAGCGACGACGTTGCCTTTCTGCGGCAGATTCAGACGATCCAGGACAGCAGCCGGGGCGGGATTTTTACGAACGCCTTGGATTCGCTGTTATCGAGTGTGGAAGCGCGTCCCCTGGCGACGCTCTACCTGAACCAGAACAGCCCCTTGATCCGGCGTCTGACGAAAACCCGGAACGCAAGTCTTTTGCAGAGCATCGTCCGGGTGTTGTACGTCCAGGCGTTAATGGCGGGCGGGCATCCTCTGCGGGGCGGAGAGATGAAGGTCATCAACCAGGAGCTTTTACGTCTGGTGGAGTTTGCCGGCGGAACGGGAAAGGAGTAAGAATTTGAAGACAAAATTCAGCGGCTCGACGCTGGAGGCCGCCATTGACCGTCTGCCGGACGGCGGGCCAAAAATGGCCGCTCTCCTGGATGCCATTCATCAAGCTGACGCGGCGGGCGACCTTCGCTGGCGGCTGAGATTCCGATGGATGTACACCTACGAGGCCACGTTCCACGACGACCCGCCCAAAGCGATGCCAATTGCAGCGGAGTTCAGCGTCATTTACGACGAACATTCGGAGGAAGTCCAACGGGTAAACTTCGGCGCGGCGACATACATGATTGTAATGGAAAGGGGCATCGAACCCGCCTCAAGCCTGCCGCAGATTCCGTTGGAAGAGTATGAAGCAATGCTGGCGAAATACCGGGACTTGAGCCGGCGTTATGGACTGGGGGAACAAGTTTACTGGTGGCAGATGTTTTACCGGTGGCAGTACGCGGACTTACAGGAGGCGCGGAAGTGTCTGGAAAACGCGTGGCGCGCGCCAAGGGACCGGATTTCGGACTGCCTGGCCTGTGAGCATACCCGGGCCGTGGAGCTTTACCTGAACCTGGGAGACCGTGAAAAAGCGGACCGCTGCGCAGAGCCGCTTCTGAAAGACCGGATCTCGCCCTGTGGAAGCACCTTCCAGCAATTGAACCAGGCGTATCTGGACGACGCCCTGAACCGGGGCGATTTGGAAGCCGCCTTGCCCTACGCCCGCGAGCTCCAAAAAATCGGGGAACGCGACCGGGGCGATTTGAGCTTTACGGCCTCCGTGCTACGCTGCTGGGGCCTGACGGACACCGAACAGGCGCTTGCATTGTTTTCCCGGCGTTTGGAGTGGACCTTCGGGATGTGGGATCAGAAATATCTGTATGATTTTTACAAAGCGGCCTGGGTGTGCTTCCGGGAGGCGGACCGAAAAACGGTCCGGCTCCGTCTGCCGGAGAAATTTGCGCTGTACCGTTCGGACGGCGAATACAAGGCGCCGGAATTGGCTTTGTGGTTCTTCCGGCAGGCGAAGGACATCGGGGAACAGTTTGACCAACGGAACCGGTCCAATTATTTTGCAGACGACCTCGCAAAAGCGATGGGGTGAAAGGATGATTGAATATGGCAAAACGATTCGACGGCGACGCGCTCTACACCGCCGCGCAGAAGCTGCCCGAAGGCAAGGCGCGTATGGCGGCGCTGCTGGATGCAATTCACCAGGCCGACGAGGCTGGGGAGCACTACTGGCGGATGCTGCTGCGCTATGACTACGCCTGTCAGGCCACGTTCCACGACGACCCGCCCAAAGCGATGACGGCGGCGGCGGAATTCGCCCCGATTTTTGAGGAGCATGGCGATGTGCTGTACGAGCGTTCTGTGGACGGCGCGCCGGAAATGTATCTTATGATCACGCAAATGGGCATTGACCCGATTGTAAACCTGCCGCAGGTTCCGATGGAGCAATGGGAGGAACTGATGCGGCAATTCCGTGCGCTGGTGCAGCGGTATCACATCGGACTGCGTACGTATTGGTGGCAGATGTGTCAATTCTGGCAGTATGTGGACAAAGAGCAGGCGTTTATATATTTCCGGAAATTCTGGCGCACCGGGCGGGACGGTCTTTCGGACTGCCGGGCCTGTGAACGGAGCAACGCGGTGCGGATGTGCCTGCTGATCGGCGACCGGGCCGCAGCGGACGACTACGCAAAGCCGATGGAAGCGGGCCGAATCTGGTTTTGCAGCGACACGCCGCAGCGGTACTGGCATGCGTACCTGGAAGACGCGCTGGACCGCAAGGAGATGGACCGTGCGAAGGTCTACGCAAACAAGCTCTACCGGAAAGCGGACCGGGACCGGAACGATTTAAGCTATCTGGGCGCAATCATTCGCTGCTGGGCGCAGACAGACGATTTGGAACGAGCGCTTTCACTGGTGGAAAAGCGTCTGGAGTGGACCGAAGGAATGTGGGACCAGAAGAAGCGGTATGATTTTTACAAAGGGGCGTGGGCGTGTTTCCGAGAGCTGGCGAAGACCTCCGGAACCGCAGAGCTGACGCTTCCGGAATGGTTCCCGCTGTTTCAGGCGGGAGGCTCCTACGCGCCGCAGGAGCTGGCGGATTGGTTCCATGAAGAGGCGTCCAAAATCGGGGCGGCGTTTGACAAACGGAACGGCAGCGATTATTTCGCAAAAGATTTGGCGCTCACCTGAAAACGGGCATAAAAAAGCAAGGCAGACCAAAACGGCTTGCCTTGCTTTTTGTATTATGGAGCTATGCTGCGGCAGACGGTAATTTCGAAATCGCCCTTTCCGGGGTTTTTGAGGATATTGTTCCGGCTGTCAAGATCGTTGAAGTGCCACCACTCCGATGCCAGCGGCGACAGCTTTGCGCTGGTGCAATAACGCTGCAAGCCCTGTGCACTGTCGCTCAGAAGCATTCCTTCGGTCAGTTTCCCGGACTTCCAGGCGGTCGCGGAATTGGGACCGATTGGCGTGGTGAACGCAGCCGCCGCCGGGCTTAGCTCATGAATTGGCGTAGGCATCTCGTAAACCTCATATTCCCGTATACGGGTATAAGCGTACTGTCCAGCCGTCCGTGTCTCCACGCCGGACACGCGGGCAAGGCTTACATCTACGGCATAGCCCATTTGATGATTGGAAACGCTGGTTGCGATAAACCAGGAGATTCCCCAGGGAGGAGCGGAAATGGTTTTTTGAACCTCGGGGTCCTTTTTCATCAGAGCCCGGAGCGCATTAGCGACCTTCAGCTGAGCTGTTTGGGGGCGGTAGGCTTCGTAAAGAACAAGGGAATTTCCCTCTTTCAGCGCGGCCCGCTGGGCCTCGCACAGCCGGAAGGCCATGGAGTAGAGAACCGGCATCATGAATTCCGATTCACCCAAACGATTATTTATGGTTTTGCCAGTATAGAGCTGTCTGCCGGTAACGCCGTCCAAATTTTTGCCGCAGGAGACGAATCGGGACGCATAGCCGTTTGCAGCGTCGTAGATGATGGAGGGAATCACATCCGGCAGGTTAATCAGGCAGCTGCGATGCTCGATCCAGCCTGTGACTTCACTTTTTTTCAGCGTACAGCGGATTTGCCACCAGCCGCCTTTTTCCCGTAAGACCGTCATAGGCGTCCCGGCGGGGAGCAGGGCGATGGAACCTTCGGTCAGGGAAGGCGGGGCTTCTTCCGGTTCTGGGGGCAGCTCCTCCGGAACGGGCGGCGGGGCTGGTTCCGGTGAAGGAGACGGTTCCGGTGTGGCGGGTTCTTCCGGTGCAGCGGGCGGAACGGTTTCCTCCGGCGTTGGAGGCGGGGTTTCTTCCGGCGCAACGGGCGGAATGGTTTCCTCTGGTGCAGCCGGCGGAATGGTTTCTTCCGGAGCGGCGACCGTTTCCTCATTGACGACAGGGGGAGGCGTCCCGGGACTGTCGGGAAGGGATGTTGAGGGGGCTGTCTGTTCGTCGGGCGCGGAAAGGTCCGGTGCAGGAGCCGCCGGAACATCTGAATCCGGGACGCTGGTTCCGTTTGATGCTTCTGCGGGCGCGGCGGACGCCCCAGCGGTTCCATCTGCCGGAGCGTTTTGACTGGAGGCGGCAGCGGCTTCGGCTTGCCGCTGCGCTTCGGCGGCTTTGGCGGCCTCCTCAGCAGCCTTGCGGCGCGCCTCCTGTTCCGTTTCCCATTGCTGTACGGCGAGCTGTGCCGCCTCACAATCCGCCGGGTCTGCCCAGAGGGGAAGTTCTACGCTGGTATAGCCGGTAGCTCCCTGGACGGGCAGTTCCAATCCGGCATGATTGCCGGGCATTTCATTTTCCTGTAAAACCGGTTCTGTGGTCCAGACTAATTTTTCCGGTTCTTCGGGTTCCTCCGGTTCTGCTGGAGGCTCCTCTTTCGGCGTTTCCACCGGCGACTCCATTTTGGATATCTGGGAGGAGGGGTCTGTTTCTCCGGAATCGGCCTGCTGGACGCCGCAGCTGCTGCAAAGCAGCAGAATGAGCGCTAAAAGAAGTGCGGTTGATCTTTGTTTCATGTCATCGTTTTCCTCCGCATCGGCAAAGGGGTGAAATTGCAGTCATTTCTCAACGAATATAGGTGTATGGCGGATTTTTGATATCAATTTTGAACAAATTCACCTGTTTATTATACTTGTTGAGATAGCTCCATTCCAATTCGGTATCAAAGAGGTAAGTGGTTCCGTCCAGGATCATTTCCACCCAGCCGTGGTCCTGAACCGTCGAAATTTTCAGCTTTCCGACTACGGTATAAGCGGGGACTCCCACTTGACGGGCCAACAGGCAGTAAGCGGCGGCGTAGCTGAAGCAGTTGCCCATTTTTGTTTGGAAGAATTCCAAGGCGTAAGCGGGTTCCCAGTTGGTTTGCTCTTTGCTGACCAGCCCCCGCTTCAGGTATTTGTAGTTGTCCCGGACGTAGTTATATAGGGCATGGAGCTTCTCGTCACGGCTCATGGAGCTGTTTGTGTGGCTGGCAACAATTTCAGACAGATGGGCGTCCAGTTCAGGAAGCCCGGTGGTGTAACGTCCGTTAGAGTCAAAGGTGAAGCCGTCGGAGGTGGTGATGCCATGAAGGAACATCCCGTTTTGCACTTGGTAAAGACGGCCGCCGATGGAGTGGAAGCCGTCGGGGAGGGTGGTGTGCCGGGGAGCGGTGGAAGTCCAGATTTCCTGACCGCCGGAATAAGTGTGTTCGTGAGAAACAATGGCTTCCATGATTGCGGCGTAAGCCCAGTGGGAGCTGGGAACGTCGGGGAGAATGCAGATGGTGTCTGAAGCCGTTAAGAGGGCGGTTTGATCTGCCGTGCGGCCAAGAAGACGGCCAATTACAACCGCTGTTTCCGCTCGGCTGAGCATTCCTTCGGGACGGAAGGTTCCGTCTGCGTAGCCGCCGAAGAGTCCCTGTGCCGACGCCGCGTTCACTGCGTCACAAGCCCAGTGTTCAGCGGGTACATCGACGAAGAATTGCGTTTCACTGACTTTCGGCAGAAACGCGCTGACCATCCAGGCGAATTCTGCACGGGTGATTGGGTCCAGGGGGCGAATGGTTCCATCTTCTGCGGTTCGGAGAAGGCCCAGTGCGCCAAGTACGCCTACGGGACGGCTGTAATCCGGTTCAAGAGGGAGGTCGGGGTATGGAGCGGGTTCCTGTTCTGGCGTCTGCATTAAGCTGAACAGGATTTTGGCCGCGTCCGCACGCGTTATGCTGTCATAGGGATGGAACAGGCCGTCGGAAAGAGCGTCCATGAATTGGATGTGGTGGGTGTTGGTGAGGGAGAGCGCGTCAGAGGGGAGGGCTATGTATGTGGTGTCGGCCCAGACGTCGGTTTCGGATGGGCTCAGAAGGTAGCCGTGGTTGTTCCGCCAGACTGTGCAGTTAGGAGGAAGGGCAGGGGTGGTGATGGGACGGGAACCGGCAATTACGGTTTCTTCCACGACGTCGTTTTCGGTAATGTATGTAACGGTGTAGGAACGTTCGTCGATATCGGCCAAGCCGGAGGCAGGGGAAAGGGGAATTGGGTCCGTGTGGTTTGCCTCTGCCGCAAGGCAGAGCGGGGAAAAGGCGGTTAAAAGTGCTAAAATCATGATAGAGGCCAGTATTTTTGTAAAGCTGTGTCTTTTCATGAATACATCCTCCTTAAATTTCAAGAGAATCAATTTCCATATTATATACCCCTTAGCAAAGAATGTCAAACAATGCCGCCCGGCATTAGGGGCGCGCCTCACGGCGCGGGTGCAAGACAGCCATTTTCAATGGCTGGTCCAAATATGAACCCCCCATTTTCTTTTCTCTTACGAGAGAAAAGAAAACGGGCCGTTCACGGTCCAAAAGAAAAGAGCGTTTAGTGAAGACTGGTGGAAAACTTTGGACTGGAGGAAGCCAAACGAGAAGTCCATATCGATTTGCTTCTGCGTCTAATACCGCTGCCGCTGCATTGGTGGGCAAAACAGCATGGTGGAATCAGGCGGTTGAAGTCGCTTGGAGGAAACCGAACGAGAAGTCCAAATCAACTTGCCGTTGCGTCTAACACCGCTGCCGCTGCATTGGTGGGCAAAACAGCATGGTGGAATCAGGCGGTTGAAATCGCTTGGAGGAAACCAAACGAGAA
>CANDBG010000080.1 GCA_947382875.1 uncultured Oscillibacter sp. | reverse complement strand
CTCCGATGTTAACAGAAGCCATCCGCGCCGCGAAAGCCGCGAAATAAGCAAAAAAAGACCTGATCCATTTCGGATCAGGTCTTTTTTTATAAAAGGTCCAGCGAACGAACGCCCCGAGCGGGTAAAAGAAAATTTGCATCCCTGAAACAAGTGGTTGCTAGGTCGCATACCCAAATAACGGATTATTATGACGAATAAAAAACCCCGCCCGAGGCTGTCCGCCGGAAACACACCACGGTGTCGAGCTTGGCACCCCAACACCGCGCTAATTAAAGCGTACGCACACTCATCGTCCCAACTAAAAGCACGCGGGAGAAAAATTGCTTGCAATTTTGGAGGGATGTGGGTATAATGAGTTTGTGGTGCAGTGAAAACTGCTGTGCTGAGTGTCTGTGTCACTCGTACAGGGCCGCCGGGTGGTTGTGCGCCTTGCGGCCTGCCGCAATAATGCTTCCGTCTTCTATAATACTCCATAATTCCCCAAAATGCAAGAGCGTTTTCAAGAATTTTCTTGAAAACGCCATTTTTCTTTTTTCGGTGACAAAAACTAACCGCAATCTTACAAAAATGTAAGACAGAGACCCAAAACTGTAAGGTAAAACCATGGCGGACACCTGTGGAACCTGTTAGAATAAAGCCAGAATCCAACAAGGAGGCGCTAGCCATGACATTATTAGAAGTGCAGCATCTGCAAAAAATTTATACAACCCGTTTCGGCGGAAGCCAGGTCAAGGCCCTGGCGGACGTAAACTTTTCCGTGGAGCCGGGCGAATACGTCGCCATTATGGGTGAATCCGGTTCCGGAAAAACCACGTTATTGAACATCCTCGCAGCTCTGGACCGCCCCACTGCCGGCGACGTTTTCCTCAACGGACGTCCCCTTTCGGCCATCCGCGAACGGGACCTCGCGGCGTTCCGGAGATCGCACCTGGGCTTTGTCTTCCAGGACTTTAACCTCCTGGACACCTTTTCCCTCCAGGACAACATTTTTCTCCCGCTGGTCCTGGCCGGAACGGGTTATCAGGAAATGCGGAGAAAGCTCCAGCCCCTGGCGGAACAATTGGGAATCAGCCAGCTTTTGACAAAATATCCCTACGAGGTCTCCGGCGGACAGAAGCAGCGGGCAGCCGTGGCGCGGGCGCTGATTACGGAACCCCAGTTAATTCTTGCCGACGAGCCTACCGGCGCACTGGATTCCCGGGCGTCCGACAACCTTCTGGAGTTGTTCAGGACGATCAACCAGAGCGGCCAGACGATTGTGATGGTAACGCATTCGGTCAAGGCGGCCAGCCACGCCGGACGGGTGTTGTTCCTGCGGGACGGCGAGGTTTATCACCAGCTTTATCGGGGCGGTCAGACGCCCGAAGCGCAGTTCGCCAAAATTTCGGACACCCTTACGGTGCTGACACAAGGCGGTGAGCCGCGTGCGTAAAATGGGTTTCTTTCCGCGTCTGGCGCTGGTGAACCTCGTGCGCAACGGACGCTTTTACGGTCCTTACCTCCTCTCCTGCGGCGCAACGGCGGCCATGTTTTACATTCTTGAGTTTCTGTCCTATAACAAGGGCCTGGACAACGTGCGGGGCGCGATGTATCTCAAATCCTTTGCCAATATCGGCTGTTTTGTGGCAATGCTGCTGGCGGCGGTCATGCTGCTGTACGCAAACAGCTTTGTGATGAAACGGCGGCAGCGGGAACTGGGCCTTTACAACGTGCTGGGCCTCGAAAAGCGGCACATTGCGCAGGTGTGCTTCTGGGAGACGCTGTTTTGTGCAGCCGTAGGCATTACGGGCGGCATTGCTGCAGGAATTCTGCTTTCCAAAGCGATGCTTCTTCTGATGCTGAAAACGGCCCGGATGGACGTACAATTCGGCATGGAAATTTCCTGGATCGGCATAACCTATACCGTGCAGTTATTCGGCGTGCTCTTTCTGCTGACGCTTGTTGTAAATTTGTATCGGGTAAGCAAGGCGAAGCCCGTGGAGCTTCTGCACAGCGCTCAGGCCGGAGAACGCGAACCGCGTACAAAATGGCCGATTGTGGCACTGGGCGTTCTGACCCTGGGCGCAGGGTATGTCATAGCGATTACAACCAGAAATCCGATAGAAGCCATGCTGCTGTTTTTTGTCGCGGTGTTTTTGGTGATTATTGGAACATACTGCCTGTTTACCGCCGGTTCGATTGCGCTTTTGAAGCGTCTGCGGGCGAACCCGAAATTTTATTATCAGACCCGGCATTTCACTGCCGTTTCCGGTTTGCTGTACCGCATGAAGCAGAATGCAGTCGGACTCGCGAGCATCTGCATTTTGTCCACCATGGTCCTTGTGACGGTTTCCACGACGGTCTGTCTGAACATCGGCCTGGAAAATTCGCTGAATGAAATGTATCCCTACGACCTGGAATTTTTAC
Source organism: uncultured Oscillibacter sp. (assembly GCA_947382875.1). Lineage (GTDB taxonomy): Bacteria > Bacillota > Clostridia > Oscillospirales > Oscillospiraceae > Oscillibacter. The sequence goes on along the minus strand of CANDBG010000080.1, from coordinate 9,170 downwards.
AGGATCTGGATAGGCAGCCTGGAGACTCCATGGAGTATCTGGAGCAGGTTCAGAAGGAAGCGGAGTCCATGGAGGCGGTGAAGGAACTGCGGTATTACAACCGTTATTGGGTCTACTGCGGCCTGCGGGGCAGTGAAATTTCTCTGAATCTTACAGAGGATTGTACCCGTGTGGAGATGGAACTCGTAACGGCGTCGGACTATGGCCGCATTACCGGAAACAATGTGATTCTTGCGCCGGACGAGGTGCTTGTTTACAAGCGGGGTTTGGAAGAATTTCCCGCTGACTTTACCATCGCCGCGCATTTTGGCGAAGAGTTCCTCCCGTTCCACATCCGGGACACCATAAAGGAGTATATCCATCATGGCAGCAATACGTTGATTATTGACGACGAAGCGTTCCTGTTTCTGGTGGTATCGGACCAGGCGGCGGCGGAAGGCATCATGAATCTGGATACATCCCGCACAGGCAGTCAGTTCCGGATTCAGCTGAACCTGAACGGTGATACACATGAGGAAAAAGTGGAACAGACAGAAGCGTTAATCAGTCGGCTGAGAAAATCGGGAAGCGCCATCGGCTTTGTCAGCAAGCAGGACCAGGCCGTAGAATTTTACATCATGTATGGCGGTTTCCTGTTCCTGGGAATTTTCCTGGGCGCGCTGTTCCTGCTGGCGACGGTGCTGATTATGTACTATAAGCAAATTTCCGAGGGCTACGAGGACCAGCGCCGCTTCCAGATTATGCGTCAGGTAGGCATGACAAACCGGGAGGTGCAGGGTTCCATTCACAGTCAGGTATTGCTGGTGTTTTTCCTGCCTCTGGGCGCGGCGGGACTCCACATTCTGGCAGCGTTTCCTATGCTGTCCCGCTTGCTTGTCCTGTTCCAGCTTACGGACGTAAAGCTGTTTGCGGTCTGCACCGCCGGGACGATGCTGGTATTTTGCGCAATCTACGCCCTGGTGTTTCTTCTGACAGCCCGGACGTATGGTCGGATTGTAAGCGCATCGGAGCGGCGTTGACCGTTCCAGCCCGGCTGGGGTTGGACCCTGGCCGGGTTTTTTGCAAATCTTTCAAAAGTGTTAGAATTCTGAAAGAACATGGACAGATTTTTATGCTACATTCATAGAAATAGAAAAATGCAGGGAGAATTTACCGATTTGTACCTGGATTGTAACCTTCTTTTCTGGTTCGATGTGTTATTCTGGGAGAGGAAAAGGGAATTTCCCAGTAAAAAAATGTAGGGGATCTCTTGACAAGGTGTATTAACTGTATTATTATATCTAATACGATAGTACAATGACACAGGCAGAAAAATTTTTCCGTGATTTTTGAAGAACCCTTCTCCTCTGCTTCGTTATATAGGCAGACAAGGACAATGAATTGAGGAAACGATTATGAAAATTTTGATTACTTCGGATTGGTACGTTCCCGCGGTGAACGGCGTGGTCACATCGGTAAAAAATCTGCGCCAGGAGCTGGAACGCCGGGGCCATGAGGTCCGTATTTTAACGCTGTCGCAAAACACGCGCTCCGGTGAGCGCGGCGGCGTGACGTATTTGGGTTCCGTAGCCGCCGGCCTGATCTACCCCGGCGCGCGTCTCCGTACGGCCCTGGGCGGCAAGTGGGTCCGGGACCTGGTGGCCTGGGGACCGGATGTGGTGCATTCACAATGCGAATTTTCCACGTTTTTTCTGGCCCGTCGGATTGCGGAGGAATTGGATATTCCATTGATTCATACTTATCACACGGTATACGAAGACTATACGCATTATTTCTCTCCCAGCGTACACTTTGGTAAGAAAGCGGCGGCAATTTTTACCCGCTGGGTGGCCCGTCACACAGACTGCCTCATCGCGCCGACGGGAAAGGTTCGGATGCTCCTTCAGGAGTACCGGGTGGAACGGCCGGTGTTTGTGGTTCCGTCGGGAATTGACCTGGACCGTTTTCACAGTGAACCGGACCCTTTGCGTTCCGCGGTATTGAAAGCGAGCGTGAACATCCCGCAGGAAAACACGGTATTGGTATTTGTGGGGCGTCTGGCAGAGGAAAAGAATCTGGATGAGCTTCTGCGTTTCCGTGCAAACCTTGGCGCAGGCGGCGTTACGCTTCTGCTGGTCGGCGATGGCCCGGACCGTCAGCGTCTGGAAGCGGAAGCCGAAAAGCTGGGTCTGAAAGAGCCGGACGTAGTGTTTGCAGGCATGGTAGCGGCGGAGCAGATTGCAGACTGGTATCAGTTGGGAGATTTGTTTGTGAACGCCTCTACCAGTGAGACGCAGGGTTTGACGTACGCGGAAGCGTTGGCGGCGGGCGTACCGGTGCTGTGCCGTGCGGACCCATGTTTGTTGGGCGTGGTCCGGGACGGCGAAAACGGCTGGCAGTATCACGACGAAGCGGATTTCCGGCGGAAGCTGGATGACTTCCTGACGCATCCGCACCATCGGGAGACGCTTTCCCGGCAGGCGCGTCAATCGGCGGAGGAATATTCTGCAAAACGGTTTGCGGAGCGGGTGGAAGCGATTTACATGGAACAAATTGCACGGTGTACAGTAAGGGGGATTCCGGCATGAAGCAGCCGCCTGTTGAGAAAAAGGTGTTGCAGATCGTTTCAATGGTAGGATTTTTGATTTGCATATTGGTAGCGGTTTGGGGCTGGCAGACGGGTGTATTGACTTCACAGGAAAAGTTACAGGCGCTTGTGGAAAAATGCGGACCGGCAGGCGCACTGCTGTTTACGGTATTTCAGGCGGTACAGGTAGTGGTACCGATTCTGCCGGGCGGCTTGGGCTGTTTGGTTGGCGTGATATTGTTTGGTCCGATTTGGGGCTTTGCATATAATTACACAGGGATTTGTATCGGTTCGCTTTTGGCGTTTGCGGTAGCGCGGAGCTGTGGAAAGCCGTTATTGTCGCTGCTGTTTTCGGAAAAGATGATAGAGAAGTATAGTCACTGGGCAGAAGAGCGTGACCGTTTTGCGCGGTTGTTTGCGCTGGCGATTTTTCTTCCGGTAGCGCCCGACGATTTTCTGTGTTATCTGGCCGGGACCACCGACATGAGCTGGCGGAAATACACAGCGATTATACTGTTGGGCAAGCCTTTTGCAATTGCGCTGTACAGTTTGGGTTTAACGGCGCTCTGGCAGGCGTTGGTAGGCTGACCCAGGGGCGCCGCCCCTGGACCCCGCCGCCTTTGAAAAGGCGGGCGAAACTTTTATATAATTTACCGTCATAGATTGGCGGAACTTGTGGAAAACTGGGATGGAAAAAAAGCGGGGGGAAGGACCTGCTTGGAAAAGTGCGCAAAAAAGCCGGTCCAACGGGCGGCGGAGATGGAGGTTATTATGGAGCAGATTTATATTTACAGCGGCGGGGAAAAGCTGGTATGCAAAAGCGGCGTTGGACAGGCCATCCGTCACCAGCGGGAATGTCTGCGTCGTTCGGGCATAGCGACGACGAACCGCTGGACCCGGGAAACGGCTGCGGTTCACGTAAACACGGTACTGCCGGATTCGGCGTTAGCGGCGCTCTGGGCGAAGCTGCGGGGACGAAAGGTTGTGTACTACGGCCACTCGACCATGGAGGATTTCAAAGGTTCCTTTAAGGGCTCGAACCTGTTAGCCCCCCTGTTCCGCCGTTGGATTACGTTTTGTTACAGCCTGGGCGACGTCGTTTTGACGCCCACGGAATATTCTAAAAGTCTCCTGGAAAGCTACGGCTTAAAGAAGCCAGTTTACAGCATTTCCAACGGGGTAGATGTAGAATTTTTTGCGCCGGATCCGTCGAAACGGGCGGCGTTTCGGGCGCGCTACGGCCTGAGGGACGGCGAAAAAGCGGTAGTATCGGTCGGTCATACAATTGCCCGGAAGGGCCTGCCGGAGTTTCTGGCGTTAGCGCGGTCGCTGCCGCAAGCACGATTTATTTGGTTTGGCTGGACGGACCCGCGTCTGATTCCCCAGGAGATTTCGGACGCCATGAAGAACGCGCCGGAGAACGTGGTATTTCCGGGTTATGTGGACCGTGTGGAGCTGCGGGAAGCGTACTGCGGCGCGGATGTGTTTGCGTTCATGAGCCATGAGGAGACGGAAGGAATTGTGGTGCTGGAAGCCCTGGCCTGTGGAATTCCTACGGTTTTACGGGATATTCCGGTATACAACGGCTGGCTTTGCCATACGCAAAATATATACAAAGCGTCGAATCAGCTGGAATTTCAACAATATGTATCTGGAATTCTGGACGCCGAACTTCCGGATTTGACCGCCGCCGGACGAGCCGTAGCAGAATCTCGGAGTCTGGAACAAATAGGGAACCGTCTCCGGGAGATTTACCGGGAACAACGAATTCTCCCGCCGCTGCCGACGGCCCTCCCCCAAAAACGCGCTCACGTTTAAGAATCTGTATGGGCGGGCCTATGTGTCCGCCCTTTCTTTCAACCACCTTCGCCAATTTTAGCGGGGTGGTATTTTTATAATTTAATTGACAAAATGTATTATATAGTGTAAAATTACACTTGCTAAAAGGAGGCGATTTCATGACGCGGGAATTGTTTGTGCAGGAGATGAACCGGCAATTAAAGCTGGTGCGTACGGAGTACGGCTTTACCCAGGAAACCATGGCGAACGTCCTGGGGATGTCGAAAAAGACGCTGGTGGAAATCGAAAAAGGCCGCAGCTCTTTGGGCTGGATGGGCGCGGCGGCATTTGCGTCGATTTTCTCCGAAAGTCAGGTGCTGGCAGGCGTTTGGGGCGGCGAGGCCAGTGATATGGTGCAAGCGCTGGCATTTCGGGAACCGCCCCGTTTTCCAAAAACGATGGGCGGTAAAGTCTGGTGGAGGACGGTGGAGGAACGCAATGGCTTTCGGATACAGCAGAACATCCTCTCCCAGCACTACCGGGCCTTGGACGCAGACGATGGCCGGGTCTGTTCGTCATTTGATTTGGAGCAGGTACAGACACGTTTGGAAGCTCTGCAAAAGGAGGGAAGCTAATGCGTTTTGACTGGAAGAAGGCCCTGAGAGCGGCAGTTTTCATGTCCGCCATCATCATTTTTTACGGCGGTTTATTGTTTCTGCTGATTTTGTTTGGCAGTCTGGGCGCATTTCCGGTTTACATCACAAAGACGATCACATTTGCCGGCGGCGCGACGTTGCTGATATTTCTGGTAGCAGCCAGCGGTTATCTGGGAAAACCAGACTTAAAGTGGCTGAAATGGCTCACGCTTGTTGTGTGCATTCTCGCGGCCGTTTACGCCGCCTGGGGCGCGTACAAGGAGAGCATTCCTACCGTAGACGACCGGGGCGCGCTGCTGTGGGAGTACCGTCCATTTGACCCGGAAAGTAAAGTGGTATGCCTGGACGAACCGTCCACATTGCAATTTGATTTGAATACGGCCTGTCGTCTTCGCCTGGACGGCGCGACTGCATTGTATCCGGTATATTCCGCGTTTGTGCAGGCGGTTTTCCCCGACGGCAGGCGGGATTCTCCTTATACATATGTCGCGGCCTGCACCAATACTGTGAATGCTTATGAGAGCCTGATTCATCGGGAAGTGGATATGATTTTTGCGGCTGCGCCGTCCCAGGCGCAGCTGGATGCCGCAGAACAAGCCGGAATGGAGCTGCATTTGACTCCGATTGGCCGGGAAGCGTTTGTATTTTTTGTCAACAGCAAAAACCCGGTCACGGGTCTGACAGTGGAAGAAATTCAAAAAATTTACACTGGAGAGATTACAAACTGGAAGGAAGTCGGCGGACGAAACCAGCGAATCCGACCTTTCCAGCGGGCAGAGAACAGCGGAAGCCAGTCGGCGTTGGAACGACTGATGGAGGGGCTTCCGTTGATGAAGCCGGAAGAAGAAGACCGTATTTCCGGGATGGACGGCATTATCCGGCAGGTAGCGAATTACCGGAATTACAAAAATGCGTTAGGCTTTTCCTTCCGATTTTACGCAGCCGAAATGGTAGCGGATGATCAAATACGTCTGTTGTCGATCAACGGCGTAGAGCCGACAAAAGAGACTATCCGGAGCGGTGCGTATCCGATTTCATCGGAGTTTTACGCAATAACTGCCGCGCCAGCCGGACAACCTGCTCCAGAGGAAAATCTTTCAAGACTATCGGACTTTTTGGAATGGATTTTATCGGAACAGGGACAGGAAATTATAGAAAAGACCGGGTACGTGGCTTTGCATGGCTGATGGCTTTCGCACATGAAAAAATTCCCTCTCTCTGCCAAAGCAGGGAGAGGGAATTTTTATAATCAGGCTTGATTTAGGATATTCCCGCCATAGGGGGCCATTTCCAGACGGATAAAATAGCCTTGGTCATGGTGGCACACAGGACAGCTTTTAGGCGCTTCAGCGCCCTCAAAAATGTGACCGCAGTTCAGGCACATCCAGGCGCATTTTACGTCCGAAACAAAGAGCTTTCCTTCGGAAAGAAGCTTCGCGAATGCACCAAAACGATTGCCGTGGGTTTGCTCGATCTTGGAAATTAACTGGAAGGAAGAAGCAATTTCCGGGAACCCCTCCTTCCGGGCCGTCTCTGCGAAGGTTTGATATACCGGATCAAATTCCTCGTACTCGTTGTGCTGGGCCTTGCGGAGCAGTTCTGCAACATCGTTCGTCAAGTCGACGGGATATCCGCCGTCGATTTGTACGGTGTCCCCGGCGACGGGCTTCATGTGATTGTAAAAAATTTCCGCGTGTTCTTTTTCCTGGCCCGCCGTGAACTTGAAAATTCCTTCCAGTACATATAAATTCTGCTTCCGGCATACGTCCGCGGCGAAGGTGTAGCGGTTTCTGGCCTGACTCTCGCCGGCAAAAGACCGCATCAGATTTTGTAAGGTTTCACTGTCCTTCAAATTGATTGGCATGCTGTTCCGTACCTCCTTGAAACTTGGTTCCGAAGGTAGTTTACACCACATTGCCAGAACTTATGCGAATGCGTCAGGAAACTGACGGTTTTTCCGGTGTGACGAACAAAGTCCGGCAGGTGGAATAAATGACCATGCCGGGCCGTGCGCCGGAGGGCTTTTTCACGTTCCGCACTTCCGTATAATCCACCGGCACATTGGCGCTTTCTCGGGCTTGAGAGTACCACGCCGCCAGCTTGGCGGCTTCCATCAAATCCTGGTCCGGAGGAACTGCGCCGCCGGTGCAGAGAATTACGTGGGAACCGTGGATTTTCTGGGTGTGGAACCAGAGATCCCGGCGGTCCGCAGATTTCGTTGTGAGCTGGTCGTTTTGACGGTTGTTCCGTCCCACCAGAACGCGGAAGCCGCCGCTGGTCCAGTATTCCCAGGGGTTTGACGCTCGTTTCTGCAGCTTCTTTTTTCCCTGCTTCCTGAGAAACCCGGACTCCTGTAATTCTGTGCGAATGTCTGTAAAATCCTGTTCCATTTCCGCCTGAGCAATCTCCGCCAGCACACTTTCTATATACGATAAGTCTTGTGCTGCCTGCTCCATTTGAAGACGCAGGTATTTTTCGGCGGTCTTGGCTTTCGTGTAGCGCTTGTAATATTTGGCAGCGTTTTGCTGCGGCGTCAGAAGCGGGTCGAGGGGAATGGTAATGGGCGCGTTGTCTGCATAGTAATTTTCGCATTCCAGACGCGCCGCTCCGCGTTCCATGCGGTACAGATTTGCCGTGATCAAGTCGCCGCAGATTCGCAGGCGGTCACGGTTTTGCGTTTCGGCATATTCCTTTTCCTGTGCGGACAGTTTTCGGCGTAAACGGTCCCGCGCCGTGGACGCGGCACGAAGAAGGTCCGCGCCGCGCTGACGTGTCCGCTCCTGGCGTTCCCGGGCTTCATAGAAGAAATCCATCAGTCCGGAAAAAGTTTCGAATTCCACACACTCCGCCGCTGTTCCGTATTGCTTTACCGGTACGCAGGCAAATTCAAAGGGCTTGCCTTCTCGCAGAAGACATGTGGGAGTGAATCGGCTTTCCTGAATACGACCGAGAAACTCTTCCAGAGTTTTCCATAGCAAACATGGGCCGTTCAGCTCAAAGAGACGCTTGTCCACATCTCCGGCAGTCAGAAAAGCCAGCTCCCGCGCCATCAGCGGCGAAAGTCCAAAATAGTGATCGAGCAGAAAACGATCCAAAGTGTGTTCAACAGGCGCGGCGGAAAACTTTTCGTAAAAACCTTCTTCCGTTTCGGCGGTGATTGGCAAACGGCCTGCGGCGGCAGGCGGCTCGTAGAACAGTCCCGGCAGAACCGGACGGCTTGCAGATAGATCGGTGTCAACGCGCCGGAGGCAGTCGATGACACGCCCTTCGCTGTCCAGAAGAATCAAATTCGAACGCCGTCCCATGGCCTCCAGAATCAGAGTTCGGCGTCCGGTGCGGCCCAGCTCGTCGGAGGCGTCCAGTTCCAGGCGGATCAGTCTTTCCAAGGGCGGTTGTGTTAAATCTGCGATTTTTGCTCCGGACAAGTGTTTCCGAAGGAGCATACAGAACATAGGCGGTTCGGCGGGGTTGTCGCGAGGGATTTCGGTGAACTGAATTCGTGGCGCTCCGGCTCCGGCGTTGAGTAAGAGTCGTTTTCCACGCAGTACCAGAATAATTTGGTCGCGTGCGGGCTGCTGTACTTTGTCAATTCGCAGACCCGTCAACTGTGGCCGAAGTTCGTTTACTACGGCCTGTAAGCAGATTGCGTCAAGAGGCATGAGCTTCCTCCTCCATCATTTTGCAGAAAAGTTCGTTGATTCGCTCCAAGCGGCCTTGGAGATAGAGCCAGCCGAGCAAGGCTTCCAGGGCGGTTGCTTCGCTGTACTGGGCGCGGCTTGCGTGGCCGGGGACGGTGTGTACGTGAGCATTGCGGCCCCGTCGAAACACGGCGCGTTCTTCTTCGCTCAAAAGGGGTAAAATACTCTCAGCTCTTTGCGCTTGTGATTCAGCGCATACCAGCTGAACGGCGGCACGATGTAAGCCCTTACCGGTAGCGCGGCCATGAGAGCAGAGCCACGTTCGGACCAAAAGTTCAAACACGGCATCCCCCATATGCGCCAATCCAATTGAACTAATTCCATATAGAGTGTCTGCCGACAGCTCCGGACGAAAATAATTTTCCATAGAAAACCTCCCAGGGTTGGTGGCTGACTGCGCATTGGCAGTCTGGCAATTCCACCCCCCATTTTCTCTTTTTCTTGGCGAAGAAAAAGAGAAAACGGGCCGTG
>CANDBG010000079.1 GCA_947382875.1 uncultured Oscillibacter sp. | reverse complement strand
TTTTTCCTTACGTTGTTTAATTTACAAGGTACTTCCACTCACTGCGGAACGTTTTCTATCATAGCACATCTTCTTGAGTTTGTCAAGCGCTTTTTTGAAATTTTTTAAATTTCTTTTTCAGCACTTGCCACTCGCACGAGAGGCGCTTGACAGCTTTGCTATTTTAACACTGCTTTTTTCATTTGTCAAGCACTTTTTTGAAATTTTTTAAATTTCATTCTGTGTTTGTTTTTGGAAAGCCGCCGTGTCAGACAGCTTTTGTATACTACCAAATCCTTCTTGATTTGTCAACCCTTTTTTTCATTTTTTTTGCAGAAATTTTCCGGAGCATTTTCCCTACAATATATAGTGGTTCCGGTCTGTCTGGATACTATATAAATAAGGAAACCCGGAGGAGATCAGAAAGGGCATCAAAACGCCAGGGCAACCCAGTGCAGGAACACCGCCTTACAGGGACGGGATTCCTGCATTTGGGCCGACAGGAACCGAGTCGGCAGAAGCCGTCTGCACAGTCAAACGGTCTGGGCCGAGAGGAAGTCATCAATGACGGCCTTGGATTCCGGCGCAGTAATGGTCCCCTGCGGGCGTCCCTCACGGAAAAACAGTAGCGTCGGGATAGCATCAATACCATATTCCCGTGCCAAATCGGGTTCTTCGTCGGTATTGATCTGTTCAATGAGCAGTTGCGGACCATATTGCTTTGCCACCTGTTCCATCACAGGTCCCAGGCGGCGGCAATAGGTACACCAAGGCGCCCAGAATTCGATCAAAGCGGCCTGTTTGTCTTCCAGGACTGCCTTTTGAAAATAATCTCCTGACATCCGGTCACGCTCCTTTCCATAACGCCAGTATGCCCGAATTCGACAAAAAGGCGCAAACCTAATCTTTCCTGAAGCGATTGAAACTTTATAAAATAGAGTAAAGGCTGTCCAAGGTAATCCAGGTTTGCGAAAAGGGGCGCATCAGATTCCAGAACCCGGCGCCCTGGAAGCTATATTCCGCGATCAGGCGAAGTTTGGCCTCCAGGCTGCGGGCATCCTCGAACCAGACCTCATGAACTGCGCCATCAGCGGCAGTGTAATGGAAAAAGGGAGCCTGTGCTGTTTGGTCGTATTGGATTGCAATATCATATTGAATAGCCAATTCGATTGCGCGTTGATTGGAAATCGACTGCGCGCGCGACACACCCTTGACGAAAGGAAGCGTCCAGTCGTAGCCATAATTCGGCACGCCGAGGAAAATTTTCCCGGCAGGGATTTCAGTTACGGCGTAATCCAGCACAGCGCGGACATTCGGCAGCGGCGCGACGGCCATCGGTGGTCCGGCGATATAACCCCATTCGTATGTCATCAACAGCACGCCATCCACAGCGGCGGCGACCGCGGCATAATCATGCCCTTCATATAAAAGTCCACGCTGCATACGGCTGGTTTTCGGTGCCAGGGCCGCCCATAAAAACAGCCCCTGCGCGGCGAGCAGTCCCCGCAGCCGGCCTAGGAAACCAGCATAAGCCTCTGCGAGCGAGCCGGGCAGATATTCAAAATCGACGTCGACGCCCGTATAGCCCAACCGCAAAACCGTCTGCAAAACTTCGGCCAATAAGCGTTCCTGTGCAGCGAAATCCGTCAAAACGAGCGACGCCCGACCGGTATCGAACTGCCCTGCTTCAGTCAAGGTAGAAAGATGCATCACTGGTTTTGTCCCACGGGCTTTCGCAGCCAGAAGCATCGCCTCATCATCCAGCGGCAGCAACCCGCCGGAGGCTGTGATGCCGTAAGTGAAAGGTGCAAGGGTGCTGACAAAGGGGAGTTCCGCAGCCAGGAGTTCATTATTGATATAAGGATAAGCATACCCGTTAAAGATACCAGACCCAATTTTCTGATCGAAGTAAGAAATCACCAATGTAGCGCCAACGGCGAGAAAGTCCTGCCCACGCAGTTCCCAGTTATTTCGCCAAAGTTGGCGAATAGTTGTACCATACCGTGCAGCAATTGAAAATAAGGTGTCGCCAGCCTCCACGGCATAGACTTTCCTTGGAAACCGCACCACGAGCGTCTGACCCACAGCCAGCGCACCGCTGGCAGGGACCTCATTATCCACCGCGAGCCGGTAAGGCGGCACGCCATACTGTGCCGCGATGGAATCCACAGACTCACCGGGCCGAACCACATGAATCGTCATAAGAATCACCTCTTTATGGCAACCTATGCAAAAAAAAGGGGAGTTATGCGGGCAAAAAGCAAATCCGCAGAGCGCGAACTCTGCGGATTAAGGAAAAAGCCCAAAAGGAGTCAGCCACGTTTATCCAAAGCGGCTCTCAAAGCGGTAATCAAGACAGGTTCCCCACGCGGAGAAAGCACATCCGGCGTTGTTCCGGCCTCCTCGTTGCTGGATCCGTCGGCATTCAAACCAAACATCATGGTAAACTGAACCAAAAAGCCGCTGTTAGGCAATTGCAGAAGAATCGGGTTCAGCGCGCCGATGCCATCGCCGCCGGTCTGCCGTCCCACGAGGGCAGCGAAGCCGGTTTGCTGACAGAAGATCGAAAACGACTCACTGGCAGAATAGACATACGGACCGACCAGGACCCAGACATTCCCCCGAAACGCGGTGCGTTCCTGCGCTGGCTTGACCGCCAGGATACTTTCGACGAAATGCGTAGCGGCCTGAATACCGTCCCGGTTCAGCTTAGGCAGCTTAGGCAGTTCCGAAATAGGGTGCAGTTCCTCCGCGGCAAAAACGTTGTCAATGTAAGGACGATTATTTTCGCTGTCGGCCAAAAGTGCGTAATTGGCGCAGGAAAGGGGCTTGTCAATCAGCGGCGCAACAAGCAAGTCCTGCCAGTAGCCTTCATTCCCGCCGCTGTTGTCGGAAACATCAATAATCAAATCCTTACAATCACGCGCGGCATTAAAAAAGTCCGTCAAAGTCTTGGCATCTCTGGCATATTGCTCATCATAATCGGCCAGGAAGCTGTCGATTTTCACGTAAGCGACACCGCTTTCAGGCATCAGCAGCGTCCGGACGTTTTCACGCGGCTCCGGTTCATTCCAGCCCTGGCTTTCCTCCTCACCAAAAAAGTCCATCAAGTCCGCTAAACCCTTGTAACCCTTCCGGGTTACAGGGTCCTCAAAGAGTTTCTTCCACTGTTCCCGCCCGCTGGTATCCTGGTTTTCGCACCAATCCAGCATACGCCGATAGTCCTCCGGTTCAATCATCGAGAGGTGTCCATATCCGCCCAACCGGTACAAGGTACTGTAAATCACCTTATAAAATTCCTGATCGCTGTCGCTTTCCGCAAGCATCTCACGATAATCCCGAAAGATATCCGCGGAAAGGTCGTCCGGGTTCTCACGGTCCCGTACGCCCATACAAAGGAAACTGTCGCCCAGCGTTTCAACGAGATAATCAAAATCCTCCAGCCTCTGCGCCTGGGTCAATCCAAGGAAGTGTTGAGGGTCAAAAGGCGCAGTTTTTTCCTTAGCGCCCGCTGGGACCACACCCAGCGTCAGCAAGCAAAGTGCCAACACCCCGGCAAAAAAAGGTTTCCAACGCAGCATAAAACCTCGCTCCTTTTACAAAATTTCCAGTTCAGGCCATACGAAGCAAACAACGGCACAGCCCGAAAAAAAACTTACAGCCTCCGGAAGCCAAGAAAAGGATATCACGAATTTCTTACAAAAAACTCGACAAAAATCTTACAAATTCCTTACAATTCCAAGAATTCGGCAACAACCCGGCAAGGCCCGCGCCCCAGGAAATCCCGACGCTCACTTTTTTAATAATTCTGGAAAAAAGCAAAAAGATATGATATACTTGTTCAGAAGAATTTGAAGAACGGAGTGGGGAACATGAATCGAATTGTGGAAGTACAAATCCCGGAAGATCAATTAAACCGGATTGCTGCCAATTTCATCAAGCAAGCCAGTGCATTTACGAGTTACATATTGATATCCAAGGACAACAACAGTGTCAACGCAAAGAGTTTGCTTGGGTTTCTCTCGCTTGGCATGGTCCGCGGGGTATCAGTGGAACTGAGCGCGGAAGGGGCGGACGCAGCGGAAGCGTTGGAAGCGCTGGCGAAGATTTTAGAGATGCGAGCTTAAAAAACAGGAGCGGATCGACCGCTCCTGTTTTTTTGCCTCCGGCGGGTTCCTTTTCTCGAGAGAAAAGGAACCAAAAGAGCTTTCAACCGTAAGCCAATCTCAATCACTCACACCACAAGCGTCTCGACCTGTTACTCCCTCCCCAGCAGTTTACAGAGCATAATGGCAGCTTCGCCCCGGGAGGTTCCCTGGGTACCGGCATAAGCGCCATCAACCAGCCCCAAAGCCTGCGCGATAGCGGCATAACCCATTTCATCGGCAGGAATACGGTCTTTATCGGAGAAATCGCAGGTAAAGATCCCGTTCAGCCGGGCGGCGTCACCGAAACCCGCAGCATTGACCAGGATTTTGACAAGCTGTCCCCGCGTAAGGGGCGCACCATCGTTACGTTCATCGCGCGTCAAGGCGCCCAAGCGGTAAGCGTAGGAATAAGCGCTGTCTTTATCTTGTTTTTCAGCGGAATCAGGGTTCAAGCGTCCACCCTCCAGGCTGTACAGCAAGCAAACCAGGTCCCATTGAGTCAAGCTTTTACCGGGCTGGAAATATTCACAGTCATAGCCGACGCCGAACCGAGCCAGTTGTTCGACGGCCTCTTTTGCGGAGCTGTCCGACAAATCGACATAGGACAAGGTTTGTTTACCGGGTGCATTCTGATCCACCAGCTCACCGCTTTTAGCGTCCACGCCAGCGAACCAGCCGTCGCGTTCCAGGGTATAGCCCAATTTAAGGCCATAGTAATGAGACATCCCCATTCCGGTCAGCCGTTCGGCGACCGCATCTCCGCTGGTAAGTTCCTGCGGAACGAGGCTGTACCCCAGCGTCACGTCATAGGAACCGAGCCAGGCATCCAGGGCCGCCTGTTCTGAAACAACGCCCTCTGCACTGTCAAAGGAAATGGAGGCATCCCATTGACAGTCCAGCCGGTAAACGGAGCCATCGGAGGCATCGATACAAATTTGGTATTGGTTTTCCGGGAAAAAGAAGCCATTAACCTTCTGTGCAAAGAGGAAGAGGTAGTAAGGAGGCAGGTTATCCTTATCCAGGTCATCCAAATCGGTTTGGTCATAGAGCTCCAGGGCCCCAACCTGTTCCGGGCGGAAATCGCGCAGAAAATCCTCTGCAAATTTCTGCGCCTGTTCCAGCGTCAATACAGGTTCTTCCTCTCCCCAGGGTGCAAAGGAGCGTACAGCTTTCACCTCACCGGTCCGCGCGTCAACGGTAACGGTTCGTGTCCGGTCATATTTTTCACCTGGTTTCTGGTACCGCAGGGCACAAAGCACCTCCGCCGTTCCGTCGTCATCCTTTTCGCCGACGGAATAGGAGGCCCCCGCCAGTGTGTAACCCTTCAGCCCGAACGCTTCCACGGTCCGAACATTCTGGTCCAGCGTTTCTTTTGGAAGAACGCCCTCCATTTGTTGAATACCGCTTTGTTCCGCAGCAGAAAGGCCGCCATCTTCTCTCGCCGCTTCTGGTGACGCAGTAGGAGCCGCCATATCCGCGGCTGCACCGCCCATCGAGTTGGCATATTTACGGCTCATCAATTCTTCGAGTTCCGTCAAGTCCACCAGCTCGCCGGAAACCGCATCGACATAATAAGTGTGCATATCCTCAGGCACATAGCGCAGCACAGCCTGTCCCGAATCGTCTTTGATTTGGACGTATTCCAGGCGCAGCTTGAGGATATCTCTGAACTTTTCCGCCGCCTGAACCGGTGTAAGGTCCGTTTCCGGACTGGGAATACCGCCAATAAAGGAGTTTTCAGGGATTGTCCGCCAGAAACGGGTGACTTCCCCGTTTTGTACCGTCAGATTATAGTTCAGTTTAGTTAGCAAGCCGTTAATCTGTACAGTACCATGAAAACTGCTGTCGCTGTTGTTGAGGCTGTCTTCCGTTTCAAAGGAATCAAGGTCAATGCTTTCATAGCTTCGTAAAACTTTTTTCAAAAAGGCTTCTGCCGCAGTACGGTCCGCAAGAGCGTCACGTTTTGGAAACGCCGGGAAATTCCGTCCCCAGGGGGTCAGGTCGTCTGAGGACAGATGAAAGCTGACGATGGTACCATCTTCCAGGGCTTCTACGCGAACATAGCGGTCTCCGGAGCTCCAGCGAAGGTTCCAGACGGGCACCAATTCTTCGTCGTAGCACTCGCCCTGGAAATCGTCGTAATCGTTGGTGTTGAGGTTCAGCGTTTGCTTAACCGCCTGTGTCACGCGAGCAAGTCTTACATCAGCGGAATCCTCCGCCGCGCGGGCAGGCGCACCCAGCGCGCCCAGCAAGGCGGCCGTCAGGAGCAGGGACAACATTTTTTTCAACATACAAAACCCTCCCTTAAAAACAATTCTTACTAAGTAAGACGAATTCGATCCGGCAAAGGTTCCCACTTCAAGAAAAAATTTTTTATTATACAACGTTGTATGAGCGGGCCGATGTGTTCGCCTAGCTCTTTGGACTGCAAATCCCCCATATTTTGTACCCAAAAGCGTAACTTCGGGCGTCTATTTTTGCAGACCAGGCGTTTGGGGGGATTCCAGAAAGCCGGTCATTTCAATTCATCCAGGGACAACGAAAAACTATCCATAAAGGTACCCAAAAAAAAGGAGATTTCAGGCAAATCATAGGCTTCCAACGCCTTACGGGTTTGCGCAGCGGCTTCCCGGAACTCGGCGTTGCCCGCTTTAAGTTCCTCCACGCATTTGATGTACGCCGACAGCTTGTCTGCTGCTTTCACCAGTTCTTCGACTTCCGGGTCAACCTCCGTCAATACCGGCGCATAATGCTTTTGCAGATTTTCGGGCAGCATCGCCAGCAGACGTCCGGCGGCCAGCGCCTCCACTTCTTTGTAGGCGGCGCGGATTGCAGCGTTTTGGTATTTGATTGGCGTAGGCATATCACCGGTTAAAATCTCACTGGCATCATGGTAAAGGGCAGCGGCGGCCACAGCGCCAGGGTCTACGGTTCCGCCATAGACTTCCCGGCGAATGATTGCCAGTGCGTGCGCCAGGACCGCCGCCTGATGACTGTGTTCCTGAACATTTTCCGGCGCAGTATTGCGCATCAGCGCCCAGCGCTGAATAAAGCGCAGCCGGGAAATGTAAGCAAAAAAATGGCTCTTCAATTTTCCTCCCCTCCGATCTCGCCATATAGGACGATTCCATCGGTGCCGGTAATTCGGACCGGCCAGGTTTGATTGTGCAGGTTTTCACCGTCTGCGAAAACTTCGGCATAATTCGGCGCGTGACCAAAGAACTTTCCACTGTCCCGCGGTTCTTCAAAGAGAACCGGATAAACGTCTCCCACACATGATTCCAAATAGTCCCGCCGCATATCCGCTGCAACGGCGTTCGCACGCCGCGCTCGTTCTTCCCGTATGGATTTTGGAATTTGTTCCATAGCCGCCGCAGGCGTCCCGGGCCGAATGGAGTATGGAAAAATATGCATTCTGGCAAAACCGCATTTTTGTATGAATTCCAATGTTTCCTGAAATTCTTCTTCGGTTTCGCCTGGGAATCCGGTAATTAAGTCGGTTGTAATGGCCGGGCGTCGGAAATGACTTTTCAGAAGCTCTACCGATTCCAAATATCGCGCTGTGTTATAGCGGCGGTTCATGCGCCGCAGGGTTGCATCACAGCCGCTTTGCAGGGATAAATGGAATTGTGGGCATAGGTCCGGCAGCATGGCGGCGTGCTTGCAAAAAACTTCGGTAATTGTCCGCGGCTCCAGACTTCCCAAACGAATTCGGATTCCCGGCACAGCCGCGCAAATGGTTTCTATCAGATCAATAAGTGTCAGTCCATGGCCCAGGTCCCGGCCCCAGGAAGAAATTTCAATGCCTGTGATAATCATTTCCCGATAACCTGCCGCAGCCAGTTTTGTGGCCTGCACCGCCGCGATTTCCGGCGGCAGGGACCGTACCGGCCCACGGGCGTAAGGGATGATGCAGTATGAGCAGAAGTTGGAGCAGCCGTCTTCCACTTTCAGCATGGCGCGGGTCCGACCCGTTAAGCCTCCGGCGGGCAGCACTTCAAATTCCCGACGCCGCAGGGCGGAGTCAATGAATTCCAGCGGTCTGCGCTCCCGGACCGCCTGTTCCAGAAGTTGAAGAAATTGTTTTCGGTTTCCGGAGCCGCTCAGGAGGTCCACGCCCAGCTGACGGGCTTCTACCGTGTGGGTTTGGGAGTAGCAGCCGCATAGGGCAATAATGGATTCCGGATGTTCCCGCCGCAGTCGATGAACCATTTGGCGGGATTTCTGGTCGCTGGCGGCTGTAACAGAGCAGCTGTTGACGATGCAGGCGTCAGCCTTTTCGCTGGAAGATACGATTTCATGGCCCATTTTTTGGAGTTCTTGCTCCATGGCCTGGGTTTCATATTGGTTTACTTTACAGCCCAAAGTAGCGATTGCAACTTTCATGGAAGACTCTACCTTTCATTTAAGCATATATTAAAAGTTTTAATTGATTTATTGATTTCAATAAGAAGAAAGGGAGGGCGAATATACAGATCCGCCTCCGCAACGCGCACCAATAGCGCCAAGCCATTTCGAGCGCAGCAACGGCAGCGGGGTTAGACGCACCGGCAAGTCGAATTGGTCTTCTCGTTTGACTTTCACCAAGCGGTTTCAACCGTCTGATTCCATCATACTATTTTGCCAGCCAAGGCAGCGGCAGCGGGGTTAGGCGCAGAGGCAAGTCGATTTGGACTTCTCGTCATCAGAGGCAGAAGGCCACAGTTTTGCATCGCACTTAACAAACGCTCTTTTCTTTTGGACCGTGAACGGCCCGTTTTCTTTTCTCTCGCCAGAGAAAAGAAAATGGGGGGTTCAAAAAGGACCAGCCGTTTCAAATGGCTGACCATCGCCCGCGGCATCGCCGCGCACAAAAAGAGGCGCAAAGAGGGCCGATACCCTCTTGTATTTTCTTCAAAACCTCTGTATAATGGCAGGACTTATTATACTTGTTTTTTGGACGAAGGGCAAGTCCAAAAGAGAAAGGAATGCACAATGATCTACTTGGATTATGCCGCTACAACCCCAGTTCCCCGCGCAGTGGCGGAGGAAGTGCAGAATATTTTGCTGGAACATTACGGCAACCCCAGTTCCCAATATGCACTTGGTCTGGATATGAAAAAACACATCGAACGATGGCGGGAATGCGTCGCCTCTGCGCTGGATTGCCCGCCAGACCGCTTGTTTTTTACCTCCTGCGGTACCGAAGGAGATAACTGGGCAATCCGTGCCGCCCTATGGCAAAACCGTCATCTTGGACGCCATATCGTTACAACTGCGGTGGAACACAGCGCCGTTTTGGAATGCTGTAAATGGCTGACCTTGGATGGTTTTGATGTCACTTACCTCCAACCGGACGCTAACGGAAATATCTCTGCACAGCAAGTTTTGGACGCCGTGCGGCCAGATACCGCCCTTGTTTCTGTTATGCTCGTTAACAACGAACTCGGAAACCTTTACCCTGTTGCGGAAATTGCTCAGGATCTTGCTTCCGTAAACCCGAAAACTTTGCTGCACACCGACGCCGTTCAGGGGTTCTTTTCTTTCTCCGCTAAAAACCTCGGCGCAGACTTTATTACCGTTTCTGGTCACAAAATTGGTGCGCCTAAGGGTGTCGGAGCCTTGTATATCGGGGCGCGGGTGCGGAACCCTCGGCCGCTCCTGCCCGGCGGCGGTCAGGAATCCGGTTTTCGTGCCGGTACGGAAGCGACTGCCCAAATCGCGGGCTTCGCCAAGGCGGTTGAACTGCGTATGGCGAATCGCACTGAAACACAACGCCATCTGGATGAACTTCGCAAATATGCTCTTGAAAAATTGACTGCTATCCCAGACCTGGAACCCATCGGGCAGGGTGGTGCGGCTCATATTTTGTCCGTTTCGCTCAAGGGCTGGCCCAGTCAGAATATTGTAAACGATTTGAGTTCCCAGGGAATTTGCGTTTCCGCCGGGTCCGCATGTCACCAGGGAAAACCCAGCCATGTGATCAAAGCCTTGCAGCTTCCGAAAAAAACCGCTTCCGGCGTTATTCGTTTAAGCTTTGGTCCGGATACCTCAAGGGCTGACCTCGACGCCTGCGCCGCTGCCCTCTGGAATCATCGAAATACCCGTATGCCTATGCTTTGAGCCATATTCAATCCAAAAAACCAATCTTTTCTTAATTTCAATAACAAGGAGAATTGTCATGAATTACTTACGCCGCCCACGCGGTTTTTATGGGCGGTTGTTCCGCCTTGCCCTTCCCCTGATTCTGCAAAATTTAATCACTACCTCCCTTGGCTTCGTCGATACCTTTATGGTCGGCTTGCTTGGCCAGGAGGAACTTTCTGCCGTCACCGCCGCCAATTCACCAATCTTTTTAGTACAGGTGGTTGTTTTTGGTCTGATCAGCGGCTTGACGGTCTTAGTCAGCCAATATTGGGGCAAGGGCGATATTGACGCTGTAAACCGCGCTATGGGTGTTGCCTTTTATTTTGGCGTTACCATTGCCTCTATTTTTGCTTTGGCCCTGTTTCTGTTCCCTGAAGGCGTGATGAGCCTCGTTACCAATAATGATCGGCTGATTCTTTTGGGTGCGCCATATGTGCGGATCGTTGGCATCAGCTATATTTTCAATGCCGCAAGCTCTGTTTATGTCGGTATGCAGCGCAGTACCGAAAATCCTGCGATGGGCTTGACCGTGTTTGCAATCTCGATGTTTCTCAATACCTGTCTGAACTATATTTTTATTTTCGGTAAATTCGGCGCGCCTGCGATGGGTGTTACCGGCGCCGCCGTTGCTACGCTGGCTTCCCGTATTGTTGAATTTCTGATTACTGCCGGTTATGCAATCCGCTGCCGTCGAGTGCCGCTGCGTCCAAGGGCGCTTTTTCAGCCTGGACGAGATATGGTTCACAGTTTTATTAAGTATTCCTCTCCGGTTTTGCTGAATGAAAGCCTTTGGGGACTTGGTACAACCGTGATGGTGTCGGCTTTGGGACATATGACCGTATCTACTGATATTCTTGCGGCTCATGCAATTATGGGGAATGTTGATAAGTTTGCGACTGTGGCCTGTTTTGGCATTGCGGGCGCCAGTGCGGTGATTGTTGGTAAGAAAATTGGCGAAGGGGCGTCTCAGGATGAAGTGTATTCTTTAAGCTGGTGTTTGCTGCTGGTTTCCATTCTGATTGGCGCTTGTGTTTCTCTTGGTTTAGCGATTGCGCTGCCGTTCTTTTTCATTCCGTATCTGTTTCCGCTGTTTCAGCTGCAAAGTCTGGCAATGGACATTGCTGTAAAAATGTGCTTGGTTCATATTGTTATGATGCCTCTGCGTGCTTTTGATATTACGAATATTACGGGAGTTCTCCGGGCTGGCGGTGACGCCCGCATGGCGGCGGTAATTGACATTGTGCCGTTATGGTTGATTGCGGTTCCGATGACGGCCCTGACCGGACTTGTTTTGAATGCGCCAATTATCTTTGTCTGCATCAGTCTCCAAGCGGAAACCATCTGCAAGCCTTTCTGGGGTACCTGGCGTCTCAAAAGCCGCAAATGGATCAACGACATTACGCGAAGCTGATTTTTTGAACCCCCCATTTTCTTTTCTCTGGCGAGAGAAAAGAAAACGGGCCGTTCACGGTCCAAAAGAAAAGAGCGTTTTTATTCGGATTGGTGGAAAACTATGGCTTGGAGGAAGCCAAACGAGAAGCCTATGTCGATTTGTCTCTGCGTCTAACACCGCTGCCGCTGCATTGGTGGGCAAAACAGCATGGTGGAATCAG
>CANDBG010000078.1 GCA_947382875.1 uncultured Oscillibacter sp. | reverse complement strand
GAAGGCTGACGCTGGTGACGTTTTCCAAAAAGCTGGATTTGAAAATATCATTAAAAGTCATAAGAAGAACCTCTTTCGTTTGTATTTCAGCCGTATATGCGGCAGGCGGCGTATTTGGAAAATGCGGCGGCGTGCCGTCCGCTGAGTTGCACGGCGTCCTGAATGACGGCGGGAAGAAATGCATCCCACTTGACTTCCAGAATTGTGCGGGAATCCCCCGCCGGAATGGTCACGCAGCGGGGATTGAGAAAGTCTGTGCAGCGCAGGCCCGTGCGGATGTCGTAGTCCAGCGTGACGCGGACGTTGCCCGGCGCGTAGACGAAGGGCTCCCGGGTGTAGTCCACAATGGTCCTGGGCCGCAGACACTGGGATTTTAATTTACAGTAGAATTCCTGCACCAGAGGCCGCCCGCTGTCCGGCATCCAGGACCAGTCGCCGTCGAGAATGGCTTGTGATTCCGCGGCGGTGAGCGGCGCCTGGAACTTGGTCCCAAGGCCGTTGAGTTTGCTCTTTTTTTCCAGGTGAATCCGGGATATGTCTCCGTTGTAATAGCGAATCCGGAATTTTTCCCGCCGGTTTACGCCGTCCAGCTTTTCCCGGAGGGCTTTGTCGGATGGGGTGTCAAAATAGAGGCTTCGTATCCAATAGCGTCCGTTGAGGGCATGTTCGTCCGGCTTGGCCGCCGCCCGCAGACGCTGCCGTATGGCAATGCGATCTGAGAGGTTGATCTCATGCTTCCACTCGTGCCGGTACTGCGCCATGGGTATCACGTCCTTTCGCTGAATGTGCGGCTACTTTATCACGGGTTTCTGAAGCGATGCTGAAAAGGAGCGGGATTTATGGGAATTCTTTTCAAACCTTCCAGACAAAACCGGGGCGTCCGGATTTTTCAGCATGGTTTCAGTCCCGGCGGGTAGGATGGAACCGCTGCCAATTCATATGATACATCTGACAGATGGAGGGATCTCATGAAGATCACGGAAGTAATAGCCATGCTGGGAGCGATTGCCGTTTTAATGTTCGGTATGACCACCATGACTGAGGGACTGGAAAAATTATCCAGCGGCCGGCTTGAGCGGCTCCTGGAGCACCTGACGGACAATGTGTTCAAGGGCGTGCTGTTCGGCGCGGTGGTGACAGGTCTGATTCAAAGCTCCACGGCCACGACGGTCATGTGTGTGGCCTTTGTCAATGCCGGCGTCATGAAGCTGGAACAGACCGTGGGCATTATTATGGGCGCGAATATCGGCACCACCGTCACAGCCCAGCTTTTGAGCCTGGGCGATATTTCCACTGACAACCCCTTGCTTATGCTGCTCAAGCCCTCCGCTCTTGGCGGTGTGCTGGCCGTCCTTGGCATTGTCTTCTATTTGTTCATCAACGGCGGCGGAAAACGCTATTTTGGTCAGATTCTTCTGGGGATGGGGTTACTGTTTATCGGCATGAGCAGTATGGAGACGGCCATGGCGCCGATGCAGGATTCCCCAGCCTTTCAGGAGATGTTTGCTTCGTTCTCCAATCCTGTCCTCGGCGTGCTGGCGGGAGCGCTGGTTACAGCCCTGCTGCACAGCTCCGCGGCTTCGGTGGGCATTCTTCAGGCGTTGAGCGCAGCCGGCGTCATTTCCTTCAACATCGCGTTTCCCCTTATTATGGGACAGAATATCGGCACCTGCCTTACCTCCTTGGTGTCCTCTTTCGGCGCAAGCAAAAACGCCAAGCGTACCGCCGCTCTGCATCTGACGTTCAACATCACCGGTACAGTCATATTTCTGATTGTTCTTTACGGCGGAAATGCGCTGTTCCATTTTTCGTTCTGGGAAATGATCATGAACCGCGGCGCGATTGCAAACCTGCACTTGACGTTCAACATCGGCTGTACGCTGCTTCTGCTGCCGTTCCATAAGCAGCTGGTTAAGCTGGTGGAACGGGTGGTGCCGGGCAGTGAGGGCGAAATCACCGTGCTGGACGAGCGCTTCCTGGCGACGCCCTCGCTGGCCCTGGAACGGGCCGAGAGCGCCGTCATGCAGATGGGGACGCTGGCGCAGGAAAACTTCCGTCTGGCCCTGGAGCTTCTGGAACGCTTCGACGCAAAAAAGCTGGAACGTCTCAACGAAACGGAAACCACCATAGACCGTCTGGAGGGAATGCTGGACAATTACCTGGTGAAGCTCAACGACCGCCCGATCTCCAAGGAGGAGAGCGGAAAGGTATCGGTGATGCTGCACACGCTGTCGGATCTGGAACGGATTGGCGATTATGCGGTGAATGTGTCGGAGTGCGCGGCGGTGCTGCATGAACGGAATTTGTCGTTCTCACCCCCGGCCAGAGCGGAGCTGGCGGTCCTGGCCGCCGCGGTGGAGGAGGCCGTGGACAAAGCCCTGACCTGCTGCCGGACCCGTCAGCGGTCGGACGCCATTCAGGTGGAGCCGCTGGAGGAAGTGGTGGACGTGCTGGCGGCGGAGCTGAAGGATTGGCACGTAGAGCGGCTGAAAAACGGAACATGTACGATGGAAGTGGGCGCGCAATTCCTGGAACTTTTAATCAATCTGGAACGCATTTCGGACCACTGTTCCAATATTGCGCTGAACGTCATGCGGGAGATTTCGCCCCTCAAGGGCATCGTCTGGACGGACAGTCATACCTATATCCGGCAGCTCCACCACGGCGAAAACCCGGAGTTTGACCACCTCTTCCGGGCCTACCGGGAAAAGTACAGCCAGGAATTGGATGTGCGCCGCCCGAAAACCCGGGAAACCGAAAAGGCGTAAGGGGGCCTTCGGCAGGGCGGACAACAGAGAAAACGCGCCTGGAACGTCTTGGTTCCAGGCGCGTTTGTCCTGTGCGCGGCGTCACCGGTACGGCGCGGGGTTGTCCGACAGTCCAACCAGATAGTCAATACTGGTTCCGTAATACAGCGCCAGAGCGATCAACACCCCGCTGGGGATATCCAAAGCCCCGTTTTCATAACGGGAATAGGTGGCCTGTGATACGTGCAGCTCGTTCGCAACCACACGCTGCGGTAAGTCCCGGTCTTCCCGCAGGTCCCTTAATCGCCGGTACATCCGATCCCTCCCGTTCGTACTCGGGAATTATTTTAGTTTATGCGAAAATTGCATATTGCTTTTTATACCAAAATCGCATAAAATCATACCAGTACAACCGAAATGGAGGAAACGCATTGTGCCGAGACGAAAGAAACAATCCATTTGGAGAATTTGGGTGGATACCCAGCAGCAGATTATCTCCTTCCATGAAATCCCCAACGCCCGCCTTCTGGAATTCTTTAGTTATGAGCTGTTTCAAAGCTGTATTGACCGCTATACCGCGCAGCGTTACCGCTATCAGTAAGACACCCCGCGCCTTGCGGTTGCGATTTTAGAGGAGGTGTGTTATCATTGTTGAAGAAGGGAGGGGTTTCCATGGGTCTGCGGGACGAATACAATGAAATCATAAACGCCAAAAATGCGGAACAGAAACGTCAAGAAGACCTTAGCGCAAAAGATGGCCTTTTGTATGAGGAAATTTTGAGGCTGTATACCGATGAAAAACATAAGTTTTTTTATTGTGCGGATGTCTTGGGAAAATATTACTATTCCCTTCCGGTTTCCCTGCCGCCGGAATCTCAGAAAATTATTCAGGAGTTGATCGAGGTCTGTCCACCGAAGTTTTGGGAGGGGCCTCCGACAACCATTACTTTGAACGATATTCGTGTCCTTACATATGAAAGAGAGTATAGTGTTTATAAGTATTTTCCCCTGCAATATCGTCTGCCAGATGGGAGCGTCCATGTGGGTGTGGGTGAAGTGTACCCCAAAAAGCGGGTATATGAAAAACCAGCTTTCCGTTTTACCGAAAAAGGAAGAAAGGAAGCGGAACGACAGGCGTTGGAAAACGAGAGACAAAAAGCGTTCAAAATTCTTGAACCAATTGTGCGCCAGGAAGTGGAGCGTATAAAGTCCGATTCCAGAATCGTTGGAGCGAGAGAAAGCATTTCTATAAGGTATAGGAGCGCGCGATGGAACTACGACGATAATCTTGACAACGAGCTGATTATTTTCCAAGATGGTACAGTCTATGACCCTTATCCAAGCGGGGCGAAAACGGACAGCATATTTTTCCGGTGGCTCTGTCAGCCTAGCCAGGAACTGTATTGTTTGTGTTCCGAACGAGTAAAATGGTGGGCGTCAAACCCCTGAATCGGAAACGCCGCCGGCGAAATCCCGATAAAAATCCCCGAAACCCGTTGACAAATGCGAAAAACGTGATATCATAGGTTAGAATTCAATATCTGGCGTCGATAAGGACAAGTAGCCGCGGAATCCCCGTGAAGAGAGCCGCCGTCTGGTGCGAGGCGGTCGGGGCCCGTTGGTCAAAATCCCCTTGGAGCCTCCGGCTGAACCGTTCCGCAGTAAGCCAGGACGTTTGACGGGCGTTATTCCGTCGGCCCGTGGCCGCGGGCGTGGAGGGGCCGTGTTCCGTAAGGGCGCGGCAAAAAGAGTGGTATCGCAGAGTTTGCCTCTGTCTCTTTCGAGACGGAGGCTTTTTGTTTTTATCCCGCCTCCCGCTGCATAGGCCGGTATTTTGAATACAATTCGCAAATATTATACAAGGAGGAATCTGTTTATGGACTATAACAAGACCATCCATCTCCCGAAAACCGCGTTTCCGATGCGGGCCGGTCTGCCGAAACGGGAACCGGATATGCTCAAGCGCTGGGAAGAGGCGGACGTCTACAACGAGCTGCTGAAGAAAAATGAGGGAAAGCCTTTGTTCTCCCTGCATGACGGCCCTCCGTTCTCGAACGGCTCCATTCATATGGGTACCGCCATGAACAAGGCCATTAAAGATATTATTACCCGTTCTTACGCCATGCGGGGGTACTATACCCCCTATATCCCCGGATGGGATAACCATGGTATGCCGATTGAGTCCGCAATCATCAAGCAGAATAAGCTCAACCGCAAGGCCATGAGTGTACCGGAATTCCGGTCGGCCTGCCACGACTTCGCGCAGCATTATGTCGAAGTGCAGATGGAGGCGTTCAAGCGGATCGGCGTCATTGGCGATTGGGAGCATTCCTATCTGACCATGGCCCCCGGCTTCGAGGCCGAGGAGGTCAAGGTGTTTGGTGAGATGTACCAGAAGGGCTATATCTACAAGGGTTTGAAGCCCGTCTACTGGTGCCCGCATGACGAAACCGCCCTCGCCGAAGCCGAAATTGAATACCAGGACGACCCCTGTACGACGGTTTATGTCAAGTTCCCAATGCATGACGATTTGGGGAAATTGTCCGCCTTTGACCCGAAAAAGCTCTTTTTCGTCATTTGGACTACCACCATCTGGACCCTGCCCGGAAACCTGGGTATCGCGCTCCACCCGCGGGAGAATTACGCTTTGGTGAAAGCTTCCAACGGTGAAACCTACGTCATGGCGGAGGCCCTGGTGGAGAAAGTCATGGGCCTGAGCGGCCTGGATAGCTGGGAAATCGTGGAAACCCACCCCGGCGCGTTCTTTGAAAATATGCTGGCCGATCACCCCTTCCTGCCGAAAACCAGCCGACTCCTGCTGGCTGAGTACGTTACCATGGATTCCGGTACGGGCTGCGTGCACACCGCCCCCGGCTTTGGCGCGGACGACTACCAGACCTGCAAGCGTTACGGAATGGATATGGTGGTTCCTGTGGACGACCAGGGCCGTCATACGGATTACGCCGGAAAATATGCCGGTTTGGCGACCGATGAGTCGAACCCCGTGATTCTGGCCGATATGAAGGAAAGCGGTATGCTGTTCGCTTCCGAGGAGATTGTCCACAGTTACCCCCACTGCTGGCGCTGTAAGCACCCGATTATTTTCCGCGCGACGCCGCAATGGTTCTGCTCCGTCGATGCCTTTAAGGAGGAGGCATGCAAGGCGGCCGATGAGGTGCGCTGGGTGCCCGCCTGGGGCCAGGACCGTATGAAAGCGATGATTCGTGAGCGGTCCGATTGGTGTATCAGCCGTCAGCGCCGCTGGGGACTGCCGATTCCCGTCTTCTATTGCCAGGATTGCGGGAAGCCGATTGTTACCAGTGAAACCATTGACGTTATCTCGAAACTTTTTGCCGCCGAAGGCTCCAACGCCTGGTTCGCGAAAGAGGCAGGCGATATTCTGCCCGATGGCTTTGCCTGCCCGCACTGCGGCGGTAAGAGCTTTACCAAGGAAGAGGATACCCTGGACGGCTGGTTCGACTCCGGTTCCACCCACTATGCTTCGATGAAAAAAGATCAGGGCTTCTGGCCTGCGACCATCTACTTCGAGGGCCTGGACCAATACCGCGGCTGGTTCCAAAGTTCCCTGCTGACGGCTGTGGGCGCTTTCGGGAAGGGCGCGCCCTTCAAGGAGTGCATTACCCACGGCTGGACCGTCGACGGCGAGGGAAAGGCGATGCATAAGTCTCTGGGCAACGGCGTGGACCCCGCTGACGTGATGAATCAATATGGCGCGGATATTTTGCGCCTGTGGGCGGCAAACAGCGACTACCATGCTGACGTACGCTGCTCGCATGATATCTTTAAGCAGCTTTCCCAGAATTATTTGAAGTTCCGTAACACGGCCCGCTACTGCCTGGGCAATCTGGACGGCTTTGACGCAAACCATCTTATCCCGCCTGCGGAAATGCTGGAACTGGACCGCTGGGCCATTACGAAGCTCAATGCTTTGATCGAACGATGCTTTGCCGCTTATGATGATTATGAGTTCCTGGTCGTTACGCACGCCGTCAATGACTTCTGCGTCGTCGATATGTCCAACTTCTACCTGGATATCATTAAGGACCGCTTGTACTGCGAGGAAGAAGATGGCGCCTTGCGGCGCAGTGCGCAAACCGCTCTGTTCCTGATTCTTGATACGCTGACAAAAATTATGGCCCCGATTCTCTGCTTTACCTGCGACGAAATCTGGCAGGCGATGCCTCACCGTTCCAGCGATGACCCGCGGAATGTCTTGTTTAATGACATGAACCAGCCCATTAAGGATTATGATTTGGGCGCGATGGTGTCCTGGGTGGAGCTGATTCAGCTCCGCACCGGCGTCAACGCCGCCCTGGAAACCGCTCGGGCTGAAAAGAAAATCGGCAAGTCCCTGGAAGCGCATGTGGTGCTGGTGAAGGATCAGAATTATCAGGTCGATATGCTCAAGAATTTGCAGGCGAAATTTGCCGACCAGTGGGCGGACTTGTTTATCGTGTCGGATGTGGAAGTCTTGGACGATCCCACTCTCTATGAACAGGCGGCTGATACGCCGGTCGCTGGCGTGCGTGTGCTGATTCAGCCGGCAAAGGGTCAGAAGTGTGAGCGGTGCTGGAAACAGTCTGCCAGCGTTGGAAGTGATGCGGCGCACCCGACCCTGTGCCCGCGCTGTGCCGCTGTGGTGGCCAAATTGCCGAAGTTCTAGGGCAACAGGCGGTTGCTTTACAGCCTCGTCCCAGCGTGTTATGCTGTGTGTGAGGTGATGAATATGGAATTCAAAGATGTTTGCCTTGAGCTTCGGAAAAAGGCGGGACTTTCCCAAAATGAATTGGCGGAAAAACTGTTTGTTACCCGTCAGGCGGTCTCCCGTTGGGAACAGGGGGAGACCATTCCGGAAATCGAGACCCTGCAAGCTATGTCACAGCTTTTTAATGTGTCGATCAATACGCTGCTGGGCAAACCGCAGGTCTTGATTTGTCAGAGCTGTGGTATGCCGCTCCATGAGGAGGTTTTCGCCCGAAATCAAGACGGCTCGATGAATGAGTCGTATTGCAAGTGGTGCTGGACCGACGGCGATTTTGTGGCCGATTGTTCGATGGAGGATATGATTGAACAATGTGTTCCTCATATGCCGGGCGACCCGGATGCAGTACGGAGTTATTTGAAAGAGCTTCTGCCAACCCTGGACCGCTGGAAAAAAGTGTAAGACAAAACGGACCGCCCCAACCGGGTGGTCCGTTTTTCTTTGTAACCGCACCATTGCTGTTTCATCCGCCAAGCGCCTCATTTGAAAAGGAAGGAGGGACACCATAGGTCCGTCCCTGCAACACGCACCACCAATCGCATCCAGACCGTTCGTCCACCAACAGCACCCAGCTTTTTCGCGCACCGCAGCAGCGGCAGCGGAGTTAGACGCAGAGGCAAGTCGATTTGGACTTCTCGTTATCAGAGGCAGAAAGCCGTAGTCTTACACCGCACCTAACAAACGCTCTTTTCTTTTGGACCGTGAACGGCCCGTTTTCTTTTCTCTCGTAAGAGAAAAGAAAATGGGGGGTTCAAATTTGGACCAGCCGTTTCAAACGGCTGACTGCCACCCGCGCCGTGAGGCGCGTCCGCCAGGGCCCCGGAAAGGTCCTAATTCCAGGTGTTTTGTGTGAATAGTTGGTCAATGCGCTCGGTGAGGGCAGGGTAAAGCTCCAGGCCGGGGTCTTTGAAAAGCAAAGCGTCAGCGGCCTGTTGGGCTTCTTGGAGGAGCTTGGTGTCACAGCCCAGGTCCGCTACCTTTAGACCCGGTAAGCCGTGCTGGCGTTCGCCAAAGAAATCACCGGGGCCGCGAAGCCGTAAATCTTCTTCCGCTATTTTGAATCCGTCAGATGTTTTTGCCATCACTTTTAATCGCTGACGCGTTTCCTCATTCCGATTATCGGAAATCAATATGCAATACGATTGGTGCTTTCCTCGGCCAACGCGTCCGCGTAATTGGTGCAGCTGGCTCAGGCCAAACATCTCCGCATTCTCTACCACCATTACCGCCGCGTTTGGTACGTCAACCCCAACTTCAATTACCGTCGTTGATACCAGTATGTCTGTTTCGTGATTCACAAACGCCTGCATGACGGCATCCTTTTCCTTCGACTTCATTTTTCCGTGAACATATGCAATCTTTAACTCCGGAAAAACCGTCGTTTGAAGCATTTTCGCATATTCTGTCACCGCTTTGCGCTCGTCAGGCTGTTCCTCGTTCTCCGATACCTGGGGACACACAACATATGCTTGACGCCCTTGAGCAATCAGCTTGCTCAAAAACCGATATACCCTCGGATGATAGCTTCCGGAAACAACGTATGTCTCTATAGGCCTGCGTCCGGGCGGAAGTTCGTCTATGATCGATACCTCCAAATCACCGTACAAAATTAACGCCAGCGTCCGGGGAATCGGCGTCGCCGACATGACTAATATATGTGGGTGCTCGCCCTTCGCCGCTAACGCCGCCCGCTGCGCGACCCCAAAACGATGCTGTTCGTCTGTCACAACCAATCCTAAATTCTGGTAGGCAACACTGCCCGTAATCAGCGCGTGGGTGCCTACAATAAAATCAATTTCCCCTTCCGCCAGCCTCGCCGACGTTTCCCGTTTGGCTTTGGCTGGCGTGGAGCCCGTCAGCAGCGCACAGCGGACGCCTAACTTCTCCATCAGCGGCGCTAAACCCGCAAAATGCTGCTGTGCAAGGATTTCCGTCGGGGCCATCAGTGCCGCCTGACGCCCGTTCCTTACACAAAAATATACGCACGCGGCGGCAACCATCGTTTTGCCTGAACCTACGTCGCCCTGACACAGACGGTTCATCGGCAAACCAGAACGCATACTCGTCAACGCCTCATCTACACAGCGCTTTTGCGCGTTTGTGAGCCGAAAGGGTAAGACGCCGTAAAACGGCGCCATGTCTATCGCTTCGCATGGTGCAGCCGTAACGATTTCCCGCCGGCTTTTCAGCTGCCGCAGGCCAATTGTGAAAAGAAATAATTCCTCAAATGCTAACCGCCTCCTCGCCAGGGCCAGCGTTTCCGGACTTTCCGGAAAATGGATGTTTTCATACGCGAATTCAATCCGGCAGAGCTGATGCTCCTGCCGTAAATCGTCCGGCAAAACGTCCGGTAAAATGCCTGCGCAGGCGTCCAAACCCTGACGAATGGACCGAGACAGCCCGCGTTGGCTGATCCCCGCCGTCAGCGGATACACCGGCACAATCCGGCCCGTGGCCTCCCGAAGTCCCTCCGGTTCCACAATAGGCGCGGTCATCTTCCGACGCTGGTGCGCACCCTCGGCCTTGCCGCAGAAAATGTAGGTCTCCCCTGGCTGAAGGCGGTCCTTCAGCCAGGTTTGATTAAAAAAGGTTACGTCCAGCACGCCGGACTCGTCCACTGCCCGGAGTTTTACCAAATCCATCCCCTTCCGGACATGGGTGACGGTGGGCGGGGCCGCGACCATCGCCGCAACACAGGCCGTCTCACCTTCCGTCAGGTCCGCAATGCGGCGGGTCTGAGTGCGGTCCTCGTAGCGGCGGGGAAACCATGCAATCAAATCCCGCAGGGTATAGATCCCCAGACGGTTCAGCGCCTTGGCCCGCTGCTCGCCGACTCCTTTGATGTACCGGACATCGGTGGACAAGTCCGCCATGTCGCGCCTCCTTTTTGTTTAACGATTTGTTTTCCAGTCGTCCCGGGTTTCCGTGCTGGACGCCGTGGCCTTTTGTACCTGATACACAATTTCACTGAACAGCCGCGGCGGCACTTGCCCCAGCTTGAACAGCCGCTGGTCGGAAGGACGATATATTCCGCCTACCAGGACGAAATCCGTTCCAGCCGCGTCCTTGGGGGTGTCGGAGCTGTCGGTGTATCCCAGCGCGTCGTATACATAGCTGCCCCGCTGGACTGTGCCGGAACGATAGAACTGAATGTCGTAAATGGTCACTTCGTCGTCGTAGCCGCCGCCGACGTAAGAACCGGAGAAATTGAGCTGCGCGCCGATTGGACCATCTTCCCGATAGAAGTCGTAGAAGCCGCCTGCGTCCAGAACGCTGCCGCGATACCAGCCCATGCCCAGGAGCTTGCCGGACAGCGACAGGTCGTTCACGACGCGTCCGCCGAAGGTTTCCAGGGAGGTCTCGTTCTTTTCCTCGTCCGTCACGCGGGAAACCGGCCGATTGAGCTGCTCAATCGGCTGTTTGATCTCGTAGTCCTCCAATTGCTGTTTCCAGGTGTCCAGGTCCTCCGCGGAAAGCTCTACCGGATGTACCAGACCAACCCGCGCATCGTCAGAAAGCTCATACTCGTCTTCATCCGCAGTGTTAAGACTGCCGTCTTCCAAATATCGGAACGTATTGGTCGGGGTTCCGTTTTCGCCGTACACGCCCCAGATCAGCCCGACGGCAAATTGACGCATGATTGGTTTTTGTACAAACAGCTCCCGCCAGCCTGCGCCGGTCCAGATACGGCCCGTGGAAAGCGCCTGCTCCAGCCGAAGCGTCTGCGTGGATACGGTGGCCTTGATCTGCTTCTTCAACGCCTTGAATTCCGTGGAGGACGCGTTTGCAAGTTCCGGGTCATCCTGCTTGCCGGGGGCGGGCAGGGATTTGATCTTCTTTCCGTCCTGGTTTTGGATTTCCAGTTCCAGAGCGGGCGTCAGCGTGACGGTAAAACTGCGGGGGCCATAGTTGAACGTACGCGTGCCCCGCTGGTCCAGGCCCAGGTCCGGAACAATACGGTCGGCCAGCTCTTCCGTGGAGAGTCCCAGCGCCTGCGCGGCAAAGTTCAGCGCCTTGCCCGCCGCGGTCTTCACCTGCTTGAATTTGAACTTCCGGGAAATGCTGTCCACAATCAGGAGCGCTTCCGGCTCCGGGCTGATCGCCAGGGCGTTCACGGCGTCACAGGCAATCGCGCCGCGGGATTCCTGGGGCCATTGGTTGATTTGCCGTTTCAGGTTTTCCACCATCGCCTGACCGCCGAACACAGAGGAGAACGTCAGTATCCACTTGTGTTTCGACGCCGCGCCCTGTTCCAGCCACAGACTGAACACCGCGCCGGCAAATTCCGCCAACTCTTTGGCGTCCAGGGGTTCGGCGAGCTTTTTGGCCGCCGCGACGTTCCGTCCCAGGGACAGATTGGGCAGTTTTTCATAAGCCTCCTGGCCCTTGAGGTCCGGCAGGGGCGCGGCGAACGACAAACCGGAACTGTCAATGCAGCACAGCATCGCCGCCGCCAGACGGTCCTCGTCTTCGGCCAGCGCGCCGCCGGGAGCGCGGCTTACGAGCTGCTGGGTGCCGTCCAGCACCCATTGC
>CANDBG010000077.1 GCA_947382875.1 uncultured Oscillibacter sp. | reverse complement strand
AAACCTACATTTTTTCCTCGGCGTTTTCTGTCATTTTATCATTGGCGCTGACACAATACCGTGGCGTCCGGCTCGGCGCTCTCAATGGCACTGATCGTGTTGGAAAATCCACTGCCGCCGGAGGTGACAAAGGGAACGATGGTCTTGCCGCTGAGGTCGTATTCATCCAAAAAGCTGTAGACGGCCATGGGCATATCGCCCCACCAGTTGGGGAACCCCAGAAACACAGTGTCATAGCTGTCCAGATTCTCCAGTTGGGAAGCCAGCTCCGGGCGGGCGTTATTGCTGCGCTCCTCCTGGCCCACATCAATCGTGGCGTCATAGCTGTCCGGGTATTGCTCCGTTGTCAGAATGGAGAAGAGATCACCGCCCGTTGCCTCGGCAATCAGGTCCGCCACGAGGCCGGTATTGCCGGTTAGAGTATCGCCCCGGTACTGGATGCTGGCGGAGGTGGATGCGTCTACGCCGTCCGCCAGGGGCGCGTTCTCGCCGTAGGTGAAGTAGACGACCAGAACGCCGTTTCCCTCGCCGGATTCCTCCGGCGTGTCGGTGACAGGCGCATCCTCAGAAGGTGCTGTTTCCGGCGTAGTGTCTGGCTGCTGAGTCGGGGCATTATCAGAGGGTTCTACGGGCTGAGATGTCGGGAGTGTCTGCGATTCATCGCCGCCGCTGGCCCCGCTCTGACTGCCGCAGGCGGTCAGAGCGAAGCACAGCAGAAGGGAAAGAATGAGAGAGAGGGATTTTTTCATGGAAAAGTCTCCTTTATTTATGAAATGACTTCAAAGGTAATGTCCACCCGGCTGGGCAGATCGGGGAAGATGGACAGGTCGGACGTGACCTTGCCGATGGGATAGACCGTCATGGTCAGGTTGGGGCGGCTGGACTGGGCGTAGAAGATGGCGGCGGTGTTGTTGCTGGGGCAGTAGGTGATGTCACCGTCATCAAAACGGAGCTGCCCCTCGCCCTCCACGGTGATCGCCTGGTCAATGCCGCCATAGACCTCCCGGCCACCGTAGTTGCTCATGGTGATGGTCTGGGGAAGCTGGGCGATAAACTGTCGGGCCATGCTGCTGTCATACAAAACACCCTCCAGCTCCCGCTCCCCGATAGTGATGCGGATGGCAGTATGAAGAACTGCCGGAGGCAGTGCAGAACAAATATGCTGCATCGGAGGGATAAAAGATTATAGTAAAATACGGGAAGATACCGTCTATTCAAATTTCCCGTTATACTGTCCAAAATGAACACAGGAAACCTGCGCTTCCTTGTGTTCCCATATGTGGGGGTTCTGCCCATCATTAGCATCCAGCTAAATAAGGTTTTTTCATTGAACAACAGCCAGTGAGTAAGGTCTTTCCTTTTACACT
The DNA here is from genome assembly GCA_947382875.1 of uncultured Oscillibacter sp. Lineage (GTDB taxonomy): Bacteria > Bacillota > Clostridia > Oscillospirales > Oscillospiraceae > Oscillibacter. Next base: position 10,739 of record CANDBG010000077.1, on the reverse strand, counting down.
GGCTGTTATTTTATTCGGTACTGACAAAGAAGATCCGCAGGTACGGTTATGCCGCTGTTGAAATAAAATCAAATCACATCAGGAGGATGCTTCTGGTGTAATTTTCATAAAAGGTTTCAGGATGTGATATAATTTTTCCTCGTGAGATTTTCGTAACATTTTGCTGATACTATCTATCACAGAACCGGAAGGGATGTGAGGCCATGCGACTTTTAGTGGTGGAGGACGACCGCCTGTTGAACAATAACCCTGTGCTACAACCCCTCTGCGGCCGGCTGCACCGTTGACTCTGCTATGACAAAGGCGGAGGCAGTTCGTCTTAGCGAAGGGCAGGACTATGACCTGATATGCTGGATGTGAACCTGCCTGATGGAAACGGGTTTGATTTTTGCAAACAGATCAAGGAACGCCGCCCTGATACAGCGGTGATTTTCCTGACGGCCAACGATATGGAAAGTGATATGCTGAAAGGGTTTGAGCTGGGCGCGGATGATTATGTGACGAAGCCCTTTCCTATCAGTGTGTTCCGCAAAAAGGTGTCGGCGCTGCTGGGCCGCATCCAAAAGCAGACGGTCGGCGACTGCTTTTGGATGGTACGCTGTCCATCAGCTTCTCGGAGCCGACCGCAGAGCTGTCCGGAATGTCAATTACATTCACACCGCTGGAATATCGCCTGCTGAAAGTGTTGGTGAGAAATCCGAAAATCGTTTTGACCCGTCAGGTGCTTCTTGAAAAGTTGTGGGACGCAGACGAAAATTTTGTGGATGAACACACTCTGACCGTAACAATCAGCCGTATTCGGAGCAAGATCGAAGCAGATGGCCTGCAATATATCAAAACGGTTTATGATGGGTTATATGTGGATTGGAGAGCTAAAGAAATGAAAGGTCTTTCTGTCAATCGGGCCTGTTCCATAGGGGTTGCTTTTTTGGGCGGCATTCTACTGAAGGCAGAAAAGTAAAACATCCAAGTCAGCGTAGACTGCCCGTCCGATTTAATCCTGGCCCATGACCGAAAATGGACCAGCGAGGCCCTTTTCAATATCCTGAACAACGCTGTGAAGTACACGCCGGAGGGCGGCACGATCCAAGTTTCCGTTGATAGCTGGGAGTTGTATGTGAAAATCGACATTGTGGGCAGCGGGAAAGGAATTGCGGAAAACCGTTAGGGCATGATTTTCAAACAGTTCTACCAAGAGGAAGAAGTACACGATGTAGATGGCATCGGTATAGGACTGTACCTGGCCCGTGAGATCGTCACCATGCAGGGCAGCTACATCAAAGTTACTTCCGTGCCAGAGCGCGGCTCTACCTTCTCCATCTTTATGCCCCGTAGATAAAATTTCAAAATCCAGCCGCCTGTAACATTTCTGTGAGGATTGTCTGTTATAGTATCAGTCTCATAAACAACTTAGATTAGGTACTGTTCACATATGTGAACAGTACCTGGATAATTGGGATACACAGCAAAAACCTTCCCCCGACATCTATTTATCGAGGGAAGGGGTGTTCGTCAGAATGCTGTAAAGTTAGAATGTTGCAAACAGGGGGATGGATATAAAAGCCCCTGATTTTTTGTTGTTTTTGGCCTTCAAAAGTTTACGCTGGATACCGGAGGCCACCATTTCGATGATCACCTGTTCATCGTCCAACTTGCGGACGATGACGGGCATTTCGTCCAGCCTTGCGGCTTTACAAGCTGCCTTCCGGCACCGTCCGGCAATGATCTCACAGCCGCCCCCTGAACGGGACCTGACAGTACCGGGGGTGAGAACCCCCTACTGTTTGACGCTCCTGACAAGTTCCTCTATTTTCGGGTAGGCTCTAAGCGTTTTTTGAAAACCAGGCGCGGGCGTCCCCTGCCAGATAAAGGGAACCAAAGATACAGGCGGGACCGTCGGTTTGAACGAGCGCGGTTTCCAGCGTCCCAGCATTTTCGGCGGCAAAACCGTTTTGCCGCAATTCCTCTGCAAGAACGGCGGAATCCAACGCGCGGGGGCCTCCGGGGGAGACCGTCAAAAACCTTGCGGCGTAAGGCGCGACGGCGTCCAGCATAGCGCGGCGGTCCTTACCGTCCATGACGCCCAGTACAAATGTCAGCTTTTGGCCTGGGAGACACGCTTCCAGGCTTTCCGCCAGCGCCTTCGCTCCGCCGGGGTTGTGCGCGCCGTCCAGAATAAGAGGCGGCGCCTGGCGCAGAACTTCAAAACGTCCGGGCCACTCCGCAGCGGCCAAGCCCTCCCGGACGGACTCCTCCGGGATATTCCACCCCTTGCGGCGCAAAAGATCCACGGTGTCCAGCGCGGCGGCGGCGTTTTGGCACTGATAAACGCCGGGGAGACGGAGGTACAAGTCCTGACGGTCGCGGTAATCCAGACGTTGGCCGTACAGGCCGCCGGAACGGCGTACGGCATTTGCCGCCGGAATCAGCGTACCGCCCAGAGCCGTGCAGCGGGCACGGAAAACGTTCTCCACACCCGGCGGCTGCTTCTGAAGAACAACGGGAGTACCCGGCTTGAGAATCCCTGCCTTTTCAATGGCGATTTTTTCCAGCGTGCCGCCCAGATATTCCGTGTGTTCCAGGCTGATTGCAGTAATAACCGCCGCCTCCGGCGCGGAAATGACGTTGGTACTGTCGAGACGTCCGCCGAGCCCCGCTTCCAGAAGTACAATATCACACGCCTGCCGTTGGAAATACAAAAACCCCATTGCGGTCAGCAGGTCAAATTCAGACGGATCAATCCCTTCTGACGCGTCCCGCAGTTCTTCCGCCAGAGCGCAGAAATCGCTGTCTGAAATGGAAAGGCCGTCCACCTGAATCCGTTCGTTGTAGAAGCGGAGATGCGGCGAGGTGAAAAAGCCGGTCCGGTATCCGGCCCGCCGTAAAACAGCGGACAGCATGGCCGCTGTGGAGCCTTTCCCGTTGGTGCCGGTGATGTGGACAAAGCGCAGATCATTTTGCGGGTTCCCCAGACGGCGGGTAAGGGCCGCAATGCGTTCCAGGCCCGGCCTGCGGACGGTCCAGCTTGCAGACTGAATAAAATCCAGGGCTTCCGTCAAAGTCATAGGCAGTTCTCCGCCGCTTCGATCACGTGCTTTGCCAGCACCGCTGTCGTTACGGCTCCCACGCCGCCGGGTACGGGCGTAATGGCGTCCACGACGGATTCCACGGCGTCAAAAACCACGTCGCCGCAGAGGGTCCCGGCTTCCGTGACGTGAATGCCTACGTCAATCACAATCTGTCCGGAGCGGACATACGACGTGTCCACCATGCCAGCTTGTCCCGCGGCAGCGATGAGAATGTCGGCCTCCCGGCAGACGGCGGGCAGGTCTTTTGTACGACTGTGACACATGGTAACGGTAGCGTTCCGCTGCTGAAGCAGCATCGAAACAGGGCGTCCGATGACCAAACTGCGGCCAATGACCACGGCGCGTTTTCCTTCTAAAGAGACGCCGTAATGATCCAGGATTTCGAGACAGGCCTGCGCGGTGCAGGGCGGGCAGCCGGAACCCTGCCCGGTGAAGACGGTCCCCAGCGAGGCGGGCGTAATGCCGTCGGCGTCCTTCTGCGGCGACAGTATACCGCACGCCGCCCATTCCGCGTCTGGGTCCGGCAGAGGCCGGAGCAGGAGACATCCATGAATGGAAGCGTCGTCATTGACCTGCCGGACAGCGTTCAGCAGGGCGTCTTTGCTGCAATCCGCAGGCAGCAGCATCCGCCTTACAGCAACGCCGGTTTTTTCACAGCGTTTCATCGCGCCGGTTTCATAAGAAAGATCATCCGGCCGCTCGCCTGCCCGCACAATAGCAAGCGTTGGAGTGACGCCCTGCGCACGGAGAGCCGCGGAACGTGCGGAAAGCCCGTCGCTGATTGCAGCGGCGGCAGGTGTGCCTTTCAAAAGCTGTGCCATGGTTTAACCCTCCTTCCGAACGCGCCGTCGGACGGCCTGTGCAATGTCCGCCGCTCTGGGGATGTACTGTTCCAGAAGCGCGTCGACTTCCGTCTCGATGGCTTGCGCCTGTTCGCGGTTTTGCAGGGTGGACGTGTTGACGAATACGTTCAGCGCAGCGCTTTGCAGCGCAGCTCCGCACAGCAGCGCCCCACAGCCGACGTCCGACAGCAGCAAAACGGAACCTTTTTCCAGCAATACATCCAGCCGTTCAATGGCCTGTCCGCAGAGTGCGGCCATTTCCCGGGGCGCTTTACAAGCGTTCAAGGCGGCAGTCTCCAGGGTTTCCGCCCGACCGGGCGCACCCTTGGGGATGGCGTAGGCGGCGGAGAGGGGTGCGAAGGCTTCCGCGTCCTCGTCCACGAGGGCCAGAAGCCGGGCCTGGATTTGCGCCATATCCCGCAAAACGGCCTGAATTTCTTCTTCGTACGCGGCATATTTTTTCTTGCCCGTGGTAAAATTTGCCACCATGGAGCCAAGGGCCGTACCCAGCGCCCCGGCCAGAGCCGCCGCGCCGCCGCCGCCGGGAACCGGCGCTTTCGACGCCAATGCCTCCGCAAATGCACAGCAGCTTTTTTCAATCAATTTTTCCAAAGAAACGCTCCTTTTTCTCGATTTTCACGAAGTATTATAACACATTTTTCCACATTTACAAGACTTTCCTCCGGCAGAAGAACCGGAAAAACGCCGCAGACTTTGAAAAAATCTGCGGCGTTTGCCTTTTACGCTTATACAGTTAAGCCAACTTCGCGGTATTCATCCGCACGCCAGGGCCCATAGTAGAGGCCGCAACGCAGCTGCGAATATACTGGCCCTTGGCCGCGGCGGGCTTTGCCTTCACAATCGCGCCCATAAGCGCGTTATAGTTCTCCACCAGCTTTTCGGGGCCAAAGGAAACCTTGCCAATCGGGCAGTGAATGATATTGGTCTTGTCCAGGCGGTACTCGATCTTACCGGCCTTGACTTCCTTCACGGCCTTGGCCACGTCGGGGGTCACAGTGCCGGCCTTGGGGGAGGGCATGAGGCCCTTGGGGCCAAGCACCTTACCAAGACGGCCCACTACGCCCATCATATCCGGGCTGGCAACCACGACGTCGAAATCGAACCAGTTCTCCTTCTGAATCTTTTCCACCAGATCCATCTCGCCGACATAATCGGCGCCGGCTTCACGGGCCGCGTCGGCCTTGTCCCCCTTGGTGAACACCAGAACCCGGACGCTCTTGCCCGTTCCGTGGGGCAGGACGATGGCGCCGCGAACCTGCTGGTCGGCATGACGGGAGTCCACACCCAATTTTACGTGCAGTTCAACCGTCTCATCAAACTTTGCGCTGGCAGTCTTGCAGATCAGGGCCAAGCCGTCGGCGGCCTCATACTGCATATTCTTATCGATCTGCTTCGCGCTTTCCTTATATTTTTTGCCTCTAAACACAATTATTTCCTCCTCATAGTGGTCTTCGGAAACAAATCCTCCCACTGTATGGAGCGGCGCAGGCCGCTCATTCGATTGAATTCCGGTCAGTCGCCGATCAGGACGCCCATGGAGCGGCAGGTACCGGCGATCATGCTCATAGCGGATTCCAGGTTTGCCGCGTTCAGGTCCTTCATCTTGATCTCAGCGATCTTCTGAAGAGACGCCTTGGAAATGGTGGCAACCTTGGTTTTGTTGGGGACGCCGGAACCGGACTCAATGTTACATTCCTTCTTGATCAGCACCGCCGCGGGGGGGGTCTTGGTGATGAAGGAGAACGAACGGTCGGCATACACCGTGATGACGACGGGAATAATCATACCCGCGTCGTTTTTCGTGCGTTCGTTGAATTCTTTGGTAAACGCAGCGATGTTCACGCCGTGCTGACCCAGGGCCGGGCCAACGGGGGGAGCGGGCGTTGCCTTGCCCGCAGGGATTTGCAGTTTTACATAACCGGTAATTTTTTGTGCCATGGAACGGCACCTCCTAAACTCATAAGTGTGGTGCGGCGAGAGCCACGGGACGCTCAAGGGGCATCCCTCCCACCTGCGCCGCGCCTTTTCCCGCAAGGCGCGGATTAACCCAGGACTTCCACCTGGTCCAATTCCAGTTCCACCGGGGTCTCCCGGCCAAACATGGACACAATGACGCTGACCCGGTTTTTCTCCGGTTCAATTTCCTCGACAACGCCCTCAAAGGTGGACAGCGGGCCGTCCATGATCCGCACATGGTCGCCGACGTTGTACTTGACAACGATCTCAAACTTCTCCATACCCATGGCGAAAACCTCCTCTTCGGTCAGGGGAATGGCCTTATTGGCGGTTCCGACGAAGCCGGTAACGCCGCGGACATTGCGGACCAGGTGCCAGGTTTCGTCCGTCATGATCATTTTGATGAGCACATAGCCGGGGAATACTTTCCGGGCGACTTCCTTGGAAACGCCCGCCTCATTGACCTCCGTCACGTTTTCCATGGGGATTTCGATTCGCAGAATCATATCCTCCATGTTCCGGCCCACGACGAATTTCTCGATGCTGGTTTTCACCGCGTTTTCATAGCCGGAATAGGTGTGCACGACATACCACTTTGCGCTCTCTGCCATGTTGATTCCCTCAAGCGCCGAACATCTTGAGGATGAACTGGACCAGAGAGATGGCGCCGAAATCGAAAATCCAGATACACGCGCCGATGATCAGGGAGCAAAGCAGCACCGTACCGGTATTTTTGGTCACGGTCTGCTTGTCCGGCCACACGACCTTTTTCAGCTCGCTCCGCATTTCACGGAACCAGCGGCTGCGGTCCTTCTTCTTCACTTCTGCCATAAAAAGCCCTTTCTTCTCAAAATTACTTTGTTTCGCTGTGAAGTGTGTGCTTCCGGCAGAAACGGCAATACTTGTTCAGCTCCAGCTTGTCGGGGGTATTCTTCTTGTTCTTCATCGTATTGTAGTTTCTCTGCTTGCACTCGTTGCATCTTAAAGTGACTTTGACACGCATTAAACGGCACCTCCTTATATTGGCCTTCCCTGTCGCGGAAAGCCGACTGCCTCCCTGCCGGTCGATGTTTACGACGCAGATTTTGACGCGTAAGCGCGGGAAAAAGTGCGCAATAAAAAAAGCCCGCTCACAGGTGACACTCATTATACCACACGTATAACCACAGGTCAACTCTTTTTTCGGCAAAGCAGTAGGATCGTTCATTTCAACGGCAATTTCTTCAAGCCGCTTAAACTTGACATGCCGCTTGCAAAGCGATAGAACGCACGCTTTATTTTTCGATGCCTGAATCTGATTGATAACCGTCTGTTTGTCAATCTCCGCTTCCATGTCAATAAGCCGCTGGATCAAATCCGGCATAGTGTCTCCGTTCCCGGAAGTCTGTACCTGGTCTGTATCCGTCCAGGCGGCTCCTATGGTGCTGGTATACAAATTCCTTTCTGACAACCCGAATCGCAAAAAACCTGTATTTGCAACGGTTTTCGGTCGCGGCTGCGTCTGGTTTTACAGTGGTTTGAAAGCGGTCAGTCACCAACAAGCGGGCTTCGGTATATATCAAGACATTGCTTGCTACACAAACCCTAAAAATATAATTCCATTTTGAATTTTTCAAAAAATTTCTTGTAATTCATGTGACATCTGTGTTAAAATCAAAGTTCAAATGGCGTATTGTTTGTGAAAGCGTATATCATCCCAATTATATACACAATTCTGCAAAAAGGCCATAAGCAAGGAGAGAGTATATGACAGTAAATAGAATGCGGATACAGGATAACGCTCGCTCAGACACAGCGGTACGCGGAAGATGGGGGATCACCGGAAAGCTGGTATTCTCCATCATAGGCAGCGTAATCATCGCGGTGGCGCTTTTGCTTGCGGTGGTCTATGTGCAGATGTCCAACGCTCTGCTGGCAAAAAGCGAAAATCTGATTCGTTCCACAACTGCGCAGACGATTGCGGAAACGAATGCCTGGGTAAACCGGACGCTGACCATGCTGGAAATGGAGCGGGATACCATCCAGTATGAGGACATGGACATTCCAACCATGGAGCAATACATCAAGCATACCGTGAATCCGAACAGCGCCTACCCTGCCGGACTGTATGTGGCGCTGTCGGACGGTTCCCTGTATCACGCTTCATTTGTTCCGGGGCCGGATTTCAACGCCTTGGCGAAATCATGGTATCAAAATGGCGTGGCTTCCGAGAGCTTTATCTTGGGAGACGTGTATTTCGACGAAGACAGTCAGTCCTATGTGGTGGGCGCTTCCGGCGTTCTGAAAAGCCGGAGCGGGGCCGTACGCGGTGTGGCGGCGGCGGATGTCTACCTGGATTCCATTTCTGATATTGTGCGCGGTGTTCAGCTGGAGGAAACGGGCGGCATTTTTTTGGTGGATTCCAGAACGGATACCATCATCGGACACCGGGACAGCGCGATGACGGGAGAGAAAATCAGCGAGATGGATTCTGCGGTTTACTCCTATGTCAACGAACAGATACAAGGAGGAAAGAATGGGCTGTCCCGGTATGACGACACCTATATTCAAATCGAAAAGGTTCCAGGCAGCGACTGGATTGCAGTAGCCTACGTGTCCCGCGGGGAGGTTTTGCAGGAGCTCTATACTCTGGCGGCTTCCATGGCGGGAGTGGTCGTTCTGGCGCTGGTGGTGATGACGCTGCTTGTGGTGATTCAAGTGCGGCGTGTCATCGGGTGGCCTGTACGGGAGCTGAGCCGGGTCGCCACGCAGATTGCCGAGGGGAATTTGGAGCAGACCATCCATTATCAGTCGAAAGACGAGCTGGGCGTGCTGGCGGATGATTTCAACCAAGTGACGATTCGTCTTGGCGACTATGTAAAGTACATAGATGAGATCGCGCAGACCCTTCACGAAATTGCGGCGGGAAATCTTGCTTTTTCCCTGAAATATGATTATCAGGGGGAATTTGAAAAAATCAGAGATTCGCTGCAGGAAATTTCTCATACGCTTAATGGAACGATGGGCCAGCTGCAGGCCGCGTCCCGGGATGTTGCCGCAGGCGCGGAACAAGTATCCAGCGGTTCCATGGCGTTGTCCCAAGGTTCCACACAGCAGGCCGCCGCTGTGGAAGCTCTGGCCGGAAATATTGATTCCGTATCGGACAGTGTACATAAAATTGCCCGGGGAGCGCAGGAGGCGGACCAGCTTGCCGGCTCGGTCAAGGCCGGACTTCTGGAAAGCGATGATAAAATGCGGGAGCTGACAGCCGTGATTCAAAACATCAGCGAAAAATCCGCACAGATTCGCAAGGTCGTGAAAACCATTGAGGACATCGCCTTCCAAACGAACATCCTGGCGCTGAACGCCGCCGTTGAGGCCGCGCGGGCTGGAGCCGCCGGAAAAGGCTTTGCGGTGGTGGCTGACGAGGTTCGCAATCTGGCGGCCAAGTCCTCCGACGCGGCAAAGGAAACCAACGTCCTGATCGGACAGACCGTGGAGGCCATGGATGAAGGGGTAGAGGCTGGACAGGCTGTCGCACAGGCGATGCTGGCTGTGGTGGAACAGGCGGACAAAATGAGCGGATTGATCAGCGGCATTGCCGATTATACCAAACAGCAGGCGTTGAACACCGAGGAGATTACCCGTGGAATCGGGGAAATTTCCAGCGTTGTGCAAAGTAATGTGGCGACTGCGGAGGCCAGCGCCGCCGCAAGTGAGGAGCTGTCCGGTCAGGCCGCCATGCTTCGGGAGATGGTTGCCCGTTTTCGGTTAAAGAATGAAATGGAGTTCCTGCAAATGTAAAAACAAGACACAGATAGGAGAGCGAGCATGGTTAACTTTGTGATTGCACTGGAGTGCTTTGGCGTGTGTCTGACCTTTGCAGCCCTGTTTCTTCTGCTGAATGGAGACGGAGCCAGGGAGCAAAAACTTCTCATATTCATCCTGTGCAGCACGCTGCTGCAAAATGTTGGCTATATGCTGGAGCTGATTGTGCCCACCATAGAAGCGGCCATAGCGGCAATCATTGTAGAAAATGTAGGTTCTTTCTTTGCGCCGCTGTGTTATTGTGTGTTCACTTACGTTTACTGCTACGCGCGTCCGCCCAAGAAACTGCTGATTACGCTTGGCGTCATCAATTTTCTGCTCCTGCCGGCGGTGTTCTTTAACTGGAATGGTATTTTCTACCAGGAATTTCAGTGGCTGACTGCGGCGGACGGCTTTCATTATGTCAGCATTTCCTATGGCCCTTTGTATATGCTGTCCATGTTCACCCGCGTCGCCATTCCCTATACGCTGTCCATTTTTACACTTGCACGTGCCATCCGTCTTCGCTCCGATCAGTCCGTCAGCCGTCAGTATCAGACCATTCTGCTGATTACCACTTTACCCGTTATCGTTTTGATTGCCTACATACTGAAGCTGATTCCGGTCTTTGATCTCACGCCGGTGACATTTGCGATTTCCATGTCCATGGTGGTGATTGTGGTATGGAGCCGGCGCAATTACGATTTTCGGCATCTGGCGGCGGAAAAGGTACTGGAAAGCCTGGGCGACGGCGTGATCGCCCTGGACGACCATGACAGGCTGGTCAGCTATAACCGGGCGGCTGCCCGCATCTTTACCAGCCTGCCTGCGCACAAGCCCGGAGAAAACATCCGGGTGGTGGAAGACTTCCGGGAGGAAATGCTCGACGAGAGCATTCCTTGGAGCTTCTCCATTAACGAGCAGCACTACGAATGCCACAGCAAACAGATTCTGGATGACAACGGCCGGAAACAGGGCTGTGTCATTTTAGTCCTGGATATGACCGATATCAAAGCCTATATCAATGAGATCAAGCGGGTGCGGC
>CANDBG010000076.1 GCA_947382875.1 uncultured Oscillibacter sp. | reverse complement strand
CCCAGGCCGAAAGAATCCCCTGTTCACCGAGGACGGCATCCGGGCCGCTATCCAGGGCAATCTGGAGGAAATCGAGGCCGGGCACCGCCCTGTGGTTATCGATAGACCCCGTTACCGACCCTACAAAAAGCACCCCAAATATACCGGAATTATGGCACTTTATGTCCATTATCTTTATGTGCTTGGAAAAATTGAGGAGCGGCAATATTCACCTCGGATGACGCCGAAGATAAAAGCGGAGGTTATGAAGTTTGAGCGGTATCGGGAACAATTCGCATTTCTCAGAGAAAACGGTCTATCCACGCAGGAGGACATCGCCGCATTCCAAGCCCAAGCAGAGGATCGGCTGTCCAGCCTGACAAAGCAACGCACGATCCTCAATGTTCGCAAAAAGAAACGCCGCTCGCTTTACACAGCCTTGGCGGATGCGGCGGCACTGGCACCGGTGAAAGCATTTTATGAAGAAGGGCTGTCCGGCATGGAAACGGAGTTCTCCCAGTACATGGAGGCTGTGTCTGTTTTGGAACGCTGCGACATTCCCCAGGAGTTGCTGGCGGCAGAAAAGGCTGAACTGTATGAGCAGTTGGCCCAGGTTAACAACGACATCCGGGCTGTGCGGAAAGAACTGGCGATGTGCCACCAAATTCAAAGCGAGATGACTCACATGGACAGGGATATCCAAAAAATCGAGGAAGAGCGAAACACGCGCAGCCAGCAACGGAGCCGATAGGCCTTCGCTGGCCCTACAGAGGCCGTTTGTGGCCTCCAGGCAAAGTCCTGCGAGTCCCTGCCCCAAACACCATCAACCGCCCACGTTGGCAGCCTTTTGGGCGAAACAAGCGGCCTCGCAAAATAATTGGATATGTTCTGACTGGCTGATATTTATGACTGGCAAATCGGTCAAAAAAGGAGGTTGCCGACCATAGACAAGCCAAACAACACCCAGCAGATCAAAACGGAACGTGTCCAAATTTCCCACGGTAGAACCATTCGGGTGGTGTCCGTATTCCCGAAATACGGGCGTTGCTCACTGGAAGATAAGCTGAAAGCCCTGATCGACCTGGAAATCCAGCAACAAAAACTGTGCGCCTAACGCCCAGACAGCGGCCCCGCCGCTGTCTGGGAAAAGTGCTGGATATCCGGGCCGTTTGGGAGTATGATTGCGTTGCAATGCTCTGAACGGTTTGACCAACAAAGGAGGGTAAGATGACGAAGTCAAACCAGAAGAAAACTGCGCTGTACTGCCGTCTCAGCCAGGATGACAATACAGAAAACGAGTCGAACAGCATTCAAAATCAGGAGACGATTTGTCAAGGGGTTTTTCTCCAAAAGCAAAAAAGTTCAAAAACAGGATGAGCAGCGGTTCACGGAATCGCTGCTCATCCTGTTGAAATTGTTCGTATTAGGCAACTGTGTAAATTTTCACATCGGGATCGGCGCTCCACAGAGGCTTGAGCCCAACGAACACATCGTTCTGGAACATCTCGCTTTGAAGATACGCTTCGGCATGTTCCACGCTGTCGAAACCATGAAGCACCTGCACATCCTCGGCCCGAATCAGCAGGTCTTTGGTGAGCGCACCGGGAATCTTCTCCAGGAACGGGCCGCGATAGTCTGTATAAACCTTAGCGGCGGCGGGACGATTGGCCTCATCAATCTTCATGGTGATCTCCAGATAAGCGGTTACTTTCATAATCATATTCCTCCTGTTTTGGTCTGCTCCGTTTATTGAGCGTAACTGTATACTAGCTTAATGACCGATAGAAAGGAAGATATAAGCAAATTTATAAGTCACTATTTATTTTGATAGTAGCTTGTAATTAAATAGCAAAGATGGTATATTCCTATATGGAGGTAATGATTATGTATAAGCCAAAGCTGGAGAAAGATATTCGTTGTCCACTGGAATATGGGCTTGAATTGTTTGGAGGAAAATGGAAATCAAGGATTATATGTGTTTTGGCGGCAAAAGAAGTGCTGCGTTATAGTGAACTCCGTAAAGAGATGGGCAATATAACAGATGCGGTATTGGCGGCAGCCCTGAAAGAATTGATTGCTGCCCAGATTGTGATGAGGAAATCTTATGACGAAATCCCTCCTCGTGTAGAATATTCCTTAACCGAAAAGGGGTTATCTGTTGTACCAATTTTACAAAGCATTTGCCAATGGGCAGGACTTTACCACAAACAGGATTACAACAATACTATGGTTCACTGTCAAAGGTGTGACTATCGTTCTTAACTGGCCGTATATGATACGAATGGTAGTGGCAAGCAATGCACCGGTATATACCCGGTGCGCCGCTTGTTGGTGGCTGACCGCCCCCAAGCCCCGGCCATCGTGACCGGCTCCCGCTTCCGATGCCCAAGCCGCCGTTGGTGTCTGCTGACCTGCTGTACTGGGCAGGGAAGGAATGCCCAGGCTCCGCCCCTCGGAGAGCGCACGTCTGCCGCCAGGCAGTACCACCGACCGCCCCGGCGGGTGGTGAGTAAGTGCGCCCTTGACCGGGGGCCGAAGCTGGGCTATGAATAAAGAGGAGCGATAGCTCCTCTTGGATACCCAACAGCGAAACGGACAGCGGTTGTCAAGGCCGGGCGTAGCCCGTTCACTTCAGCCTTGACAATCGCTGTCCGCTTCTGCTATCCTCTGCTGGTATCACTCCCTCTCAGCCCTGCTTCACTCTGCCACAAATGAACCGCAGTCACTATGTATTTGGGTGGTGAAAGCACCCTTTACATAGTAAAGCCCAAAAAATGATATTACAGCGATACGCCGCTGACCACCACTTTCCTAACCCTTGCTTTTATGTGGATGACGGGTACTCCGGGGCCAGCTTTCAAAGGCCCGGTTTCCAGCAGATGATGGCCGACATGGAAAACGGCGAGATCGGGATTATCATCACGAAAGACCTGTCCCGTCTGGGCCGAAACCAACTGCACACAGGGCTGCACATCGAGGAACGCTTCCCCATGTTCGGTGTCCGCTATATCGCCATCAACGACAATGTGGATACCGACAGCAGCGAGAGCAACGAACTGATGCCGTTCAAAAATTTGTTCAATGAATGGTATGTTCGGGATTCAAGCCGCAAGGTTCGGGCCGTTCTCAAGGCAAAAGCGGAGCGTGGGGAAAGGCTTGGAACCAGGGCTCCCTACGGCTACCGCAAGGACGAAAACGACAGCAAAAAGCTGGTTGTGGACGATGAGGCAGCCGAGGTGGTTCGCCGAATTTTCGCCATGTGCGCCGCTGGCAGCGGCCCCAGCCAAATCGCTCGTCAATTGAGGGAAGAGCAAATCCTTTGCCCCACAACCTATGCCTACCAGAAGTTTGGGATCAGCCACACCTCGCTGAACATGGAAAAGCCCTGCCACTGGACCAGCAGCACCATCGCCAATATGCTGGAAAACGAACTGTATCTGGGCAACACCATCAACATGAGATTCAGCAGCAAATCCTACAAGGGCAAGCGGAAAGTAGAACATCCCAGGGAGGAATGCCTTGTACTGGAAGGCACCCACTCCGCTCTGATAACACAGGAGGTCTGGGAGATTGTCCAGCGGGTACGGAAGAATAAACGGCGCAGGACTAAAATGGACGAGCAGAACAAGTATTCCGGGCTGGTGGTGTGTGCGGACTGCGGAACCACGATGGTGCTACACCGGGCGCATACCATGAAACCCACCTGGAATAACTTCACCTGCCGTACCTACAAGAAAGAGGGGGCGGAGGTCTGCACAGCCCATTACATTCGGGAATGCATCTTGGACGAGGTTGTTCTGGAGGATTTGCGGCGAGTAACAGCGATGGCCAGGGAACACACCCTGGAGTTTGCCGAGTACATCAGCAGCCGACAGTCTGCCGAGATACGGCAGGATATCCGCAGGCTGGAAAAGGAACTGACCACCATGCGGAAACGCGGCGCTGAACTGGACGCCATTTTCAAAAAGCTGTACGAGGATCGTGTGCTGGAGCGGATTACGGTGGAGCAGTTTCACATGCTGTCCGACGGATACAGTGAGGAACGGACAAAGCTGGCGGAGGGCATCCCGGAAAGGGAGTCCGCCATCCAGCGGCTGAAGGACACCGTATCCAACACGGACAATTTTATTGCCAAGGCCAAGCGTTATACCGATATCACGGAATTGACCCCGGAACTGCTGCGGCTGTTCATCCAGAAGATCGTGGTGCATGAGAAAAGCGCGAAGTGGTCGAAAAAAGCAATGCAGACCATTGAAATTCATTATACCGATATCGGCTGTATCGACATGGATGTCCCGCAAGGCAAAGAAAGCCCCCGGCAGGAAATCTCAGCGTGATTCCTGCCGGGGTACTTCCCCAGATTGTAAATACCCCTATGAGGGGGCACCCATTCTGTGGTCCTGTTTTTCTTAAGAAAAAAATGAAACCATTGCTTCTTTTCGGAAAAACTGCTATAATAAATGAAATCAACTCTTTTGCATTCATGAAGGAGGTCTGTCCATGACGGCTAACGACCGAAAACCTGTCGCGCCTTTTTACGCCGTAGCCCTGCTGTGGCTGCTCTGCGGCCTTCTGCTTCCCCTGTACGCCGCCCCGCATTATATCTGTCTTGCAGTCATTTCGGCAATCATTTTCTTTGCCGTCGGAAGACTCTGCCGCGTCGGAAGCGCCGAAACGGCTCCTGCGCCCAAGGCTGAAACCGAAAGCGCCTCCGCCGCTGATTCCGACCTGGACAAAATGCTCCGGGACGGCGCGGCGTCCATCGCCGAAATGAAGCGGCTCAACGACAATATTCCCGCGCCCGGTATTTCCGCGGACATCGCACGTCTGGAACAGGCCTCCCAGCAGATTTTTCAGGCTGTACGGAACAATCCGGCCAAGCTCCCGCAAACCCGTCGGTTTATGGATTACTACCTTCCCACAACCTTGAAGCTCCTGAACGCCTATGACCGCATGAGTCATACCGGCGTTTCCGGCGAGAACATCGACGCAACCCTCACCAAAATCGAGACGATGATTCATCGCGTCGCCGGGGCTTTTGAAAAACAGCTTGATGCCCTCTATGGCGCCGATGCCCTGGATATTTCCGCCGATATCTCTGTCCTGGAAACCATGATGGCCCGCGAAGGTCTCTCCGAATCCGGCGGCAGGGACGGCGATATCCATCTGGAATTATGAGGTAATTTTCTATGAGAGGAAGCAAATTTTCCCACAGCTCCATGGCCCTCCTGACCGGCGTCTTCGCGGCGTTCTTCCTCTACCTGGGCCTGTTTCACGGAGAGTTTAACCTGCTTTATACCGTCGTCGGCGGTATCTGGCTCGTGGGTTGTATCTGCCACTTTTTGGCTTCAAAAGAGTAAATCCGGAATCGTTCCGGCAAAATCGCTAACAACAAATTTTCCATCATGGAGGTAACTGCAATGAGTGACAACGATTTTGATTTGAGCTTCGGTGACGCCCCCGCTGCGGCGGAAGCTGTGCCGGAATTGAGCCTCGGCCTGGAGGAGGACTCCCCCATCGCTCCCGAACCCGAAAAGCCGGAAGTCAAGCCGGTGGAGCTGGATGACTCCATGCTCTCCGATGCGGAGAAAAAAGCCGTAGACGATTTCGCGCAGAAAATCGATATCATGGATTCCAGCGCCATTTTGAACTATGGCGGCAAGGCACAGAAGAAAATCGCCGGGTTCTCGGAAAACGCTCTTAGCTCCGTACGCACCAAGGACCTTGGAGAAATCGGCAAATCCCTTTCTGAACTCGTGGTCGAGCTGAAGGGCTTCGGCGAGGAGGAGGAGAAAAAGGGCTTGTTCGGCAAATTCAAAAAGGCCGGCAATAAGCTGGAAGCCATGAAGGCCCAGTATTCCAAAGTGGAAACCAACGTCGATAAAATCGTCCGGGAGCTGGAACAGCACCAGATTACCTTGATGAAAGACGTTGCCATGTTTGACCAGATGTATGAACTGAATCTGAAGTATTACAAGGAACTTACCATGTACATCCTGGCGGGAAAAAAGAAGCTGGCCGCCGTACGGGAAAATGAATTGGTACAGCTCCGGACCAAGGCTGAACAGACCGGCGCACAGGAAGACGCCCAGCGATACAATGACATGGTGCAGATGTGCGAACGGTTTGAGAAAAAGCTCCACGACCTCGAACTGACCCGTATGATCTCCATTCAGATGGGTCCCCAGACCCGTCTGCTGCAAAACAACGACACCCTGATGGTGGAAAAAATCCAGTCTTCCCTGGTGAACACCATCCCCCTTTGGAAAAGCCAGATGGTGCTGGCTTTGGGCATGGAACACAGCCGCCAAGCCACGGCCGCGCAGAGCGCCGTCACCGAAATGACCAATGAGCTGCTCAAGAAAAACGCCGATATGCTGAAAATGGGCACCATCCGTACCGCCCGTGAAGCCGAACGCAGTGTCGTGGACATTGAGACCCTTCAGCACACAAACCAACAGCTTATTTCGACCTTGGATGAAGTCCTTGCCATCCAGCGGGACGGCGCGCAGAAGCGTAAGGCCGCAGAGGCGGAGCTTGGCCGCATTGAGGGAGAACTCCGGCAGAAGCTCATGGAGCTGCATAATTAAGCCTGTAATTTTAACGTATGCCAGGGGGTAGCCGATGAATGTATTGAAAAAACGCCCTGTGGCGGCGGTCATTATGGTACTGGCAATCCTTGCGGGCCTTGCCCTGGGACAGGTCCGCAAGCCGGACGATGTACCCGGCATTTCCGGCAGTTTTGCCTACGTGGTTCACAACGAGCGAAATGTGATTCGTAATGAAACCATCCAATATATGGAGGAGATGAATCAGTCCCTCTTTGCCCAGACCGGCGCGCAGATTGCCGTCGATGTGGTCAAAACCACCGGCAGCGCCGATATCGCCGATTACACGGAAGACCTGTTCACTCGTATGGGAGTCGGTTCCCGGGAGCGGAACAACGGCATTCTGCTCGTTCTCGCTCTGGAAAACCTCTACCACGGCGTGCCGGACGGCGATTATTATGTCGCTTGGGGTTCGGGCTTTTCCGCTTCTCAGCAGGACCGTATCGGGTCCATTGTTCTCAACACTCTGGAGGCGGACTTTGCCGCAAAAAACTATGACGAGGCGGTCCGGGACACCTTCGACGAGCTGATTGTTTACCTGGAAGATCTGTATCATGTGACGGTGACGCCCGGCTTTCTGCCGGACACCAGCGGAACCTACAACGCCATCGCCGGCGGCTACGGCTCCACGGCGGGCGCGGGTTCCGCCAGCTTGAACACGATGGTCCTGGCGGGCGGACTCCTGGTTCTGATTTTCCTCCTTCTGATGCTCTGGGTTTTCTGCGACGCCCTTCGTTACCGGAGCTACCGGCGGCGGTACATTGGCCCCGGCCTGCCGCCCCCGCCCCTGTATTACCCGGTTTTCTGGGGGCGTCCCAGACGGAGACGACCCCCTCCGCCTCCGCCCAGACCGCCGAAGCCTCCAAGACCCGGCAGTTTTTCCGGCGGCGGGTCCTTTGGCGGCGGCGCAGGACGCGGTTCCCGTCCCGGCGGGTTCTCTGGCGGAGGCTCCTTCGGCGGCGGCGCGGGACGCAGTTCCCGGCCTGGCGGCTTCTCTGGCGGAGGCTCCTTCGGCGGCGGCGCACGGCGCGGCGGCGGTGGAATCAAACGCAGCGGAGGCGGCGGAATGAACCGTACCGGCGGTTCCCGCGGCGCAGGACGCCGGAGGTAAACGCAGCAAATAAAAACAGTCTGGGATTTTCTCCCAGACTGTTTCTTTTTTCTCAAAACACACAAAGCGCCGTAAAACAGACGCCGTTTGGGCCCAGGCCCTCCATGCGGTAGGTCTCACCTTCCCGGAATCCCGTGAGGCACAGCTCCTCACCGAGGGCCGCTTCCCGGTTGTAATTGATGTAAAACTCACGGGGCGCCCGGATTTGCAGGTCCTCCGGCAGAGCGTCCCAGATGTAATCGCCGTAATTTCCGCTGAACAGGTGGCCGTTTCCGTCCAGGTCCGACCAGCGGACACAGCGGGTTCCCAAATCCTGTAAACCCTCTTTCGGCAGAACAATTTTTTTCGGCTCCGGGCAGTCAATTTCTTTCGGACAGACCGTGAGGGCTTTTGCCGTGAAAGTGCTTGGCCGGGAGATTTTTCGTGTAGCGGGATTCATGAGAATCCAGTCGCTCTTCGCGCTCACGCACACGCGCCCGCTCTCATCGGCCATCTCATAAACCCGCTGCATATGCGCTCCCCTGACGCCGTTTTCCCAGGTGGTAATCGTCAGCACGTCCCGGGCCACCGGGCAGCGGTGAAGCCGAAGCGCCGCCCGGGACAGCAGAAACACTTCCCCCATTGCATAGAGTTTTTCATGCGTGAGTCCGCGGGCGTCGTAGTCGTAGCCGGCAAACGCTCCCAGCTTGCTTAACAACGCCGCAATGCGTACGCGTTTTTCCCGGTCGCAGTCCCAGAAAACCAGCTCCTCCTGACGCATGTAACTCTTTTCTGTCAGCTCCTGTTTGAATGGTTCCATTTTTGTAAATCGCTCCTTTTGGGTTTGCAAAAACCGGCGGCCAAATCGGTCAGACCGTACCGCCGCGGCCGTTTCGTGACATCAATAAATAAAAGGGGTTGGGTCTTCCGGCTCCGGGACGCTCAGACGCAAAAGCAAAAAGCCCAGAAGCGTCAGCGTACCGCCAGCGTAAAGAAGCAGCGACGACACATAAACGCTGCCGTCCGCCAGGGACGCAATCGACAGCACTGACGCCGCGCCCGTATACAACGCAAACCGCCGGGTGTCGCCCACCTGAAACGCGTAGGACGACAGACGGTAAAAGGCCAGCGTCAGGAACACCAGCGCCAGCAGTTTCATGTAATAGAGCTGAAGCGACGGGTTGACCGAATCAATCCGGTACGTCAGAACCACCCGGATCACCAGCGCCAATACCGGCGCCAGCAGGGCGTTGGCCGGAGGCTTGACGTTTTCCCGGCGGCACGCCAGCAGCGCCCAGAACAGTACGCCCGCCGACACCAGGGAAAGTACGCCTAAAATGGCCTGTCCCCCGGCGGAAAAGCCTAATCCCCCTTCCCGGAGAATCCCGTACAGCGCGTGCTGGGAGAACGACAGACCCTCCGGCAGAAGGTTTAAGCATTCCGCCAGGTCCGCCGCGCCGCTGATGGCGATACAGAAGATGCCTAAAACCGGCAGCGTCAGAAGGCCGGTATTTTCTACCGGAAACGGATACACCTGCTCTTCCTCCGCGGGCAGAAGACGCGTTAACGCCGCAATTGCCACGCCCAGCCCTATCAGCAGCGCCAGCAGCGCATAGGCGGCGAGGTTGCCGGGAATTGGGAGCCCGGTGTCCGGCTCAAAGCCGGTATGGTTTTGCAGCAGCCGCAGTACAAACGCCGCAGCCCCGCCCAGCGCAGCCGTCAGGGGCAGCGCATACTGTTTATTCATAGCAAATCCTTTCCCGCCGGCCCTCTTTTTTCTCCGCAGCCGGCCTCCGGTGTTTTTCAGACCCTTTCTATTATACCGGTACTTTCCGGATAAGTAAAGCAAATCTTTTTTACCGGCGGCGTTTCCAATGCAGGCAGCGCCGTCCGTTTGGACGGCGCTGCCTGTCAGAAGCAAGATTATACCTGGCCGCAGGTGCCCTTGTTGACATTTACAATGAAGTCCTGAACATTCGTGACAATGGTGCGGACCGAAAGACTGCCGCGGTCGCGGAGCTTGTTCACGGAGAATTCGGAAATGTCTACTGAATAGAAATAAACCGGACGGACAACGCCGTTTACAACCCGGTAGGAGGGCGTCATGTTGCCTGTGGCGACGGTGTGGAGTGTGGAGGCCATGCAGATGACCGTCGTGGCCGTTTTTACCTGCTCCCGCATGGCGTTTTGTCCGTCGTAGACGTTGCCGTAGACTTCCGGAAGGGGGCCGTCGTCCCGGACGGAACCGACCAGCACATACGGAATCTTGTTTTTCACACACTCATAGATAATGCCGTCCTTTACCGCACCGCTCTCAATGAAAGCCGCGGTCGAGCCGTGAGCGCGGATGGCGTTGAGGGTGTCCAGATGGTGGTAGTGGCCGTTGGGATGACTGCGCTGAGTATAGATGTCCTGGCCCAGAGCCGTCCGGAGATACCCCGCTTCCAGGTCGTGGGTAGCAAGGGCGTTGCCCGCAAGAAGCGCGTGGACGTAGCCGCCGCGAATCAGAGAGGCAAACGCCGCGCGGGCGTCGGCGTCGAAGGCGCAGGCGGGACCCAGGACCCAGATGATCCGGCCATGTTCCCGCTCATGCTTCAAGAGTTCATAGATGGAATCGTAATCCATGGAATACGCCGTCTCGCGGGAGCGGCCCTGACGGAATGCAAAGGTCTCCTGTTCGCTGCTGTCTTCTTCGAAGCCTGTCGCGTGAATATAAATGCCTTCGGAAGCGTCTTCCGTACGGCCCATGACAATCGGCTCGCCGGCCTTGAGGTTGCGGAATTCCACCGCCGCCATCCTGCCGCCGCGCAGAACCATCACGCAGTCCATACGGCTCTCCTCGGCCAGCAGCCATTGGCCGTCTACCTTGAAATACTCCGGAAAAATGCTCGTGGCATGGTAGCCCTCCGGGGCTACGCCGTCCTTGGGCGCTGGTTCCAGACGGACGTTTGGCGCATTCTGGAAGCGCGGCTCGGTAAATACGGGCGGATGATACTTCGGCAGAACAAAAGACATACAAAAAACCTCCTTGAATGTTTTCGGAATGTGGATTGTCTGAATCCAGTATAACATGGAAGCGGTATTTGTCAATGGATTCCTTTTTCAGGAGGCCGCATTACTGAGGGCAGGGCCGCGAGGACAGGAAAACGGACAGTCCGGCGGACTGTCCGTTTTCCTTGTATGATATAGAGAAAGGAGAGGGAAAATGGTGTAGTTACAAGCAATTCTGCTTGATGAAGTTATCATACAAGGTACAGCGAAAAAAGTCAACGGGTTCTGCAGAGCTTTCACAATTTGTTTACAAAAACAATGAATTTCATGGTTTATTCACAATTTATTCAAAGAATATGCGCAATTTGCCTCTTGACGGATTTTCGGCGAGGTGCTAATATTTCGTATGCTAATGTTTAGCATGCTAATAACTTTGTCCCTTCGGGGACGCGGAAGGGGCTTTCCGATGAACGATGACTTCCAGTGCCTGGGTCCCGCCCTCGGCTGGGCGGCGCATATGGCAAAGGCGGCTCTGGACGCGCGGGTTTCCCGGTACGATGTGACGCCGGGACAAACCCACATTCTGCTGTACCTCAATCAACAAGGCGGCCGCGCCTTTCAGCATGAGCTGACAGGCTACCTGCGGGTGAAACCCTCCACGGTCAACGGCCTTCTGGACCGAATGGAGGAAAAAGGACTGGTCCGCCGTTCCATCAGCGGCCAGGATGCCCGCCGCCGTCTCATTACCCTGACGGAAAAGGGCGCTGAACAGCAGGCTCTGTTCCAAAAGAGTTTCCTGGATGTGGAAAACGCAATCGTCCGGGGCTTCACCTCAGAGGAAATCAAAACCCTGGAATCCTTTCTGGAACGCATCATTCAAAATCTCAAGGAGGATCAAGCGACATGATGAAACGACTCTGGCCTCACGCCCGGCCCTATCGCCTCTGGATTCTGGCAGGCATTGCGTGCAGCGCGGCGGAGGCCGTCTTTGAACTGCTGATTCCGCTCGTTATGAGCGATATCGTGGATATCGGCATTCAAAACGGCGATCAGGATTATATTTTGCAAAAGGGCGGACTTATGGTCATTTTAGCCATGGTTTCGCTGTGCTTCGGACTGGGCGCGGCGGTGTTTTCCTCCGCAGCCGGGCAGGGGTTCGGCGCAAACCTCCGGCGGGCGGAATATGACCATATTCAGGAGTTTGCGTTCTCCAACATTGAACGCTTTTCCACCGCCTCCCTGGTCACGCGTCTGACCAGCGACGTGAACGCTATGCAGATGACCTTGATGATGGGGATGCGCCTGCTGGTACGCGCGCCGGTGATGCTGGTTTCCGCGCTGCTGCTCTCCGTGCGGATCAGCTACCAGTTAAGCAATGTGTTTCTGGTTGCGCTGCCGCTGCTTTTGGTGGTGGTCTGCGTAATTTTGACGCGGGTTGGTCCGATGTTCCGCGCCCTTCAGGAAAAAACTGACGCCCTCAATCTGGTAGTACAGGAAAACCTGACGGGCATTCGGGTTGTCAAGTCCTTTGTGCAGGAGGACCATGAGCGGGAAAAATTCGCCGCCCGCAACGGCGATCTGAAAAACACGTCCCTGCGGGCTTTCGGCGCGGTGGTAATCAATATGCCCATCATGATGCTGATTGTTTACGGCACCATTATTGCCGTCATGTGGTTCGGAGGACATATGGTCTTCGCCGGAACCCTGCTTCCGGGCAAGCTGATGACCTACTTCACCTATAGATCGGAAGAGCACA
>CANDBG010000075.1 GCA_947382875.1 uncultured Oscillibacter sp. | reverse complement strand
ACTAAACTACATTTTTTCCTCGGCGTTTTCTGTCATTTTATCACTGGCGATGACAGTCCACCTGCCGGGCGGTCATTTCCGCCTTGATGCTGTCCTCAATGCCGCTGATCTCGTCGGCCAGCTCCGCCGCCATGCGTTTGAGTTCTCGCAGCTCTTGGATTTTCGCGTTCATCATGTCGATGCTCATTGTGTACGCTCCTTTTCGTTTTAGTGTATCCGGTGGGAACTCCGGCGGCGGTGGGCTTTGGGGCTGTGGGTTCCTCTGTTTCCCGTGCCGCATCCCGTCCCGCTCTTACGTGGCGTTCTTTATCGAATCCTCCACCTTCGCCGGTGTCTGAACTGTTTTCGTTTGTTCCTTCCTGACAATGATAGAGTAGCATATCGTACCCGATATACCAATTGACATACCTGCCAAATATCGTACCCAATATATATGCATTACGTATATTGTACCCAATAGGCTTTCGTGATATAATTACAATAAAGGTGGAGAAGAATACCCTATATCATCGGGCCTCCCCCAGAAAGGAGAAGAGCTATGCCAGCATCAAAGGCGCAACAGAAAGCAGTTAGTAAATACATGAAGGAAAACTATGACGAAATTAAAGTACGAGTTGATAAGGGCCGCAAAAATATCATCAAGGCCCACGCAGACAGCCGCAGCGAGTCCGTCAACGGCTTCATCAACCGGGCAATCGTGGAGACGATGGAGCGCGACAAGGAAGGAGTGACATCGAATGAGTGAACGGGAACAGGCGAAGTTGATTATTGACCAGCTTCCAGAATACAAAATCAGCAATCTGTTATTATTCTTGCGTGGGATGCTGTTTGATGACGAAATGGAAGATGATTTGTATTGCGAGAGGCTGGTTGCGGCCTACCTGGAAGATACCAATCCTGACAAGCATGAGACAATTCCCCTTGAAGAACTTGCAAAAAGGGAAGGTGTCAACTTGTGAATTATGACATTGTCATCGAGAAAACCGCAGAGAAGTTTATTACAAAGCTGGCACAGCCTGAAAAAGAACGGATATTAAAGGCAATTGCTAAACTCCCTCATGATGGAGATATCAAACAGCTAAAGGGACAGAAAAGTAAGGGAATGTATCGACTTCGGGTTAGTTCCTACCGCATTATTTACACAGTAGATAACGGGCGTCTCGTGGTATGTGTGATTGATGCAGGAAGCCGGGGACAGATTTACAACCGATACAATTGAAGCAAAGGGCCGCGGGCGAAAATGCTCCCAGCTCTTTGTTTTTCGCTATACTTCTGCTTCTGGATTTTATACTAGCCTGACTTTAATGACTTAAATGACTTTATTAGTATTAAAAGGGAATAAAGTCATTATAGTCATTAAAGTCAGTCACAACGGATTTTGTAAAAATCAAGAGACCTGGGAGTAAATTCCCTGATCTCTTGAAAGACAAACGCGATTCTTCGTCACCACCGCCGGAGGTTATAGAGGGGATGCAGGATGGAGCATAAGATTTTCTAAGCTGACCCGCTGAAATGGCGAGTTTTGGTGTGGTGTGGATTCCCAGCAACCCAGGCAAGCCCTTCCATCGCAAAATATAAAGGGTCATAAGGAGACCCTGCCTAGCCCCGAAAAGTCGGGACCAGTCCAGATTTGGACCGGTTAACAGTCGTCAGATTTGACGGCGTTTTTTGAACCGCTCCGGCAAACTCATCTTCGTACAAAGGCCCGCAGCCGTCTTGACCGGTCTGGGTGCCGCAGGAGCTTCAGCGCGGCGGCGTGCGCTTTGGTGTCGACCGCTTCATTCTTCCAATACCGGCTTTGGATAATCCGCCGTTCTTCCTCCGGCAGTTCTGCAAGGGCTTCCTCTATCGCGGCTTCCAGATCGGTTGCCAGAAAAGGCGCCTCCGCCGCCGGGTCTGGGATAACGTCCGCAAACCGAAGATCCTCTTCTCCGGGTTCGTCGGAAAGAGGGGCGTCCAGAGATACCGCGCTTCTCAATGGTTCCCTCTGCGCCTTTTCGCTGTTGAGGCCAGCCGCCGGACCTGTTCCTACAGCGTCAGAAGCGCCTCGCGGTCGCCGCGCCGGGCAAGTCCTGCAAGTTCTTCATTCGTCATTGAACCCGCGCCCCTTTCGTGGTAGAATATGGCTGACAGCTCCATATCCCGCCACGGGGTCCGCCAGTCCAGCGGGCCTTTCTCGTTTGAAAGACAGGTTTTGACAGGTCGAAGAACGCTATTTTTCAGTGCCTCCGGAATCTCCGGTTTCAAACACAAGTTTTCCCTAGTAGTGGCTTTTTTCCGTGTGACAAAGACGGCGGCGCGTGGTTACTGCGTTTCCTCCGGCAGTAACCACGGAAGCTATACGCCCCACAATTCTTTCAGGCGGTTCAGCATCTGCATTTCCGCTGTGGTATCTTTGCCGGGATTGAGATCCGGGTGGTAGGTCTTGGACAGGCTCCGGTAAAAACCTCTGAGAATCGCTGTTTCGTCCTCGGTGTAGGTACTGACCGGCGGAACGGAGTAACTACCGGAAGTACCGCCGCCGTAGGTACTGCGCCTGCTTTCTTGGTAACTACGCTTTGCTTTCCGCTCTGCCTTGATCTTTTCCAGGTACGCGGCATTCCGCAGCTCCCCGAAAACATCATAACAGCGATCATATTCGTCCACGTCCACGCTGTACCGCTTGGCAAAGGCGGACCGGGCTTTGTCATGTGCCTCCAAAATGCTCCGGTGCCTCTGCTTTGCAGCGTATTCAGGGGATTGGTGAAACTCTTCTTCCAGGCGTTTCCGCAGCGGTTCCAGCTTACCGTCAATGAGGTTGTACAATTCATCCGTTTCCATGCCCAGCTTTTCCGCAAGGGCGTTCTCGCCGCCGATTATGCAGTCTCCCCACCATCCGAAATCCCCGCAGATATCGTAATAACTCATGGTACATACGGAAAACTGCTTCTTTTTGACCGCTCCATTCTCCCGGTAACTCTGGTGCAGGCTGATCTTGTACGCCTCTAAATGAGGCCGTTCAAAGCGTTCCTCGCTCCACTTCCAGCACCATACAGGTGTTTGCTCCACACCGTTGATTGACATTTCCAGCGGATAGGGAATGATTTCCTTATGTTCCCCAAATGGATTTCTTTTTTTCAGCATGATTTTTTGTATGACACAATACAAAGTCTGCCTCCTTTGTGGTTACTGCGTTTGGCTGTGCAGTAACCACGATTTATTGTCAGACGGCGGCGGTTATGTGCCGCCCGTTTCTTCTTTGCTGTGAATGTCCGGCGGCGGCCGGTAACTGTGGTACAGTGTCAGCCCCGCCGGAAGCTCCATCGTAACCAGCCAGGGAGAACGGTTTCGGCGGTGGAAAAGAGCGGGCAGACCGTCCCCAAAACGTTCCGCATCCTCCGCCGCCTGCTTCATCCACTCCGACAAACGAAGCTGTTCACAGCGTTTGCATTCGACATGGATTCCCGCAAGGCCCACAAGGTCCGGTTCCTTTCCGTAGTTCAAGGCCGCGCCAGGGCGGACGGAACAGCCGCCGTCCCGGAGTATCCCGGCAAGCTCCCTTTCTCCGTTCCGGCCTTTGCGCTGCTGTGATTTTCCCGTATGTATCAGCTCCTTTTCAAAAGTTCTGCCAGACTGACTATAATGACTTAAATGACTATATTGGGATAAAGTCATTATAGTCATTTAAGTCATCCGGCCTCCGGATTCCAATAAACCGTCTGCGGCGGCTTTCCCGGTTTCCCGGATTTCATGGTTTCTATTCGGATATAGCCGCGCCGTACCAGTTCGGACAATCCAGGTTCCATATCCTCGGCGGAAGCAAATCTCTGACACAGCCGGATCAAATCCCGCTTATTGATTTCCGTCCGCCCGTCCTCCCGAAAACGCCGCAGGATGTACTTTGCATCTTTGAGCGCCTTGCTCTCTGCCATGCCCATGATCTGGAAGGCCGCTTGTGTATGTTCCAGAAAATAGGCTCCAATCGTTTCCGCCGCCTGCATCGTTTGCAGAGATACCGGAACCGCCGCCGCGTCCTGGAAATGCTCGCAGCAATGGAGTATTCCGGCTATGCGCATGATTTGACCGTGATACTTCGCCGCCCATCCGTCCAGGTCTTCCAGCTCGTCCGGCAAGCGGGGTTCCAGGGCTTCAAAGAACCGTTCCGCCTCTGCGTCCGCCTCCGGGGACACCTTTAACATTTGCGCTTCCTCTTCATCCGGAATGGACAGCAGCGCGTAGACGGCGGTTGTGTAATCTTCTGCGGTTTCCTTTGGAATCGGAGGCGTCCGGTAATGTCTGCGGCCCACCAGAGACGGCGGAAGGGCGTACAGCGGACGGGCCAGAAATCCCCGTCCGGCAAATTCCGTATTTTCCATGATGGTCTCCAAAACTACCGGCTGGACCATCAAAAGCATGGTCAGCGTCGGACATTCCACTTCTTCCGGCTCCCGTCCTTTACGATCAACCCGCAGCGGGGAACCGGTATAGGCTTTCAAAAACACGTCCAGATTTGCTTTTCCGCTGCTGTATTTCCCGGCGATAATGTCAAAGATTCCGCCCTCGTCGGAAATTACGCCCATCCTGCCGCCGTTCGCCGCCATCAGGGAGACAAGCGCCTCCGGAGTGGTATCGTCCGCCAGCAGACGCAGAGGAAGCGCCGCTTCTTCTTCCAGCTCCAACAGCTTCCGCTGGAAGGCCGCGATTTCGTCAAGGTTTACCGCCTTTCCCTTTGAAGCAGGGAACATAGGACGAAAACGCCGCCAGAATCTTTTTTCCCCGCGGCGAGCCGGTGACTGCGACGTGTTCTTCAATGAGCGCGCGCAGCTCGGCGATGTCGTGGGATTCCATCAGGGTGACGGCCGTGATGTGTTTCTTGTTCAGGCGCAGGTACAAATCGTGCCGTTCGTCCAGCACATAGGCTACGCCGCCGGACATCCCCGCCGCGAAAATTTTCCCCGTGGGGCCAAGAATCACCACCCGGCCTCCGGTCATGTACTCGCAGCCGTGGTCCCCGACGCCCTCCACAACCGCCGCCGCGCCGGAGTTGCGTACGCAGAACCGCTCCCCGGCCATACCGTTGATAAACGCCTTGCCGGAGGTCGCGCCGTAGAGCGCCACGTTTCCCGTGATGATGTTTTCCCCGGGCTTCAAAACACTTCCCTTCGGAGGATAGAGAATCAGCTTGCCGCCGGAAAGACCTTTGCCGAAACCGTCGTTGCTGTCGCCCTCCAAGCGCAGGGTCAGGCCCTTGGGAATGAACGCGCCAAAGGACTGCCCGCCTCCGCCGCGGCAGTTGATGACGTAGCTGTCCTCCGGAAGCGTGTTTCCGCACTGGCGGGTGATTTCCGATCCAAAGAGCGTTCCGAACGCCCGGTCCGTGGAGGAGACCGGAATGTCCAGCGAGCCGGATTTTTTACCCCGCAGACTCCCGCCCAGTTTTTTCAGCAGAACGCTCATATCCGCGGTTCGTTCCAGATGAAAGTCGTAAGCGGCGGAGGGGTTGAAGTGGGGCGTCTGCGCTCCATAGGGATTTTGCAGCAGTCCGCTCAGGTCCAGGGTTTCCGCCCGGCGGGTCACAAGCTTTTTCCGAACCCGCAGGAGGTCGCACCGTCCAACCAGCTGGTCTACCGTGGGAATCCCCAGCTTCGCCATGTACTCCCGCAGCTCCTGCGCCACGAAGGTCATGAAATGGATGACGTACTCCGGTTTTCCGGTGAAGCGTTTGCGCAGTTCCGGGTCCTGGGTGGCGATGCCCGCCGGGCAGGTGTCCAGATTGCAGACCCGCATCATACAGCAGCCCATGGCAACCAGGGGCGCGGTAGCAAAGCCGAACTCCTCCGCGCCCAGCATACAGGCGATGGCCACATCCCGGCCGGTCATCAGCTTGCCGTCGGCCTCGATGACCACCTGATCGCGCAGGCCGTTTTGAATCAGCGTCTGATGCGCCTCCGCCACGCCCAGCTCCCAGGGCAGGCCCGCGCCGTTGATGGAGCTGCGCGGGGCCGCGCCGGTGCCGCCGTCGTGGCCGGAGATGAGAACCACCTGTGCGCCTGCCTTCGCCACGCCCGCCGCGATGGTGCCAACCCCCGCCTCGCTGACCAGCTTTACGCTGACACGAGCCCGCCGGTTGGCGTTTTTCACGTCGTAAATCAGCTGCGCCAGGTCCTCGATGGAGTAGATGTCGTGGTGCGGCGGCGGGGAGATGAGGCTGACGCCGGGCGTGGAATACCGGGTTTTGGCAATCCAGGGGTAGACCTTCTGCCCCGGCAGATGCCCGCCCTCGCCGGGCTTGGCGCCCTGGGCCATTTTGATCTGAATCTCCTGCGCGGAACCCAGGTATTCGCTGGTCACGCCGAAGCGTCCGGAGGCAATCTGCTTGATGGCGGAACCGCGTTCACCGCCAAGACGTTCCGGCGTTTCGCCGCCCTCGCCGGAATTGGATTTGCCGCCGATGCGGTTCATGGCAACTGCCATGCACTCGTGAGCCTCCTGCGAGATGGAACCGTAGCTCATGGCCCCGGTCTTGAAGCGTCTGACAATGCTTTCCACCGGCTCCACCGCGTCGAGAGGAATCCCGCCGTCCTCCGCCGCGCGGAAGTCCAGCAGTCCCCGGAGGGTATGCGGCTTGTCGGCGAAGTCGACCAGGGCGCTGTACTCCTTGAAAACCGCGTAGCTGCCCTCCCGGGCGGCCTTTTGCAGCAGGAGGATGGTTTTTGGGCTGTACATATGGTCCTCTTTGTCGGGACCGGAACGGAGACGGTTGACCCCCATGGAATCCAGCGTAGCGTCAAAGCCCAGGCCCAGCGGGTCAAACGCCTGGCTGTGGTTCCACTCCACGCCCTCGCCGATTTCCTCCAGACCCACGCCCTCCACGCGGCTGATGGTGTTGGTGAAATATTTGTCCACAACCGCCTTGCGGATGCCGACAATCTCAAAAATCTGAGCGGACTGGTACGACTGGATGGTCGAAATGCCCATCTTGGAGGCGCATTTCACGATACCGTGGAGAATGGCGCGGTTATAGTCGTTTACCGCCGCGCCCTTGTCCTTGTCCAGCATTCCCCGCTCCACCAGCTCCTCCACGCACTCCTGAGCGAGATATGGATTGATGGCCTGCGCGCCGTAGCCCAGAAGCACAGCGAAGTGATGCACATCCCTTGGCTCCGCGCTCTCGAGAATCACGGAAAGCGCGGTGCGCTTTTTGGTGCGGACAAGGTACTGTTCCAGCGTGCTGACCGCCAGCAGAGAGGGAATTGCCACATGGTTTTCGTCTACGCCCCGGTCGGAGAGAATGAGGATGTTGGCCCCTTTTTTGTAGGCCCGGTCCGCATTGACGATCAGGCGGTCCAGCGCGTTCTCAAGGGGCGAGCCCTTGTAGTACAGCAGCGAAATTTTCTCCACATGAAAACCGGGACGGTCCATGCAGCGTATTTTCATCAGGTCCACGCTGGTCAGAATCGGGTTGTGAATCTGCAAAACGTTGCAGTTGGAAGCTTTTTCTTCCAAGAGATTGCCGCTGGGGCCAACGTAAACGGTGGTGTCGGTGATGATTTCCTCCCGAATGGCGTCAATCGGCGGGTTTGTCACCTGCACAAAAAGCTGCTTGAAGTAATTGAACAAGGGCTGGTGCCGTTCACTGAGTACCGCTACCGGCTTCGGCGGCGGCCCGGGCCATCAGCTTGTGAGGAATCTGAAGCAGCAGGCCGACGCCGTCTCCGGTTTCCCCGGCGGCGTCCTTACCGGCCCGGTGGTCCAGCTTTTCCACGATTTTCAGGGCGCTGTCCACCGTGTCATAGGACCTGCGGCCCTTCAAATCCACCACCGCGCCAATGCCGCAGGCGTCGTGTTCCAGGCGTGGGTCGTACAATGGCGATGTGAATGTCATGAGAAACACTCCATTTCCGTTCAAAATTGGCTGTTTTACAGCGTATAGGACGCAATCACCCACCGGGCGGACTCAATCAGCCTGACGCCGCGTTCCATACTCCGCTTTTGGAGAAAGCGGTGCGCCTCTTCCTCGGTCATGCGGTTGACGTCCATAAGAAGCTCCTTTGCGCGGCGAATGAGCTGCTGTTCCTCCTCCGGCCGCCGGGATTTGGGATGGTTCAGACGGGCCGCCTTGAAGTCCGTCAGCAGGCGGAGGGCGGCGAGAAACTCCGAACGGGAGGCGGGCACCGGGAGCTTGAACAGGTTTTCCCCGCCGCACAGTTCCAGCATAGCCGCTTTTGCCACCACCATAACGGCGGCCAGTCCCCGCAGGTCACCCGCCAGGGAATCCGCTGTCATGTCGGGAAGCTGAAAGCCGCAGATCACAACCGCGGTTCCCGTCTGACGCACGGTGCGGATGACCTCCGCGCCGGAGGAACAGATTTCCGTCTCCCAGCCCTCCGACGCCAGAAGACGTACGATTTTCTGGCGCAGCTCCGCCTTGACAAAGGCTGTAATTATGCGCTCCACAGGCATCACCTCCCATTCCGGGCAGGGGCGTCAGCAGCTGGTCAGATAGGTTTCCAGCTCCCATTGGGAAATCTGACGCTGATATTCCTCCCATTCGCGGCGTTTTCCGGCGGTATAGTGGGCGGCGTAGGAGCCCAGCGCCTCCCATATGGTCCGGTCCGTCTCCATGGCCCGGAGGGCCGCGTCCAGAGACACCGGCAGGCTGCGGATGTTCTGCGCCGCCAGCTCCTTCGCCGTCATGGCGTACAGGTTTCCCGTCACGGCCGGCGGCGGCGTCAGACCCCGCTTCACGCCGTCCAGACCGGCGGACAGGCAGGCCGCAAACGTCAGATAGGGGTTGCAGGCAGGGTCCGGACTGCGCAGCTCCACCCGGGTTCCCCGTCCTCTGGGATTGGGGATGCGGATCAGCGCGGAACGGTTCGACTCCGACCAGGCCAGGCAGCAGGGCGCCTCATACCCCGACGCCAGACGCTTGTAGGAGTTGACCGTGGGATTCGTCAGCGCGCAGATTCCCCCGGCGTGGTCCAGCAGTCCGGCGATGAATTGCAGAGCCAGGAGCGAAAGCCTGTGGTCTCCGGACGGGTCGTAAAACAGGTTGCTGTCCCCGCGGAACAGGGACATATTGATGTGCATCCCGTTCCCCGCCGTGTTCTGGACGGGCTTGGGCATAAAGGTGGCGTGGAGGCCGTTTTTCTGGGCCAGCGTCTTCACGGCCAGCTTGAGGGTCATGATGTTGTCGGCGGCGGTGAGGGCGTCGGTGTATTTCAGGTCAATCTCATGCTGTCCGGCGGCGGTCTCGTGGTGGCTGGACTCCACGCCGACTCCCATTTTTTCCAGCGCAAGGGTCACCTCCCGGCGGGTGCCCTCGCCGTGGTCCAGGGGCCCCAGGTCAAAGTATCCCGCCTCGTCGGAGGTCCTTGTGGTGGGATAACCGTCTTCGTCCGTCTGAAACAGGAAGAATTCCAGCTCCGGCCCCACATGGAATTCATATTGCAGTTCCCCGGCGCGTTTCAGAGCCCGCTTCAGAATGTTCCGCGGGTCTCCGGGGAAGGGGGTTCCGTCCGGGTTGCAGACGTCGCAGATCAGCCGGGCCACTTTGCCGTATTGCGGACGCCAGGGCAGAATCGCGAATGTGTCCAGGTCCGGGCGCAGGTACTGGTCGGATTCCTCTACCCGGACGGACCCTTGAATCGAACTGCCATCCAGCATGATCTCACCTTCCAGCGCCCTCTGCATCTGGGACGCGGTGACCGCCACATTTTTCAGCTGTCCGAAGAGGTCCGTAAACTGCATTCGGATAAACTGGACATCCTCGGCCTCCGCCATGCGGAGGATGTCCTCTTTGCTGTATGTTCCCATCGTTGTCTCCTTTTGATTTATCGCTTTAGCGTAAGAAACTGTATCGGACAAAAAGAGAGCATGGAAACCCCTTGAGGGGGCGCCCTTGCTCTCTCTGCCTGTTATTATACGAGCCGAAACACCCTTGTGTCAACGCTTTTTCGCGCTGTAAGCGTCCGGAACGCCAGATTTTATACACTACGCCAAAAGGGAAAATTCCGGAGGAACGCTCTTTGTGCAGTTCTACACGACACACAGTTGTATTTGTACAGCGTACACCCGGTTTTGGTAAAAACGGAAATTGACAAGGCTTGTCCTTCGGTATAAAATTTTACGCAGAAGGCAACGGCGTCTTCCGGAAGGGTTCTTCTGCCCGGAAGCCGCCGCCTTTTTTATTTTTGCAGATGTGTGAGGTAAGATGATATGGCAATCCATGAGGAATGCGGCGTGTTCGGCATCATCAGTCCCCGCCCTGTTGACGTGGCCCGTTTTGTCTATTATGGACTCTACGCCCTTCAGCACCGCGGCCAGGAAAGCTGCGGCATCGCAGTCAACGACGACGGCGTTTTCGCCTCCCGCAAGGACCTGGGCCTGGTGGGCGAGGTGTTCCCGGAGGACGCGCTGCTTCGGCTGCCCCAGGGGGCGATGGCCGTCGGGCATGTCCGCTATGGCACCACGGGGGCTTCCAGCCGGCGCAACTGTCAGCCGCTTGAGGTGAACCATCAAAAGGGCCATATGGCCATTGCCCATAATGGCAACCTGAGCAACGCCTGTGCGCTGCGCAGCGAGCTGGAATTGTCCGGGGCGATTTTCCACACCACCAGCGATACGGAGACGATTGCCTATGTGATTACCCGTGAGAGGCTGACCACTCCCTCCATAGAGGACGCCGTCAGCGCGGCGATGAATCGTCTGGAAGGGGCGTATTCCCTGATTCTCATGTCGCCGCAGAAGCTGATTTGTGTCCGCGACCCCCACGGGTTCCGGCCCTTGTGCTTTGGCAGAATGCCTGATGGAGCTTATGTGGCCGCGTCGGAAAGCTGCGCCTTGGCCGCTGTGGGCGCGGAGTTCGTGCGCGACCTGGAACCGGGTGAAATCCTGATCTTTCAGCAGAGCGGCGTAACCTCTCGCCGGGAGCATTGCGGAAAATCCGTTCGGACGTCCTGCGTCTTTGAATATATCTATTTTGCCCGCCCGGATTCGGTGATAGACGGCATATCGGTCCAGACGGCGCGGCTGCGCGCGGGGGAGATTCTGGCGGAGGAGCATCCCGCAGAGGCGGATGTTGTGGTCGGCGTGCCGGATTCCGGTCTGGACGCCGCGCTGGGATACAGCCGGGCGTCGGGCATTCCCTATGGCATTGGTTTGATTAAAAACAAGTATATTGGCCGGACTTTTATTGCGCCGGGCCAGGAACACCGGCTGGATCAGGTTCGCTTGAAGCTCAGTGCTGTGGAGGAGAGCATCCGGGGCAAACGAGTGATATTGGTGGACGATTCCATTGTACGGGGAACTACCAGCAGGCGGATTGCCGCACTTCTTCGGGAAGCGGGCGCGGCGGAGATTCATCTGCGTATCTCTGCGCCGCCGTTTCGAAATCCCTGCTATTATGGGACGGATATCGATTCCCGGGAGAATCTGATTGCCTGCCATCACAGCGTGGAGGAAATCGCGGCCATTATTGGCGTGGATTCTTTGGGGTACCTGCCTGTTGCCGCCTTGAAACGGCTCACCTGTGGGAGTGGGTGCTGTGATGCCTGCTTTACCGGGCGCTACCCTACAACGGTTCCTTCGGATACCCGGAAGGACCGGTTTGAACGACGGCTGTCCGAGCGAAGGCTGGAACGTGAGAATATGTGATTTGATACGCAGCGTCCCCGCGGTCATTCGAGAGGGAAAACTGCTGAACAGGCGGCAGTCCAGGGAGACCCCAGCCGCTTCGGTCAACAATCTGTCACTGTAAAGGGGGCGTTCCGCATGAAGAAAACACTTTTCATCCTTCTGACGCTGGCGATGATGTTTACACTCACCGCCCCTGATGCCTGTCCCGCAATCTCCGGCAACGGGAAAACATGGAACTGTACGATATGATTTTCCTGGATTATTCCATCTGGTGGAGCAAGGCTCCCAGGGTCATCCGTACCTTCCTGGAAAGCTATGACCTTAGTGGTATGGCAATCGCACTCATCTGCACCTCTGACAGCAATCCTTTGGGGGGTCCGGCACCAGAAATCTTGAAAGATCAACGGACAGCACAACATGACTGGAAGGGCAGTGGTTCAGCGGAGGACTCTGCCTTTGAACAGATGAAGCCAAAACAAATTATAAAGATCTGCGTGACAGCTGGGCAGCTTAGTCACCTGCTGTCACCATCTGTTGGTATCGTGCCGCCCCAAAGCGGGATTGCATATCCTGTGGCAATCGAATGTACAATCCGTGACTTGGATGGTCTGCAAACGGAGATGACAGAGATAGATGAGAACTTTGTCCGTGCTGATTTGTCTCTTGTGGACTATGGCAATCTGCTTTTGTACTGGAAAGAAATATATGAGACACTTCACTCGGAAACGAAATCGTCCTAAAAAGGAGGTCTGTTTCGGAGGAATCCATATCAAGAGGTCAACGACAAAATAACGCAGACCACAAAATCTTGGCTATTCCAACTTCGTGGTGGATAGGGCGTTTTAGGACGTCCTTTCACACCG
>CANDBG010000074.1 GCA_947382875.1 uncultured Oscillibacter sp. | reverse complement strand
CTGGTCTCCTACTCCATGACCCACCACACCCGCCAGAGCGCCCTGGGCCTGCCCTTCATCCAAAAGGACGAATTCGACGGCGAAGAATTCCGCGTCTCCGAGTACACCATGAGCGAGATCATCGCCTCGGTCTACAAGCTCCGCAAGGAGACCGGCCATCTGGAAGGCATCCTCTTTCTGGACGAAATCAACTGCGTTTCGGAGACCCTCGCCCCCGCCATGCTGCAATTCCTGCAATACAAAATCTTCGGCACCCACCGGCTTCCTCAGGGCTGGATTGTCGTCACGGCAGGCAACCCGCCGGAGTATAACAAATCCGTCCGGGAATACGATATCGCCACCTGGGACCGCCTCAAACGCGTGGATGTGGAACCGGATTATGAAGCCTGGAAGGAATACGCCTATAAAAAGGGCATTCACGGCGCCATTTTAACCTTTTTGGAAATCAAAAAGAATTATTTTTACATCGTGGAAACCACCGTCGACCGCAAGAGCTTTGTCACCGCCCGCGGCTGGGAGGATTTGTCGGAAATGATCCGGCTCTACGAGCAGCACGGCCTTACAGTTGACAACAAGCTCACGTCCCAGTATTTGCAAAACCCTGCCGTTGCACGGGAATTCGCCGTTTATTACGATTTGTATAATAAGTACAAATCCGATTATCAGGTTGAGGATATCCTGAACGGCGTGTCGGATGTTTCTATCCAGAACCGGGCCCGGGCGGCGCGGTTTGATGAACGGCTCTCCCTGCTGGGCCTGCTGATCGACGCCATGAACGCGGAAATGCGCCGGGCGGTGGAAGTGGACAACGCGCTTTTGGAAACCATGCGGATTCTCAAGGAGATCAAGGTCGGACTTTCCCAAAAGGATGTGTCGTATCTGACGGTTTTGCACTCGTGTCTTGAGAAAGAAAAAGAGACGCTGCGTCTGGGCCGAAGGGCGAACTCGATTGATTATGAAACCAGTTACTCCTATCAGTATGTGATCCGTTTTCTGGAGGATTCCCTGGATGCGCTGAACCGTGAGGGGGATTCGGAAAACAAAGAGGTTTTTCAGCGCATTAAGAAGCGGTACGACGCGGCTGTGACGTCCCACAAGACTGGAAACACCAGGATTAAAGAGCGCCTGGAAAACTTGTTCCATTTTGTAGAAAAAGTCTTCGCCGACGGACAGGAAACGCTGATTCTCGTGACGGAAATGACCGTAAGGTATTACTGCGCGAAGTTTATCACAAAGTTCGGCTGTGACGCGTATTTCAAGCATAATCAGGATTTGCAGTTTTACCAGAGAAAGCAGGAGCTTTTGGTGGAAATTGACGCTTTGGATGAGCTTTAAGACGCAGCGGATTATACAGAGCGGAGTATAGCAAAAAAGACTTTCCATTTCGGGAAAGTCTTTTTATTATGGATACCATTGCTTTTTTACATCCGCTTCAAAAAATTTTCGAATGCAATTTTTATTTGTTTTGATTTTTGCGGGTCATTCTGCGGCCGGACATTTTACGCCAGATGCCATGCAGCAAACGGATTTCATGTTCAGACAGCGCAAGGCCATCCCGAAGCAGAATAGAATCGGTGTACTCCAATATTTTTGCAATCTCACCGTTCCGCTGCCAGCAGTCCATTTTTTGCAAGTCTAACCGTTCCGCCATGTTCATAGGAATCCGAAACTTTCGCATTTCCCCCGGCTCGAAGGTAAGGACGCCGCCCCCATAGCTTCGTCCGATGGTTTCGCTCAATGCAAAGGTGTACGTATTCAGGAACGCCGCAGCGACAAGCGGTCCCTGAACACCTTCCAAAAACCGAACCTTATGAAGCGTATCCGTCACAAGGGCGTGTTCATCATTCAGAATCATCCTGGGGTACAGGTGGGCCTGTCGAATCAGAAAGGCGTCTGCGCGCCAGGTTTGCGGTACATGATACCATTTCGGCCGGATACGGCACTTGTAATTTTTATGAAATTCGTTTTCTTCCCCCATCTGAATATATTTCCGTTGTTCTTCGGACAAATCGTTGAACTCCACATTGCCGGGGGCAAAAAAGAACACTCTTTTGCCGGACGTGACCAGATTGGAATAATCGTCCGCCGTCAAACGGAGACCCTTCAGCTGTTCCGAACGGCTGATAATTGGCTGTACACTCCTTTGCAGCTGGTGTATGTTGACCGCTTCCTGATTGATCACAAAAAAATCGTTTTCGCCGCTGACGAGTCCGACGTTCACTTCATACAAATCGGTTGCGTTTACGACCCTCGAATCGTCATGCAGGCGATGAAGCAGGTCCAGTTCCTCGTTCGACAGAAAATATTTTACCCATTTATCCTTGCTGTGGTCAAAGGGCTTGACTTCCGCGTTTTCCAGGCAGGACGGCCCTTGTTTCATCAAATCGGCCAATCCTTCCAGTTCCACGACCTTCATGCCTTGTTTCGCGCAGCCCCGCTCGCCCAGCAATAGAACCACTTCCTGCTGAATGTCATCAAAAATAAGCTGCTTGAACGTAACAAATGTCAATTCGTCGAAAAATGTGCTGAGAAACTGTCTGGTTTCCGCTGCATAGTTGACTTGAAACAACTCTGCCGGGATCACCATTCCAACGCGTCCGCCCGGTTTCAGGGCCTGACAGGAGAGCGTCAGAAATGGAAGCCAGATATTTGTCAGGCGGTTCGGATGAAAGCCGTGTTTATTCATTAGAGAAAACGCCGTTTGCCGGTAATTTTCTGCAAAATTCTGGTATCGGATAAACGGGGGGTTGCCGACAATGACATCAAACTGTTTTTTTCCGTCGATGGTATTCTCATAGCAGGTAAAAAAGTCCTCGCAAATTACCGTTGTGCCATACTGCGCAGCCTTTCCGGCCTCAGCGTCGTCCAGCTCAATGCCGATGACATTTTCCCGAAGCGCTTCCGCGGGTGCATTCAGCTGTCCAAACCTGCGGGAAATGGCACCCAGGAAACTGCCGTCGCCGCAGCTTGGCTCCAGGACAGAATCGGCGGGAGTCCGAATGGCCCATTCTGCAAGGAAGTCTGCGATTTGATCGGGGGTATAGTATCCGCCTCTTAATTTGTCATAACCCTCCATAGGTTTCATACGGCTTCCTCGTCTTCCTGGGATTCTACCTGATATAGTGCGCTGATCATGCGGTTCAGCTCTTTTGCTGCGGCTATAATGGAATGCTCCAAAACCGTCCTCTGCACCGCGTTCGGGGCCGCTGCCGCCTGACCTTTCAGATGCATGAGGGTTTGTACCAAATCGACGATCCGGTCGTGTTTTGCCGTCTCCGCCGGATTGGTAAAATCGATTTTGTAAATCGGCAGAGAGGCAATGAATTGTTTTCCGTGGGAATAGTAATCCCCCCGGAATGTGCTGGCCTTATTTTTCACAAGAAGCTCCATCAGCCAATGATTCAAAATGGCCTGAATATAGAAGATGGATTCTTTAGAAGCCGGCTTCATTTCCAAGCCGTAGAAAGGGCCGTTGCCGCCGCCCGTAAATACAACCATTTCATTGTCATAGACGTAATTGGAGCTGGTCGACAGCACCGGCCAGACAAGATGTTCGCCGGATAAAAACCGTCGAATGCTCTGGCTGCGGCCGAAAACAAACCAGTTTGTCTCGTTGCGGCTCGGCATGTTGCGCTGGTCCAGCTTGTCCCGAAATTCCGTCAGATAAGCATATGCGTATGGAAATTTCGTGAGCATTTCATCCGGGCTGTATGGAGCCGGCTTTCCGTTTTTCCTTTTGTATGGGAAAATGATGTAACTGTTTGCTGCAATCTTTTCATAGCTGACAAGCTGTGTATCATATATGCTTTTCCGCAGGATTCCCTTTTCGATTTTGAATTCCTGACCCTGTTGATTCTGCGAATAAATAAAAGATTCATCCTCTCGGTCTGCATGGATAATGTAAATCGGGTCCGCGCTGGTCTGCACGCCTACAAAAATATCTGCTAAACTGGACAGCGGTACGCACAAAGGAGAAATCTCTTCCAAGTGGGCCGCAAGATTCTGCGGCAGAAACGCCCAGGGCTGGCTGGTCAGATAGACCGCCGGGTAAAGCTGATATTCCGTCTGGTGATGAAACAAAAATTGATTCCAGTCCTGTACGAAACTGATCTCAAACTCGGAATGACTCTGCTTGGAAAGCACTAAAATACAGGTGTAAGTGCTTCGGTTTTGAAAGACCTGATGAGTGCCAAAATGCAGAATTTTCCTGACGTTGGAATGACTTGTCAGCAAAGTCCTCAGCTCCGCGCCAGACCGAATGTTCATGAACTTATGCGGAATGATGTACCCCAGAACGCCGGTTTCGTTTAACAGGGCCAATCCTTTTTCCAGAAACAAATAATATTTATCAAGGGTTTCGGCCTGCGCGGTGGAATACGGAGAATCTTCGCTTTTATAAAAATCGTATTCTTCCCGCGAATAGTGCACCATGTTCTGTACACGAACATAAGGAGGATTTCCAACAATTGCATCAAATTTGCGATTCCCGAAGGCGGCGCTCCAATCAAACATTTTCAGCTTGTTCATCAATGCCACGTTCCCGAAAACAGAGCGGTTGTAGCGTGCATAGGACAGGTCCACCAGACTGTTTCCGTTTTTAATATTTTTGCCCAGATTCGGAAGAATCCTTTTGCGTGTACGCTGGTGAAACTCCTGCGCTTCTTCCAGGGTCGAATTCTCCAGCACCTTCAAAAGCAGGCTGAATTTTGAAACTTCAACGGCAAGCGGGTCGATGTCAACGCCAAAGATGTTGTTTTGAAGTATGGCCCGCTTTTTTTCGTACGCAAGAACATAGTTTGTACTGCCGGGCCGCTGATAAATGTCACCGCGCCGGAGGGCATTTTCCGCGTCGTGCTGACGGTAGAACTCAATGCGGTCATTCACGATGTATTCAAAGGCCGAAAGCAGAAAATTACCCGCGCCGCAGCAAATGTCTGCAATGCGGTATTTTTCGGTTTCCTCCGGCGTCTTGCCGGCGTACAGGGGACGCAGCGTCTCTTCGATGATAATATCGGTGATGTTTTTGGGTGTGTTGACCGCGCCTTGGGAATCAACAACCTCCGGCTTTTCCCGGGTTGCAATATGGCCGTTTTCCTCAATCGTCAGCGCTTCCTCCAGGAACAATTCGTAGATTTGCCCGATGATATAGGGGTCAATCACGCCAAACTCATAGGAGCTGTTTGGATAGTATAAATTCTGAAGGATTTCCGTGATGGCCGCGTCCGACACGGAAAGACGGTCCTCCTCCAGGGATTCAAACAGTCCGGAGCCATATTTCTGATCGGCGGCGGCAAACTGTTTCTTCAAACCCTGGTAAGAAGTAACCGTCCGCAAAGACTCATATTTTTCAAAATCCCGGTCCTCGCAGATTCGGAGGAAAATCACCCGGTTCAGAATCCGCTGAACAAAAAGGTTCAGGGTTTCGATGTCGACGTCGGGATTATTACGCAGGATATCCTCACCGAGCATATTCCGCCAGGCCCTGATTTGGTCCAGGAAATACTGGTCAAAGGATTCACGGTGCAAGGCTCCGCGTATATTGCCGAACTGACGCTCAAACTCTCCGTTCAGAACGGCTTCCTTGGACAGCAAATTGAAAATTTCTTCAAATTTTTCCGCATATTCATCAAAGTGATAATGCGCAATCATGGCGACGCCAATTTCATCGCCCTCCTTGGGACGTATGGAACAGTCATAGAGATACAAGTCTGTAAAATTGGTCAACACGGAAATTTTCAGGTTTCCGCTCCATCCATACCGGCGCAGCTGAAATGCCGGCGCCGCGTCCGCAGCAATGTTTACAGAGGGCTTTTTTGTCTCAAGAAAAAAAAGCGTTTCCGTACCGACTTTGAAGGAATAATCCGGCTTTTTGCTGCGGCGCATACCGTCTTCTTCCACGAGAACCGTAGCCTCATGGGTCACTTCCCGCAGGTGCTGAGGCAGCCCTTGTTCATTGTCCACATCCCAGCCAAGCAGCCGGAAGAAGCGATTCACAAAATCCACGCGCAGCTGTGTTTCGTTGTAGGTGGCCCTTTGAAATTGGGCATAGTGTTCACGATATGCCCGAACCAGTTCGGCCACCTGGGCCATCTGTACCTTCATCATCTCTGGCGTCATTGCGGCAGCTCCTCACTTTCCGGTAAGAAATCAACAATATCTCCGATGTTGCAGTTCAGGGTAGAGCAGATTTTGAATAAGCTCTCCATGGATACAAATTCATTTCTGCCCAGTTTCGCCAGCACGTTGAAGCTGATTCCCGCAGTGTCTTTCAGTTCCGTACGGTTCATTTTTTTATCAATCAGCAGTTTCCATAGTTTATCGTAATTGACTTCCATCGTCATTCTCCGTTCATGGCCGAATTTCATGTAGTATAACACAGAAAACACGGAAATTCAAGATTTTCTCACAAAAACATGAGAAATATCGCCTGTCGGCCGGAAAAAGACTGCCTGCGGAAAAACCCACAGGCAGTCCGTTTTCAGAAAATGATGCAGATTTGCGTCAGCCGAATACTTTTTCGCCGCCGAGATACGTGGCAAGAATCTTCACATCTTTCAGATGTTCCGGCGCGGTCTCGAAGGGGTTCTGCGCCAGAACAACAAAGTCCGCCAGCATACCCGGCTGGATGCGGCCCTTGCGGTCCTCCTCAAAGCTGGCCTCCGCGCCGCGGATGGTGTAGCTGTCCAGCGCCTCCTGGACAGTAAACGCTTCTTCCGGCAGATACGGCGGGATATCGCCCTGCAAAGGCGTCCGGGTCACGCCGCATTGAATGCACGCCATGACATCCGGAAGTTCAACCGGGCAGTCGGTGCCGTTGCTTACGGATACGCCCTTCTTCATCAGGCTCTTCCAGGTGTAGCTGGTGGAGGCAAGTTCTTTGCCTACGCGCGTCTCCACAACCCGGCTGTCGTAGTCCAGGAAAATGGTCTGTGCATAGATATGCAAACCCAGTTCCTCGATTTTCTTCATCTGGTCCGGGCGCATAATCTGGCAATGCACGACGCCGTGACGGTGGTCCTTCCGGGGATGTTCCGCTAGCGCCTTTTCATAGGCCGAAATCACGTTATCCAGACAGGCGTCGCCGATGGCGTGAACGGCCGCCTGCATTCCCTGTGCGTTGGCATAGCCGATCATCTCGTCCATGGTTTCCTGGGTGAACACCGGAATTCCGCATGTGGACGCATCGTCCGCATAAGGACGGGAAAGGTAGGCGGTACGGGGTCCCAGCGCACCGTCGCCCAGCATTTTCAGCGGCCCGATCTTGAAATGGTCCGTTCCGACGCCGGTACAGTTTCCGGCCTCCACAAAGGCCCGCAGACTTGGCAGGTCGGTGAAGTTGCTTTGCTCGTAAACCCGGACGGTCAGCTCACCCGACGCCTCAAGCTCCTGGTAGGCGGCGTTTACCGTTTCCCAGGGCACCTTACGGAAGACACAATAATCGTCCGTCTGGCTGCTGGTGACGCCGTAAGCGTTCAGGGCCTTGCATGCGGCGCGGATCATGTTTTTCAGGGCCTCTTTGTCCGGGACCGGCACGGCGTCATAAACAAGATCCATGGCGTTGTCATAAAAGCGTCCGTCCAGCTCTCCGTTTTCCATGCCAATCCGTCCGCCCTCGGGCTGCGGGGTGTCCGCCGTCACGCCGAGGACTTCCAGCGCCTTGCTGTTTACCGTCAGGCAGTGGCCGCAGGCCCGGACCGCGCAGACCGGAACTTCCTTACAAGCCTTGTCCAGGTCCCAGCGGCTGGGCATTTGGTTCGTATCGGAAAAATAGTCCTGGTTCCAGCCGCGGCCGATCAGCCATGCGCCTCCCGTGTGGGGATGCGCCGCCTCAAAGTTCCGCAGACAGTCCAGCATGTCCGTCAAGCTGCTCGTGTGCGCATGGAGCGGAGCGGTTTGAAGGGCGCTTCCGTAGTTCAGCAGGTGCATATGGCTGTCGTTAAAGCCGCTGCACACAAACCGCCCTTCCAGGTCCACGACCTGGGAATCGCCTTCCGCCATTGCCAGCGCCTCCGCGCTGCTTCCGGCGAACAGGAAGGAATCGCCCTCGACAACAAAGGCTTCCATCAAGGGAAGCGTTCCCGTGTAAACAACACCGTTGTGATAAATGGTTCTCATGCCGACCGGCCCCTTTCTAGTTTGATCTGAATGAAAATGGATAGACGGCGTTCCGCCGAAAGGCCCCGGAGGGCCGCTGTATTATTTGCTGCGGGAGACTGCGTCCTCGTAGAACAGCGGCATATTCTGATCCAGCGTACCAACTCCCAGGTAACGGGCCTTGTAGTCCTTCAGCAGTTTGAAGTACTGGTTCGACAGAATCAAAATGACCGCAACGTTGATAAAGGTGGGAATTGCAGAAGTAATGTCCACCAGGGTCCAGATAAAGCCCTGGTTGTCGACCTTGACCAGATAGATGGTCCAGAGCAGGCCGGGGAGGGAACGAATGGCATAGAAAATTTTCATGACCACATTTTTCATGGGGCCTTCCTTGGTGTAGAGGTGTTCCAGAACGGCCAGATAATAGGTGAACCAGCCGCCGGAGGTCGTAACGGTAAAGATCACCATGATAACGGCCAGAAGAATGCTGCCAATGGCGCCGAAAGAGCTGTTGAAGGCGCTCAGGGCTAAGGTGCCGCCGTCGGTGCCGTTGGTCCACTGGCCGCTGAGGAGAACGGAAATGCCGCTGATCGAGCAGACGATGAAGGTGTCAAACACGACCTCGAAGGTGCCCCAGAGGCCCTGCTCCACAGGATGACGGGTTCTGGCGGAGCCGTGAATCATGGGGGAAGTGCCCCAGCCGGCTTCGTTGGAGTACACGGCGCGCGCCATGCCGATCCGGACCATCGCGCCCACCGCGCAGCCAGCAAAACCGCCGATTGCAGCGGTACCGGTGAAAGCGTTGGTGAAAATGGCGCCGATCACGCCGGGGACGGCTTTGATATTAACCAGAATCATA
Organism: uncultured Oscillibacter sp.; assembly: GCA_947382875.1. Lineage (GTDB taxonomy): Bacteria > Bacillota > Clostridia > Oscillospirales > Oscillospiraceae > Oscillibacter. The sequence continues at coordinate 3,604 of CANDBG010000074.1, read as the reverse complement.
GCCAGTCCCATGAGGATATAGAGAATGCTCATAAAGGGAACGAGCTTGCTGAAAATGCTGGCAATCTTCTTCGTGCCGCCGCCGGTGATGACGAAGGTCAGGAGGCAGATCAGCACACCGACAATGATAACGCCCTCGATTTTGAAGCCGCCAATGGTGATGCCGTCAAAGTGGAACGCGCCGGCAACCACCTGGGAAGCGGTCAGGGTGGAGGAGGTTACGAAGAAGGTGGAAAAAATGCCTACGCCGAAAATAATCGCCGGAATGAGCCACAGCTTGTTCCAGTGACGTTCTTCGCCCAGGCCCCGCTCCATATAGTAGGTGGGACCGCCGTAGTAGTCGCCCTTTTCGTTGACGTGACGGTAATAGCAGCCCAACGTGACCTCGACCTGCTTGAGAATCATGCCCAGGCAGGCGGTCAGCCACATCCAGAACAGCGCGCCCGGGCCGCCTGCCGCCACAGCGGTAGCCACGCCCGCAATGTTGCCGAAACCAACCGTGCCGCCGATAGCGGTGGAGATGGCTTCAAAGGAACTCAGCATACCTTTGCCTTCGTCTCCAGAGTCTTTTTGAAACATCTGCCCGACGGTGCGCTTGGTAATCCAGCCGAAATAGCGGAACTGGAAAAAACCGGAACGAACGGTAAAATACAGGCCCGTCGCTAACATGAGCACAATAAGCGGCAGCCCCCAAAGGACGCCATTCAGCCAGTTCAAAAAATCAATCATGTTTGAAATCTCCCTTCCTTTTCTCGCAAAAACACGTGGCGCAGAGGCCTTGACCGGCAAAAAACAAAAAGACAGCGGCTTTTTTCCGTCCAGCTACTGTCCGCACATTTGCGCAGATATGTGAAACAATAGCGTCATCACCCGCCGGGGTGCGAGTGCGCGGTCTGTTGGACCACACCCCAACACAGCGAATTTGTGGGTCTGCCGCCGGTTATGGCGAGGCGGTCTTTCTTCGTTACTCCCTGGTCCCACGACCTTCGGACGAATACAAATCCGCTTTGCGCCTCTGCTGTCAATCCTTACTTTTTGACATTTTACCTCCTTCCTGAACAGGATTATATCATCCCCTGCTGGGAATGTCAACCAAAATGCAGAAATGGCCTTCACATGAAAACGGAAAGGCTGTTGTGCAATAAGATTTTGAAAATCAGAAATCGAAAAGGACGCAGAAAGTCGATTGAATCTTTCTGCGTCCTTTCATTATGAGTAATATTGCCACAAAAGGGCTCCCTTTTGTGCTCTGTGAATCCTTCACAGAGCAATTACCTTTGAAAACAGAAGAATCAAAGAGCTTTTAAGCAGCAGGAACACGAAAGCAAAAGAATGATTCCTTGTCATTTCAAAACCTTCTTCAACTTAAAGGTAAGGGCCTGCACATCAATAGGCTTTGCCAAATGGTCATTCATACCGCATTCCAAACATTTTTGAATATCTTCGGAAAAGGCATCGGCAGTCATGGCAAGAATCGGAATGCCAGCATCTTCACGTTCCATCCCACGGATAGCCGCCGTTGCTTCATAACCATCCATCCATCAACGGCATTCGCACATCCATAATAATTGCGTCATAATAACCGACGGGAGATTTTTCGAACTTTGCAACGCAAATCTGGCCATTTTCGGCCCAATCGAGATCCAGCTCAAGGCCCGAAAGCAATTCCCTGGCGACCTCCCAGTTCAGCTCATTATCCTCTGCCAGGAGAATATGTTTTCCGCGCAGTCCCCGGTCGACGGGGTTTCCGGCATCGTCCGTTTTTTCAACAGCCGCACCGGCAAATACGCTCAGGGCGTCCACCAAAGCGGACTGAAACAAGGGCTTCGAAACAAACCCGGAAATTCCCGCTTCCCTGGCATCATCTTCGATTTCGCTCCAATCACAGGCCGCGAGCAGCAGCGCCGGACTCTTTTCCCCGCACTTGGCCCGAATTGCCCGAGCCGCTGCAAGACCATCCATACCGGACAGTTTCCAGTCCAAAAGGACGATCTGAAAAGCGTTTTGCCGCTCCAGTTGTTCCATAGCGCTTTCAGCGTTCAGGCACCACTCCGAACGAACACCGATTGCGTCCAACGTGCGGACGGTATTGACGCACAGCCGTTCATCGCCATCCACAACCAGTATATTCCAGTCCGGGAACATGGTCTCCACTTTCCGTTCCGCAGCTTTTGCCAGGTCAAGGACCACATGGAATTCACTTCCCTTGCCCTGTTCGCTGCGGACGGAAATAGAACCGCCCATCGCGTCAACAATGTGCTTGGTAATGGACATTCCGAGTCCGGAGCCTTCGGTTTTCTGCACACGGGTAGTATCTTCACGGCTGAAGGAATCAAAGATTACTTTCTGGTACTCTTTTGACATTCCGATTCCCGTATCGTTCACCAGGAAATGTGTACGGACGCAAGAGGTATCTTCGGGAAGCGTTTCCTGGTAGACAGTCACCTGAATTGACCCGTTTTCCGGGGTAAATTTCACAGCATTTCCCAACAGGTTAATGAGCACCTGGTTCAGCCGCACACTGTCGCAGCACACATTTTCCGTCAGAATTTCATAAGCAACCGCATTAAACTGCTGATTTTTAGCCTTAACCTGAGGCTGCATAATATTAACGATGCTGTCCATGACCTCGCGCAGCGAAACCGGTCCGACATTAAGAGTCATGTTGCCGCTTTCGATCTTTGAAATATCGAGCACATCGTTAATCAACCCCAGCAGATGTTTGCTGGACATGGTAATTTTACGCAGGTATTCCTGAACCTGCTCCGGGTTATGCGTGTTGCCCAGGGCCAGGGAGGTCATACCGATAATAGCATTCATCGGTGTGCGGATGTCATGGCTCATGCTGGAAAGAAACTCCTGTTTTGCAGCGTTAGCCTGTTCGGCTTCCTTTTGGGCCTTTTCCGCAGCTTTCCGCGCGGCGTCCATTTCCAGGTTCACGCGCTTCAATTCCGAGACATGGTTCCGGAACAATCTCAAATATTGATAGAATATGTAAAGGAGCATACCGACAACCACAAAGGAGGCGGCATAAACCAGCGTAAGCCAGCGGCTGCTCATGCCGGAGATTATATGATCAAGGTTATCAAAGGGGAGAACCGTCACCAAATACCATTCGCAATAAGGGAGCCTGGCGCAATACAAGTGCCGGCGCGATTGACCGTCGTTCAGGATCACGGAAAAATCTTCATCTGATTCCATGGCCGTCGACATTTTGTCAATAATAAGGGCTGTTTCATCTTCTGGCCGGTCTTCCAAAATACTGTAAAGCCGGTCAAAATACGTCTTGTTTCCGCCGCCGTCATCCCGGACAACATAGCTTCCATCCTTCCGAATCACAAAGGAATACGTCAGGGAGCTGTCGGAATCCAGAAAAAGAACTTCACCCATATACTTGGAAGAAAGTCCAACCACCATAGCGAGACTGTCGCTTCCGTCGGACATCGGATATTGGCAGGGAACGCCGAACAAAATGACATTATCCCCCTTGCTGTCTATGGCGGACGACACTTTTCCTTCTCCATTCCTGAGGCTCTTCAAAAACAGATCCGGGCTATTCCAACTTCGTGGTGGATAGGGCGTTTTAGGACGTCCTTTCACACCGC